>CAZWXH010000008.1:12041-31792 GCA_964637725.1 uncultured Coprobacillus sp. | reverse complement strand
TTTGCTTCATCGTTTTCAGCCGCAATGGCATCTTTAGGGCATACGCCAATACAACGACCACAACCAGTACATTTATTGTGGTCAATTGTTGCTTTACCGTTAGACATTGTTATTGCATTGTGTGCACAAATCTTAATACATTGTCCACATCCAATACAAGGATCATGATCAACTTCTGGTTTTCCTGAACTATGCATTTCCATTTTACCAGCACGTGATCCACATCCCATACCAAGGTTTTTAATAGCTCCACCAAAACCAGTTAATTCATGTCCTTTGAAATGGTTTAATGAAATAACGATATCAGCATCCATAATTGCTTGTCCAATTTTGGCATCTTTAACATATTCTCCATTAACTGGAACTAATGCTTCGTCAGTCCCTTTTAATCCATCAGCAATGATTGTATGCACACCAGTTTGAAAAGGGTTGTATCCATTTGTATAGGCACTATCTAAATGATCTAAGGCATTCTTTCTACCACCTACATATAAAGTGTTACAATCAGTCACAAAAGCCTTACCACCTAATTCTTTAATATAATCTGCAACAACTTTTGCATAATTAGGTCTTAAGAAAGCTAAGTTTCCAGGTTCACCAAAATGAACTTTAATAGCAGCATATTGATTTTCAAAGTCAATGTTTTCAAAACCTGCCTTCTTCATTAAATGTTTTAATTTTTGAGGAAGATTCATTCTTCCAGTAGCATGCATATCGCAATAATATACTTTTGATTTTTCCATGTATTAATACCTCCATACTCTATATTAACGCTTAAAGTGTGCTTGAAGTCAATAGGTTTTATAAAAATTGAGACTATATTTATGGAACCAAGTCCACATTTTATTGCATCATTGTGCTATTTTGGGTATGATAACATATATGAGGTACATATATGAAAGATAAAAAATTAACAATGGGTGACATAGCTAAAATAGCTGGAGTGGGAAAGAGTACAGTCTCTAGATATTTTAATGGTGGTTATGTTAAGGATGAAACAAGAGAAAAATTAAAGAAAATAATAGATGAGTATCGTTATGAACCTAATGCGATTGCCCAATCTTTAAAAGCTAAGTATTCTAAAACTATAGGAATAGTTGTTCCTTGTTTAGATTCCATTACAACATCAAGGGTTTTGATGTCAATGGATCAATATCTTAAAGATCAAGGCTATACATCTATTATTATGAATACGAATCATAATGAATTAAGAGAATTAACTTCGATAGAACAATTAGAGAGAATGAATGTTGATGGGATTATTTTAATGGCAACACATGTTACAATGGCTCATCAAAAAATGGCTTCATCATTAGATATACCTTTCCTCTTTGTTGCTCAAAAATATGAGTTAGGCTATTCAATTGTCAATAATGATTATCAAGCAGGTTATGAAGTTGGAAAGTATGTAGTTGATCATGGACACAATAATATTTGTTATGTTGGTGTTAATCAAAAAGATGAAGCGGTAGGAGTAGAACGTCGAAAAGGAATTTATGCAGGATTAAAAGATCAAGGTGTAGATCATATAGATAATATTGAAACAGATTTTTCTTTTGAAAAAGCATATCAAAAAACAATATCCTATCTAGAAAATAAAAAACCGACACTCATGATATGTGCTACTGATAATATAGCATTAGGTTGTTTAAAAGCAATCAAAGAAAAAGGATTATCTGTTCCTGGTGATATTTCATTGATTGGATTTGGGGGATATGAAGTATCTTCATATATGACACCATCACTTACAACAGTGAGGTTTCATAATGAAGAAACAGGAAAGCTTGCTGGTAAAACAATTATTGATTTAATAGAAGATCGTATTGTAGAAAAAACACAGTATATTGATTATCATATGATTGAAGGAGAAAGTGTTATGAATAGAAAGTAATACTTTCTTTTTTTATACAACATGGAACCGATTTCACTTTTTTATGAAAATCTATTGACATATAAAATGAAACAGTATATATTTAATGTATGGAACCGATACCACAGAGGAGGAGAAGGGAATGGACTATCAAAAAATAGCAAGTCAAATTATTGAATGTGTTGGTGGTAAAGAAAATATTATTTCAGCAATGCATTGTGCAACAAGATTACGTTTATCTTTAAAAGATGAAGCGCTTGTTAATGAAAATAAGTTAACAGATATCGAAGGTGTAAAAGGGACTTTTCAAGCAAAGGATCAATACCAAATTATCTTAGGATCTGGATTGGTTAATCTTGTCTGTGAGGAATTAAATAAATTATTAGGAAATCAAGAAGTTAAAGAAGTGAAGAAAGAAAGTAAGGGAAATCTTTTACAAAGATTTGTTCAAACATTAAGTGATATATTTGTGCCTATTATTCCAGCCATTGTTGCTGGAGGGTTATTAATGGGTATTAATAATATATTAACAGCACAAGGTTTGTTTTTTGACAGTAAAAGTTTAATTGAAGCATATCCAGCATATAAAGATTTAGCTTCAATTATCAATATGTTTTCAAATGCAGCATTTACTTTTTTACCTATATTAATAGGATTTAGTGCAACTAAGAAGTTTGGTGGGAATCCATACTTAGGGGCTGCAATGGGGATGATTATGGTTCATCCTGAATTATTAAATGCTTATTCATATGGAACAGGAGTAGAAGTTCCAACATGGAATGTCTTTGGTTTATCAATTGAAGCGGTAGGATATCAAGGAACTGTTTTACCAGTATTGGGGGTATCTTGGGTACTCGCAAATATTGAAAAAAGACTACACAGGATTACACCGACTTGGTTAGATAATTTATCTACACCATTATTAGCAACTGTTATTACTGGATTTATTACATTTATTGTTGTTGGTCCTATCTTAAGAGAAGCAGGGGTTTTATTATCTGATGGAATTTCTTGGATGTATAATTCTTTAGGTTTATTTGGTGGGGCAATATTTGGTTTATTATATGCACCAATCTGTTTAACAGGAATGCATCATAGTTTTATAGCAATTGAAACACAATTATTAGCAGCAGTGAAGACAACAGGAGGATCATTTATTTTCCCAACTGCATCAATGTCGAACGTTGCACAAGGGGCAGCAGTACTAGCAATATTAGTCATCACAAAAGATAAGAAGTTAAAAAGTATTTGTTCAGCATCAGGGGTTTCAGCATTACTTGGTATCACTGAACCAGCCATGTTTGGTGTGACATTAAAATTAAAATATCCATTTATTGCAGCTATGATAGGATCAGCAGTAGGGAGTGCCTATCTTGCTTTCTCACATACTTTAGCCATCGCTTTAGGAGCTGCTGGATTACCTGGTTTCCTCTCTATTCCAGCATCTTCATGGGTGAACTTTGGAATAGGAATGATCTTAAGTTTTGTGGTAACTTTTGTATTAACAATTATCCTTCATAAAAGATCAAATACAGAGTCAAAGAAAACAATTTCAATGCCAATGAAAGGTGTGGTAGCACCAATTACAGAAGCACCAGATGAAATCTTTTCTCAAAAAATGATGGGAGATGGATTTGTTATTTTTCCTGAAGAAGGAAAACTTGTTTCACCAGTTGATGGAGAAGTCACTATGATTTTTCCTACCAAACATGCTTTAGGGATAAAGGATAAACAAGGGGTAGAATATTTAATACATGTTGGTTTAGATACTGTTAAGTTAGAAGGGAAACCTTTTATTCAACATGTAGAACAAGGACAAGTTGTAAAACAAGGTGATTTACTTATGACAATTGATTTGAAAATGATTGAAGATAATCAATGTTTAACAGCAACACCAGTTATCATTACAAGTGGTCAAAGTGTGACATTATTAAAAGAAGGAAATGCTTCTTTAAATGAAGCAGTCTTAGAAATTAATTAGGTGATATTATGACATATCTAACAGACAAAGAAATTAATGAATTAGAAAAAAAAGCAATTCAAGACGAATGGCGTTTAAGTTATCATCTCATGCCTCCAACAGGTTGGTTAAATGATCCTAATGGATTATGCCAATTTAAAGGAGAATATCACATTTGTTATCAATATGCGCCAGAAGATAGCAAAGGATCAAGAAAGTATTGGGGACATTATAAAACAAAAGACTTCATAACTTTTGAGAAATTACCAGTACCGCTTTTTCCAGATAATGAGTATGATCAACATGGTGTCTATTCTGGTTCAGCTATTGTAAAAGATGACAAGATGTATCTATACTATACAGGTAATGTAAAACATGAAGGGAATCATGATTATATTTATAGTGGTCGTGGGCACAATACTATGCTTGCGATAAGTCGTGATGGTATTCATTATGAAAACAAAGAATGTTTAATGACAAACGATGACTATCCTCATGATATGAGTTGCCATGTTCGAGATCCTCAAGTCATAAAGAAAGACAATGACTATTATATGATCTTAGGTGCAAGAAGTGATAAAGATGTAGGATGTTGTTTGTTATATAAATCAAAAGAATTATATAATTTTGAATATGTTAATCGTATTCAATCTGATAGTCGTTTTGGATATATGTGGGAATGTCCCAACTTAATTGATTTTGATAATCAAATGGTTATGATTTGCTGCCCACAAGGAGTTGAAACAGAAGGTTATCATTATGAAAATCTTTATCAAAATGGCTATTATATAATTGATGGAAATATAGAAGATGAGTATAGTTTAAGTGATTTTGTAGAACTTGACTATGGCTTTGATTTCTACGCTCCTCAAGTCATGAAAGATGATAAAGGAAGAGTGATTATGATTGGTTGGATGGGTTTACCTGATGTTCCTTATACAAATCCAACAATCAAATCAAATTGGCAACATGCCTTAACATTACCAAGAGAATTAACATATAAAGATAATCATATCTATCAATATCCTATCTCAGAAACAAAAGATCTAAGATTAAAAGAATTAGATATAAGTTTAAAATCAAATCAACAAATTGATATAAACAATTTATGTTATGAATTCAATCTTTTGATTGATAATAAAGAATTTGAGATAGAATTAAGAGAAGATGTTAAATTAAAGTATACAAATAAACTCTTAACCTTAACAATGGGTAAAAGTGGTTATGGTAGAGAGACTAGACATATCGAAGTTGATGAAATAGAAGACATGACAATATTTAGTGATACTTCCTCCCTAGAAGTATTTATCAACCATGGTCAATATACTTTAACGACAAGAGTTTATTCAAATAATACATCAATAATGAGTAATATTGATTTAGTAGGAAAATGTTATTTATTAGGACAATATAATATAAAATAGAAAGAGTATATCGCTTGATATATTCTTTTTTTAAATGGTTGATTTTTCTAGAGTGCGTTTTTATAAAGTGTTATACTATCAGTAAGAAGTTAATCTCATGTATAAATATGAAAAGAAATGAGGAGTGGTATGTACTTTGATCAATTTAATTTTACTGATTTTTGGAACGATAATGATTATTCAGTTAATCATTATATGATGAAAAAACCAACTGATGAAGATATTTTAAAAATAGAGAAGAAGCTTGGTTATACATTACCAGATTCGTATAAAGAATTAATGAAGTTGCATAATGGGGGCCTTTTAAAAAAGAATTGTTATGTTATGAAAGATTCTAAAACATGGGCTCCAGATCATATCATATTAGAAGGTATTATTGGTTTAGGAGATGAAATAACATATTCACTTGGTGGTGTTTTAGGGACTAAGTATATGGTAGAAGATCTCGGATATCCTGATATTGGTGTATGTATTTGTGATACTCCTGCTGGATATCAAGAGATAATTATGTTAGACTATCGTAAGTGTGGTAAAGATGGAGAACCAGAGGTTGTTCATGTAGATCATGACTTTAATTATAAGATTACCTTTGTTGCTAAGAACTTTGAAACATTTATAAAAGGATTACAATCAGAAAGTCATTTTATAGATGAAGATGAAGAAGAGTTAGACAACGAAGTATGGGTAGAAGAAAAATTTTAATAAGTTAGGAGAGTAAAGATGTTTGGTAAAAAAGGATTTATTAAGTTATTAGGAATTATGAGTGAGAGAACACATTGTGAACAATGTCAAAAGGATGAAAGATTTCAAATCATATATAAGTGGAATTGGTATGTAATTTTCTTTATTCCAGTATTTCCATTAGGGAAACAATATTATTTAGATTGTCCACTATGTGGTTATCGAACAGAAATCACAAAAAAAGAAGCAAGAGCGTATCTAGATATTGCAGCTAAGGAAAGAAAAAATCATACAAAGAAAAGAAAGTAGGTTAATCTATTGTTCATTTATATATATGATGCATATAATAAATTGGTGATAGAGTGGGGCTTCCT
Source organism: uncultured Coprobacillus sp. (assembly GCA_964637725.1). Taxonomy (GTDB): domain Bacteria; phylum Bacillota_I; class Bacilli_A; order Erysipelotrichales; family Coprobacillaceae; genus CAZWXH01. The sequence goes on along the minus strand of CAZWXH010000008.1, from coordinate 25,483 downwards.
TCAATTCATCCATTAATAATGGACCAAATGATAGTATTGATTAGTGCAAGTTTTATGGATTGTTTTACTATAGATGAACAAGATGTTATAGGTAACTTCTTTTCATCTTTAGGAAGTATGATATCATTAAATAGTTCATATTTATCTTATCTAGAAATACCTCTAGATAATCAAAAAGATGATAAGGATTATGACTTGATTAAGAAAACAGTTGATAAGTTACAAGAAGAAGTCATGAAGATACAACAAAGCAAGCATTAAGTTTGCTTTTTTTGGTTACACTCTTTATGATGAAACTAAGGAGTGTGATAATATGTTAGAAGTTGGTAGTAAAGCAATTGATTTTACTTTGTTAAATCAAGATGGTGAAGAAGTCTCATTAAGTGACTATAAAGGTAAGAAAGTTATTTTATATTTTTATCCTAGAGATAATACACCAGGATGTACAAAACAAGCATGTGGATTTAGAGACAACTATCCCCATTTTACAGATGAAAATGCAGTGATATTAGGAATAAGTAAAGACAGTGTTGCTTCTCATAAGAAATTTCAACAAAAGTATAACTTACCATTTCCATTACTTTCAGATACTGAATTAAAAGTTATAAAGGCATATGATGTATGGAAAGAAAAAAACATGTATGGGAAATTACTTATGGGTATTGAAAGATCGACATATCTGATTAATGAAGAAGGAATTATTGAGAAAGCTATTGGTAAAGTAAAAGCAACAGAAAACCCATTACATTTATTAAACAAATAATAGATTAGAGAAAACTCTAGTCTTTTTTTATTAAAAACAAACTTAAAATAAGTTTTGTTTTGTTTATGTTTCATATATAATGATAAACGAGGTGAAAGAAATGGATACAAAAATAGTATTCTTTGATATTGATGGAACATTAATTGATATGTCTATTGGTATGAAAGAGCCAAGTCAAAAAACAAAAGAAGTTATAAAGAAGTTTAGAGATCAAGGACATGTTGTTGTTATTGCGAGTGCGAGAGGAGAACTTCCTTTTGATGATAAAGATATGACTTTTGATGGATATATTTTTAGTGAAGGACATCGCATTATTCTTAATGATGAAGTTTTAGTTGAACAAGAATTTGAATTATCTCAAATTAAGATATTAGATAAAGTCTTTAAGAAGTATAATGCTGTGCCTATGTATTATGGACAAGGGAATTCATGGATAGCTGATGGTGATCATGAACTGGTTGTTAAGCATCGTATGATATTTAGTGGGGCTAATGAAAAAGGTGAAAATGAAAGTAATGATTTTGATATAGAAGATGTTCATGCAATTAGTTGTTGTGCTTTATTTCCTTCACTTGATGATCTAAAAAAAGCCGCAAAAGAGTTAGATGAAGACTTTACAATGGTTCCTTATGAAAAAGGATTATTACGTATGGATATTTATTGTAAAGGTTATACAAAAGGAACTGCTTGTGAGTATGTCTATAAGAAGTTAGGAATTGATTATGAGAATACATATTGTTTTGGTGATGGATTAAATGATTTAAAGATGTTTGAATTAGTTAAACATTCTATTGCAATGGGTAATTCAGTAGAAGAGTTAAAAGCAATAGCGTATGATGTAACTGATGATGTTGATCAAGAAGGAATTGCTAAAGCATTTCATAAGTATTTTGATATTTAAAAGTGAAGGATGGAACTATGAATAAAATAAAAATAATTGCTTGTGATATAGATGGAACATTATTGAATAATCAACATGTAATATCTAACTATACAAAGCAAGTCTTGATTGAATATCAAAAACAAGGAGCAGGAGTTATTCTAGCAAGTGGGAGACATATGAGTGGTCTTATCAAGCTAGGGGAAGAACTTTGTTTAAGTGATTATCCACTAAGTGGTTATATTTGTTTGAATGGTTTAGAAATAAGAGATTTTCAAGGAAAGTGTATTTATAAAGAAAAACAATTAGATTATCAAGATGTTATTGAGTTAGATAAAGTCGCTCGACAATATAAACAAGATTTAATCTTATTCTTTGATAATGAGATATATATTGTTGAACATGGAAAGACGAAGATTATGGAATATCACTTCTTATCTTCTTTAAGACATTATGTCAATGATATTAAGCAAGTTCCTACTGAATGCTTTGCTTCTTTAAAGAAAGTCGCAATGTTAAAAGATGCACCTTCTATGACAAGAGACTTATTAGATATTCAAAAATCAGTTATAGGCAGATATGAATTAAGTTTAGTTGACCATGATTGGATAGAGATTAGTCATATAGGTGTCAATAAAGGTGAAGCCTTAAAAAGATATAGTGAAATCTATAATATTCCTATCCAAGAAACTATAGCTTTTGGAAATGGTGAAAATGATATCACAATGTTACAGACAGCACAATATGGTGTTGCTATGGAAAACTCATTTCAATCTGTTATAGATATTGCTGATGATATATGTCTAGATAATGATCATGATGGTATTGCTAAAATGTTAAAAGAAAAATATATTGTTTAAAAAAGTACTTGAAATAATTTTTGTTTTGTATATAATATAAACGAGGCAACAATTTGCATTACGCAAAGGTTATCATAACTTCTATCAATTCCCAAAATGGCTAGATTGTTGTCTCACCCCAGAGAAGATTGATCGCATACCAATCTTCTTTTTATGTTATAATATAAAAAAGGTGGGATACTATGAAATATATTAAAGGACTTTGTTGTTTGTTATTTATTTCAATGATTTATGGTTGTAAAGATAATCAACTTCAATTAAAGATGAATACTTTTCATATTGAAGTAGGTAATCCCATTATGAAAGAAGCAAAGTACTATTTAGATTTAGAAAATTATAGTGATAAAGAAATAGAAAACATTAATAAGAATAGTCAATTCAAGATAAATAGTTCATCTGAAAATTATGAGTCAGTGGGTAACTATTTAGCAACGATTACTTATGAAGATAAAACATATGAATTTGATATCATAGTAAATGATCATAGAGCACCAAGAATAGAAGGACCAGATAGAATCTATCTGGAAGTTAATGAAAAACATGACTTCTATAAAGATTATAATGTTTATGATTATCAAAAAGTAAAATCATTGAATATTGATTCTTCAAAAATAGATATATCAAAAAAAGGGATATATGACTTATATATTGAAACAAGTGATATATCTAACAATATCAATAAAAGAACTACAAAAATATATGTAGGAATAAAACCTGATAATCCTCAATCATATTTAATGGATATCCCTTATTATAATCAATTAGATGCTAATGCTCCTAATGGTTGTGAAACAACGGCCTTATATATGGCATTAAAATATAAAGATAAGATATCTATAAACCTAGAAAGCTTTATTAAAGAACAACCTTATTCAAAAACCCCATATGAAGGATTCTCTGGAGATCCATTTCATTATACAAAAAGAAAAGATGATTATTATACAATATTTCCATCACCTTTAATACAATATGGTAATAAATACTCTACTTGTCGTGATATATCAAACTCATCAATAGAAACAATCAAATATGAATTAAGTGAAGATCACCCAGTCATTGTTTATGTTACAGGAGGACTAACTAATCCTCGCATGACTCAACATTATTTTGGTCATGTCACTAGTAATCTTCATATTGTTTTATTAAATGGTTATGACAATAATAAAAAGATCTTTTATGTAAAAGATCCTATAGATAATAATATAACTGAAGTAAGTTATGATCAGTTTGAAAAACTGTATCAAACAATGAATTTTGCGATAGCTGTTGATTAAAGGTCACTCAATTGAGCGACCTTTAATTTCCGCCTGGACCATCTTTACGATCTCTTGGTAACGACTCTTGATCTAAAGATGTATTTGTCCATTGGTTGTCAGTAGCAGTTTTGTCTTGCGCTTGTTTCTTTGAAGATTTATTCTTATGACACATTATTATCACTCCTTCTTCTTAGTATGTGAAGTATTAATATTTGTATACGATAAGATTTCCATTTTTTTATAAAAGAAAGTATAATACAAATAGAGGTGATAACAGTGGAGTTAAGAGTACTTAAGTATTTTCTTGCGGTAGCAAGAGAAGAGAATATCACAAGAGCTGCAGAAGTTTTGCATATTACACAGCCAACTTTATCAAGACAATTGATACAATTAGAAGAAGAGTTAGATGCACAACTCTTTGTAAGAGGAAAACATCATATTACTCTAACGAATGAGGGAATGTTGTTAAGAAGAAGAGCTGAAGAAATTGTGAATTTAGCAGATAAAACTGAACAGGAATTTTTACATCAAGAAGATGTTATTAGTGGTGAGATATTTATTGGTGGTGGAGAATCATATGCTATGAAATATTTAGCAGATATTATGAAAAAATTTCAAACACAATATCCTTATGTCACATATAATCTATATAGTGGTAATGCTGATGATGTCAAAGAAAAATTAGATAATGGATTAATAGATATTGGCTTTTTAATGGAACCAGTCGATATAAGTAAATATGATTTTGTAAGAGTTCCATCAAAGGATGCTTGGGGTGTTGTGATGCGAGATGACGATCCCTTAGCCAGTCAAGATAGTGTTACTGCTAAAGATTTAGAAGGAAAGAATGTTATGTATTCAAAGCGTGTGATTGTTCAAAATGAATTAGCCAGTTGGCTAGGAGATTCACTTGGTAAAATCAATACAGTTGCAACATATAATCTCATCTATAATGTCACACACATGGTTGAAGCGAGAATGGGTTATGCGATTTGTTTAGAAAGATTAATTGAATCATCGCTAGATAATCATATATGTTTTAGGTTATTAGAACCTAGATTAGAAACAGGAACTGTCATAGTATGGAAGAAACATCAAGTGTTTTCTCCTGCCACTACAAAACTTATCCAAACAATTCAAAATACATTTTAATGATCTTAATCCTCACTATACACATATCTATATGTGTAAGGGGGATTTTTCATGAAAAGAATTTTAAATGATTCTGTTAAATAGATAAAATAAGAAGAGTTATAAACAAACCATGCTTTTTAAACATATAAAGGATAGAATATAGGTATTAGACATATCTAGGTTAATAGATTAAGATATGGTGGAAGTTTACAAATTCAAACAAAATAAAGGAGGAAAAACATGAAGATAAATAAAAGTGAAGCAGGGCAAGCAATTGCACCTTTAACACAAGCAATAAAAGAAGAAGCCTTTGAAAAGATAAGTCAAACAGAGGTGAGATGGTTAAGTAGTGCGGGGATTATGATTAATGCTCATGGAACGACTTTAATGATTGATCCTTTACTCGAAGGTTTTGATATGCCTTTATTAGTCGATATGCCAATATTACCAAAAGATGTTCCTTCATTAGATGCTGTTCTTATCACTCACTGTGATAATGATCATTTTAGTAGACCAACATGTAAACAATTAGCTGATGTTTGTAAGTCATATCATGGACCACAGTATGTTGCGTCTTTAATGAAGGAAGAAGGCTTAAAGGGAATTGGACATGATATCAACGAAACCTTTTCAATTAATGATATAAAGATAACATTAACCCCTGCAGACCATGCCTGGCAAAATGAAAAAGAAAAATATAGAATATTAAGAGAATATAAGTTTGAAGATTATTGTGGATATTGGATAGAGACAGCTGATGGAGTGATTTGGTTACCAGGCGATTCTCGTTTAATGGATGAACAATTAAACATGCCTGAACCAAAACTAATTCTATTAGATTTTTCTAATAATTCATGGCACATTGGTTTTGACAATGCAGTTAAACTTGCCAATACTTATCCAAATGCAGATTTATTACTTATTCATTGGGGAAGTGTAGACGCTCCAAATATGGATGCTTTTAATGGCAATCCAGAAGATTTATATGACAAAGTCATAAACCCAAATCGTATTCAAGTCCTCGCACCAGGAGAAAAGTATATTTTATAATAAAATGCTTATAAAGCATAATATGAAATAGAATATAGGTATTAGACATATTATATATATAGCGTTAAGATGTAGATGAAAAAGAGATCTACATCTTTTTTGTTGGGAGATGATGAAATGAAAATAAAAGAAGTCAGTGAGAAATTCAATATATCAATAACAGCACTTCGCTATTATGAAAAAGTGGGATTGTTTGATGATGTCACAAGAGTAAATAATATAAGAGAATATGAGGATAAAGATATTGATCGAATAAGTTTAATACTTTCTTTAAAGAAAGCAGGGCTACATATTCAAACGATATTACAATATATTCACTTATTAAAAGAAGGTCATTCATCAAATAGTGAAAGAGTTTGTATTCTTAAAAAAAGAAGATGTGAATTACTTGATGAAATTCATCAACAACAAAAGAATTTAGATAGTTTAGACTATCTCATATACCAAACAAAAAAAGGAGAATCATATGAAAAATAGTAAAATCAAACCATGGATAGTACTTATTGTATGTTGTGGATTAGCAGCAGCATCCATAGGATTATGTGTCAATGCAGTCGGGGTATTTTATACACCGGTATCTGAGAGTTTAGGTGTGTTAAGAGGAACATTTGCGATGCATGCGACAATTTCATCACTTGCGATGGCTTTGACTTCATTGTTCTGTGCTAAAATAATGAAGAAGTATCCGATAAAACTCATTATGATTATAGGTGTTTTAATGGCTGGAATATCAACGATATTCATGTCATATACAAGAGATGTTTATATATTTTATGTGTTGGGGCTTATAAGAGGAATTGGTTCAGGGTTATTTGGAATTGTTCCTTTAACAATGATAATTAATAATTGGTTTATTAAAAATCACGGTTTAGCTACGAGTTTAGTTTTAAGTTTCAGTGGTATTGCAGGGGCATTGTTTAGTCCAATATTTACCGAATTCATATCATCTTATGGATGGGAAACAACATATATTATCAAAGGTATTATTTTAATCGTAATATGTTTACCAGCTATAATCTATCCTTTTGCGTTTAAACCCCAAGATGAGGGATTACTTCCTTATGGTTATAGACAAGAAGATATTCAAGTTATCAATGATGTAAAACATCATAAATTTAATTTTATTCAATTAAGCTTTATATGTTTCTTTATCTTTGCGATATTACAAGCATCTATTTCTGGAGTTACACAACATTTACCAGGGTTTGCATTAACTGTAGGGTTTAACGCATCGCTAGGGGGAATGTTATTATCAGCAGGAATGATTGGTAATATTTCTTCTAAGTTATTAATAGGGATTATTAGTGATAGACTTGGGGCTTTAAAGGCTACAATCATAATGATGGCTATTAATACGATTGGAATTGTGTTGTTAATGATTGGTTCATCTGAAGTTGTTTTATTATTAGGGGCATTCTTATTTGGGGCAGTATATTCAGTAGGGGCAGTAGGATTTGCGTTATTATCAAGAGATTTCTTTGGTAGTGAAAACTATTCTACAGTATTTCCTATTGTATCTTTTGCGACAAACTTTGGATCAGCATTCTCGGTATCTTTAGTGGGATATATTTATGATTTTACAGGATCATATATGTCTGCATTTATTATCTCTTTAATGTTTAATGTTATTAATATATTAATGATTTATGTTATAGTAAAAGTAAAGTTAACAAAGAAAGTTAATCAAAGTATTCAAATCGAAACAAACTAAAAGGAGAATCATAATGAATAGGATAGATTTAAGTAAGAAGAAATATGAAGAATTATTTCAAAAAGAATTTTCTGAAGATAAAAATGATCCCGAATTTATGAATATTTTACAAAGGTTTATCTTTGGTGAAGTATTCTATGTAGGTGATCTTGATGATCAGTTAAGAGAACTCATCACAGTTACAATATTAGCTGTCCAACAAACATTACCACAATTAAAAGCACATATTCATGCAGCATTAAATGTTGGGAATTCAGCAATTGAAATAAGAGAAGCTATTTATCAATGTGCAGGATTTATCGGTTTCCCTAAAACATTAAATGCGATAGGAATAATGAATGAGGTTTTTAGTGAAAGAGATATTCAATTGCCACTTGATAGTCAATCAACAATTGAAGATCATCAAAGATATAAAAAAGGTATTGAAATACAACAAGCATTATATGGTAGTGAAATTCAAGATAAATATCAATATCTTCCAGACCAAATGGGTGATAAGATTTCAAAATTCCTAACAGAACTATGTTTTGGTGATTTTTACACTAGAAAAGGAATGGACATACAAACACGTGAACTCTTAATATTATGCATTCTTGCAACGATGGGAGCATCATCGCAACTCTATGCCCATGCCTTAGGAAATAAGAAAGTTGGTAACCCAATAGAACAACAATACGCCGCTTTAATTCACTGCTTGCCTTATATTGGTTTCCCAAACACCTTCAATGCGATTAATATGTTAAAAGAAGTAGATTAAAAACACCTTTTGAGGTGTTTTTTCTATTAAAGGCAATCTGTTTTATTGTTTGTAGTCATAAACAATGGTATAATATTGCATATATAAAAAGCATATGTGACAATGCTTTTAAAGGATTAAGGATATAGAAAGATGGACCAATGTGGAAAATAAAGATAATATATGTAATATTTCCAAGACAATAAAGCATGATCTTTCTTATATAAAAGAAAAATATAATGAAGTTATATCCTTAGATTCTCAATATGTGTTAATTGATATTAATATCAAGAACTTCCGCTATTATAATTTAAAATATGGTAGTGAGGTGGCTGATGAGATTATAGAGGTTATATACAATGTGCTCTTATCTTTTCTAAATGATAATGAATATGTATCATATCTTCATACAGATTGTTTTGTTATGTTATTAAAATATGAAGATATAGATAAATTGGTTTATGAAAGAATGATGGAGTTAATTGATCGTACATATCGCACACACGATGAAAAAATATCTCGTAATATCTTTTTATCTTTTGGTATTTATCAAAGAAAGATAAAAACATATCTTTCTTTGATGCAATGAATTATGCCAATATATGTAGAAAAGAAAGTGAAAGATTATCAAAAAGATGTTTTACAATAGAAGTTTATGATGAATCATTCTATAATAAATATATGGATAGGTTGGAATTAGAAATCAAAACAGCAGAAGCTTATAAAAATTATGAGTTTATTGCTTATTTGCAGCCTAAAGTTAATTTAAAAACAGGTAAGATAGAAAGTGCTGAAGCACTTTTAAGATGGATTGATAAGGATGGAAGATTTGTTCCTTTAAATGAATTTTTACCATTCTTAAATGAAAATAGTTATATTCAAATAGTTGATTTAGATATCTTTGATCAATTATGTAAGTATTTAGATGAAAGAATTAAGTTAAATAAAAAGGTTGTATTAATTAGTTTTAATTTTTCAAAGACATCTTTTTACTCTCCCAATATTCAAAAAGAATATACAAATATATTTGAAAAATATGATATTCCAAAAGATTTAATAGATATTGAATTTATGGAGTCAATATCTTTAGATGATACAGAACATATGAAAAAGACAGTTGCTAAGTTTAAAGACTATGGTTTTCAATGTTCATTAGATGATTTTGGTAATGGATATTCTTCTTTTAATGTCCTATTAAATGCTCAGTTTGATACAGTGAAAATGGATAGACAGTTTTTCTTAAACAATCTAAAAGGTGACAACAAACTGGTTATTCATACTGTAATAAATTTAATACATTCATTAAATATGGATGTAGTTGCAGAAGGTGTAGAGTTAGAAGAACATGTAGAGTTCTTAAAAGAATGTGGTTGTGATTTTGTGCAAGGATATTATTATTATAAACCGATGTCGGTAAGTGATTTTGATTTAATCTTAGAAAAGGAGAATGAAAATGAAAAAGCGAAGTAAGTTATTAGTATTAGCAGTCATGGTTTTAACGTTAGGCATAGTGGGATGTTCTAACACAAGTTCGGCATTTCCTGGAACAGCGGATAAGGATATGGTGACGCTCAATGTGACATCAGAACTAGCGGAATTAAATCCTATGCGATTGAGTGATACAATCTCTCAGAGTATTTTAGCTCATACAATGGCGGGGTTTACACGTTTAGATGAACATGATAATCCAGTTGCTGACTTAGCAGAGAAATGGGATATAAGTGAAGATAAAACAACTTATACAATGTATTTGAAAAAAGATGCTTTATGGTCTAATGGTGATAAAGTTACTGTTAATGATTTCTATTATTCATGGGTTCAACAAATGACACCATCAACAGGAACAATGTTTGCGAGTTTCTTATAAAATCATATTGAAAATGGGCAGATTTTTATAATGGTAAAGTTAAAGAAGATGCTTTAGGATTAAAGGTTATTGATGTTTATACTTTAGAGATTAAATGGTCTCATCCAATGACTAAGGGATTATTCTATTTATCACAACCTTTCTATTTACCAATGAATCAAAAAGAATATGAATCTATTGGTGAAAAAGCTTATGCTAAAGAAGCTGATAAAATGGTCACAAATGGAGCATATAAAATAAGTGAATGGGTACATAATGATCATTTAACAATGGAAAAATCAAAAGATTATTATGATAATAAAAACATAAATATTGATAAAGTAAAATTAGTTATGATTGGTGATGCAGATACTGGTTTAAATGCTTTTAAAACTGGAGAAATTGATTTAACTAACTTATATGGAGAACAAATTGAACTTATTAAAGAAATGAGTAAAGAAGCAATTCAATCATATGAAGATGGTGGTTCTTGGTATATAGATTTTAATGGTCAATCTCAAGATTTATCAAATCTTAACTTAAGAAAAGCATTAGCTTATTCAATTGATACACAAAGTTTATTAGACAATGTTATTAAAGATGGTTCAGTTGCTGCTGATGGTTTAGTTCCTGGATCAATTACTGGAGATAAACAACAAAGTTATGCAAAAACAAGGGGTAGCTTATTTGCATATAATAAAGACGAAGCAGTGAAGTATTTAGATAAAGCATTAACTGAATTAAATAAGAAAAAAGAAGATTTGAAATTAACGTTTATTCAAACGGATACAACATATAATCAAAATCAAGCAGCTTATTTACAACAACAATGGAAAACAAATTTAGGAATTGATGTTGAATTAAAGACTCTTGCTAATAAAGCATTGAGTGAAGCAAGAATAAGTGGAGAGTATACATTTACTGTTGGTGGTTCAGGTCCTTCAGAAAATGATCCTATTACATTCTTAGAAAATTATGTTGGGGATAGTCAAAGTAATTATGGTCGTTATAATAATCAACAATATAATCAATTAATTAAAGATGCAATGCAAGAAAGTGATACTGCTAAAAGACAAGATATGTTAATAGAAGCTGAAAAGCTTTTAATTAGTGATATGGTTGTAGGGCCATTATATTTCACACATACAAGCTATGCAGTTTCTGAAAAATTAGAAGGTGTAGTGAGAACACCATTCCAATTCTTTAGTGTTAGAAATGCAAAAATAAAATAATTTAAATAGAAGTAAAGGAGGGTTTAACTATGTCAAGGCAATTCAAATATATAGGAAAACGCCTCCTTTATGCTTTTGTTACAGTCTTTTTACTTATTACAATTACATTTGTATTAATGCAATTATTACCAGGGAATCCTTTTTCTGGTAATAAAATATTAACACCTGAAATAGAAGCGGCATTAAATGTTAAGTATGGATTAGATAAATCAGTATTAGAACAATATATCATTTATCTTTCTAATCTACTTCATGGTGATTTGGGAGTATCATTGATTTCTGGTAGAGAAGTGACTGCTATTATTTCAGCAGCATTTCTAGATTCTTTGGAATTAGGAATACGTTCTTTGATATTTGCGATAAGTATAGGATTTTTAGTAGGAATTGTGGCAGCTTTAAAAAGAGGAACAAAGTGGGATACCCTAACAATGATTTTGGTTTTGTTTGGAGTTTCTATTCCAGCCTTTATTATGGGCGCTTTGTTGCAGTATGTATTTGGAGTTGTCTTATTTCAAACAACAGGTATAAGAGTATTTGCGATTATGGGATGGGGATCAGAGAATGCTAAGATTCTACCATCATTTGCTTTAGCGTTTTCAACTATTACGGTTATTGGGCGACTCATGCGTTCAAGTCTTATAGAGGTTTTACAACAAGATTACATAAAAACCGCAAAAGTAAAAGGCTTAAATGAAAAGGAAATCGTTTTTCATCATGGTATAAGAAATGCAATTCTTCCTGTTATTACAGTATTAGGACCAATTACTGCAGTGTTATTAACAGGGACATTTGCGATTGAACATGTGTTTTCAATTCCTGGTTTAGGAAGATATTTTGTGGATTCTGTTCAAGCTAATGACTATCCAGTTATTATTGGAACAACATTATTTTTTGGTATTTTTTTGGTTTTGTGTAATTTGATTGTGGATATTATTAATAGTTTTCTTGATCCACGTTTGCAGTTAGGAGGTCAAGGAAATGAAAAGAAATAAAGCTTTTAATGAAGATGATTTTTTATTAGCTAAATATGAAGATGTTTCGTTGAAACAAAGACCTTCTATAAGTACATTGAAAGAAACAATGTTTTTATTAGTTCATAATAAAACAGTCATTGTTTGTTTTGTTATATTATTATTGCTTATCTTAGGAGCAATCTTTTTGCCGATGATTTGTCCTTTTGATTATGAAAGTCAAAATGTTGCTTTTGCGAATAAGCCACCAATGAGTCAAGAACCAATAAATGGTTGGGTTCATATTTTAGGAACTGATCATTTAGGGAGAGATGTATTTGTACGACTATGGTATGGCGCTCGTATTTCACTTGGTATAGCCTGTATAGCGGCAGTTATTGATACAGTTATTGGTATTATCTATGGTTGTATTTCAGGATATATGGGTGGTAGAGTCGATAATATCATGATGAGAGTTTTAGAGATTATTAGTGGAATTCCTTATTTGATAGTTGTATTACTATTGATGGCAGTTTTGCCTCAAGGAGTGGGCACTTTAATTATAGCTTATACACTTGTTGGCTGGACGGGCATGGCAAGATTGATTAGAGGTCAGGTTATGTCTTTAAATCATAAGGAATATGTTATCGCATCTAAGGTTATGGGAAGTGGGATGTTACATATCCTCAGAAAACATATGATTCCTCATATGATGGGAATTATTATTGTTAATCTCACGTTGGATATACCAGGGATTATCTTTACCGAAGCATTTTTATTAATGTTAGGAATGGGAGTTCCAGCACCATATCCATCACTTGGGGTTATGGCTAATGAAGGAATTCGTGCATTTCAGTCATATCCAATAAGATTGTTAGTACCAGCTCTTACAATTTGTTTAATTACAATTTCATTTAACTTATTAGGAGATAGATTTCAAGATATAATGAATCCAAAGTTGAGAAGGGGTATCCATAATGAAAGACATACTCAGAATTAAAAATTTAAATGTTTCTTTCTATGT
>CAZWXH010000008.1:8948-11941 GCA_964637725.1 uncultured Coprobacillus sp. | reverse complement strand
TTAACTTCACTCAATCCAACAATGAAGATTGGTAAACAAATTATCGAAACATTATATCGAAGACAAAAGAAAACCAAAGAAGAATGTAAAAAAGTAGCTATTGAACTTTTAAAGCAAGTCCAAATCCCAGATCCTCATCTGCGTTATGATCAATATCCCCATGAATTATCTGGTGGAATGAAACAAAGAGTCATGATCGCGATGGCACTAGCAACACATCGCCAATTACTTATTGCTGATGAACCAACAACCTCTTTAGATGTAACAACACAATCATCAATTCTTTCATTATTAAAAGAGTTGAAAGATCAAAAAGAAACATCATTGTTATTTATCACTCACGACTTTGGAGTTGTTGCGAATATTGCTGATCGTGTAGGAGTTATGTATGCAGGTGAAATTGTAGAAGAAGGCTATGTAGATGATATATTTTATCATCCAATTCATCCATATACTCAAAGTTTATTACAATGTTTACCGACTCATAAATCTAAAAAACTGATAAATATACCAGGCGAACCACCTGATTTATTCGAAGATATTAAAGGTTGTCCTTTTGCGAAGAGATGCCAAAACTGTATGAATATATGTCTAAAAGAAAAACCAGAGTTTGAAGAAATAGGACCCAATCATTTTGTAAAATGTTTTAAAATTTATATGAAATAGGGGTGAGAAAATGGATACACAGAAAATAATGCAAGATATATTAGCATTGCGCTTTCAAGATGCTAAAAAAGCATATTCATTATGTTTACAGTTATTAGATTATACAAAAAGCAATCCAGATTCTTACTTAGAAGTATTTGCATATACTTATATTGGAGATTATTATATAGGTATTAATGATACCAAGAATGCCTTGATCTATTTATCTAAAGCAAAAAACATTGTGAATCAAACAAACAATGAAAATGATATTCTGGCAACAATTCATTCTTTCTTAGGAATAGCTCATGAGATAAATGGCGATGAACAAAATGCTATTTCAAATTACTTAGAAGGAATGTCAATCGCAAAAGATAATAAAGATGTATACTTAGAAAGTATTAACTTAAATAACTTGGGCGTTATCTTTCAAAGACATACTCATTATAATAAAGCATTAGAATACTTCTTAAAAGCTTATAACTTACAAAAAGAATTAGGTTATTTTCCAAGCCGTTCTCACTTGGCTTGTAATATTGGAGATTTGTATCTACAAATCAATGAAAAAGAAAAAGCCTTACAATATTATAAAGAATGTGAAAACACTCAAGATGTTCCTTATTTAAAAGATTTATATCATAGAAGAAATCACTGTTGTTATTTGGCTGCTATTCAAGAAAAAGATGAAGCTATATATTGGGCTAAATCAATTCTTGATAATCAAGAATTACTAGATAATAATCGTTCATTTGAAGCTTTTGAACATTATCATATGTTATGTTTAGCAATGCTAAAAGTAGATGAAGAAGAAACCGGTTTAAGGTTTCTTGAATTAATGGAAAAGGCATGTAAAGGCAATGTTAATCAACTTCAAATGATTGAACAAGAGAAATTAAGATTTATTCTTTTATTTAAAGGTAAAAAGGAATATGATAAAGCATTTCATCGATATTATATAAAGACGCAAGAGTTTAAGGATAAGGTTAATGAAGATATAGTTAAATCTATGAAAGATAAAATATATTTAAATGAACTTATTATTGAAAAGAAGAGCTTAGAAGCACAACAAAGAGATTTAGAAAAAGAAGCGAATCTTGATGAAGTTACAGGGATTTATAATAGAAGATATTTTGAAGGTTTAATTCAAAAGTATAATGAAGTTACAGAAAAAGATTATGGTGTTATAATGTTAGATGTAGATTATTTTAAAGAGTATAATGATACTTATGGACATGGTGAAGGTGATATTGCTTTACATGTTGTTGGTGATTGTTTAAAAATCAATATTCAAAAAGGAATTACCCCTTGTCGTTTTGGTGGTGATGAATTTACTTGTTTGTGTGAAAATATTTCTATTGAGGATATGGAAGCATATATTAAGAATGTTAGAAAAGAACTTTATGATCGATTTATTAAACATGAACAATCTCCTTGTAGTGATCGCTTAACTTTATCGATAGGTTATACACATGCTAATAATACAAGGAAGAGTATTTATGATTTATTAACTTTAGCAGATGATGCCTTATATGAGAGTAAGTCATCTGGAAGAAATAAGTATAAGAAGAAGGTGTGATGAGTTTGAAGAAGATAACAAGTGATTTTGATATTATGACAAAGATATTAAATGTAAGATATACGGATCTAAATGAAGAAAAGAGATTGTGTTTAGAACTTTTGGACTTTGGTGAAAAAAGACAAAATGACTATGCGCGAACTTTTGCATATGTATATCTTTTTGATAGTGTCTTAGCTTTGGGAGAATATCATCTCTGTGATGAATATTTATCACAAGCAGTATATCTTAGTCGTAAACATAATTATAAAAATCTTCTGATGACTCTTTGTAATTTTGCGGGATTATATTTTATAAGGTTAAATGATGAACAAACAGCAATTCAATATTTCTTAGATGGTTTACACATTGCAAATGAATTGAAAGATAATAAAACATGTGGAATGTTATATAACAATATAGGCTTAGGTTTTGCGGGTAGAGATGACTGGGAAACAGCCAAAGAGTTATTTCATAAAGCGTATTTAAGTGTTTATAAACAGGATAGTGATAATTATGAGGAAAAGATTATTAGTTATCTTAGTAATTATGCAGAATCGTGTTTACAAGTTAATGAAGTGAATCAAGCGAAAGAAGCACTTGATTTATGTGAATCTTTTCAGAGTGATGAACTTTATTATAAGATTAGAATTGGTTGTGAATGGGCATCGTATTTTGCAAAAACAAATCAAATAGATAAATGTATTGATCAAGCCCAAATGATGTTAGATTTGCATATTGAAGAATATAATAATAAGTATTTTATATGTGATATGATAGAAGATATCTCAAG
>CAZWXH010000008.1:0-8848 GCA_964637725.1 uncultured Coprobacillus sp. | reverse complement strand
TTAAGACAAAGAGATGAAATACAATTAGAAAAAGAAGTATTAGAAAATATTATTCAAATTGATGAATTAACAGGATTATATAATCGAAGATATTTTAATAAACTCACAACGAAAATAATTTCAAATCGAAATAAAAGTTCATTAGGAATTATTATGATTGATGTTGATTATTTTAAACAATATAATGATGTCTATGGACATTTTAAAGGTGATGAGATCCTTAAAACAATAGGGGATTTATTAAAACAATATGCCATAGAAGGAATTACTCCAAGTCGATATGGAGGAGATGAATTTGTTTGTCTTTGTTATAATGTGACAAGCCAGCAAGTCGATCAATATGTCTATAACATATACAATGCTCTAAAACAAAGTCAAATTGAACACAAAGGAACAACTTATCATCCGTTTGTGACCTTATCCATAGGTTATGTCTTTAATGATAAACAAGAAGATTTATCAGTAGCGAAACTTCTTTCACTAGCTGATCAAGCACTATATTATGTTAAAGAACAAGGAAGAAATAATTATTATAAACAAGAAATTTAAAAGATGTTTTCTCTGCATTATGTAGGAAAACATCTTTTGTGTTATTTATCAAGATAATGTGTGAGCTTTACATAAATAGCAATCACCACAACAAGTGTACCACAAACAAGTAATAAGACTTGGATAGGCACTATATCGGCTAAAGGACCAAATAAAATCATTCCTAAAGGAAAAGCAGAAGAGCCGGCAATCTGCATAAAACTAAAGATACGACCTAACATATCTTCTTCCACATTTTCTTGAATAAGGACAGTTAAAGGGGTGCTATAACAAGGAGCAGTGATCCCTATCAAGGTATTAATAATTAAGTAAATAATAAAGATATGAGTGAGTCCAAAAGCAATCATTAACGTACCATATAACAAAGTAGCAAGAATGGTCGTATGAATACGTTTTTTAAAACCACCCCAATAAGAAATAAGAATACCACCAAGAATCATCCCTAAACTATATGTCATTTCAGTTAATGATAAATATCAAACCTCACTACCAAATGTTCTACTAACAAGTAAAGGTGTTAAGAATGCCGAAGGTGTTATCAGAAATGAAATAACAAACTGATAAAAGATACTTCTTTTAACAAATAAATGATCTTTAAGATAAAGAATACTTTTCTTAATTTCTTTAATATGGGTTTGTTGAAGAGAACGATTAATTTGTTTAATACTGACAGTGGCCGTAATAGAGATACCAATAATAGCAGTGATGATATCGATAAATAAGACTGCTTCAAATGATGCAATTGATAAAACAAAAGCACTTATAGCTGGTGATAAAAACATAATAATCGAAGAAATAGAACTATAGATACCATTAATCCTCATGAGATTATCTTCTGGAACAATCTGGGGAATTACAGATTGAACCGCAGGTGTCTGTATTCCTGAACCAGCAGAACGAATAGCTAAGACAATAATAATAAGCCAAATGTTTTTAAAACCACTGACAAAAAATAACGCTAAAATGAGGGTCGAAAAAGCAATCATAGCATCGGATAACATAATGATCTTCTTGCGATCATAACGATCAATCCAAACTCCCGCAAATAATGAAATAAGTATTTGTGGAAGAAATCCACAAATAGTGGAAAAGGTTAACATTATCCCCGATGATGTTGTTAAGGTAATAAACCAAATGGCAGCATACTGCACTATTGAAGAACCAAGCAATGAAACTGTTTGGGCAATTAAAAAATTAACTATATTGTGTTTCCAATTATTATTCATAATAATCCTCTTTTCTTATAATATAAAAAGCTATGATAAAACACTGTCATAGCTTTGCATTATATTATGAATCAGGAAAATAGGTATATTAAAAAGAAGTATATGTTTTATACTTTTAACACTATTTTCCGATGAATTCAATTTCTATATAAGCTCTATACAATGTTTCATCGGTTTAACGAAAATATAGAGCATTTCTTCTTCTTAAGTTATCAGTTAAAATATATGACATATGATTCACTTCCTTGCTTTTATCTTAGCACTTCGTTTATCAATTCGTCAACGAAAATTTAGAAAAAGAAAACTCTGGATAACCAGAGTTTAATTATAAAGTTCTTGTTCTGTATATATATCATTATCAATAACTTGAGCTTTTATGTTTTCTTTTGTGATAACTTGACCATTGATAAGGAAAGCATCAATAGGAGTACTAGTTTGATTATCAAATAAGCTGTTAGGAGTTACTTTTCCAGTCTTTGCTAGATCATAAGCAGCATTGACTGCTTCTTTAGCAAGGGTTGGTAAACTAAGATAAACAGTCATATCTTGTTTATCATTAATTATCCGCTTAACAGCATTTAATTCGGCATCCATTCCTGAAATAGAAACAGGTGTCTGTATATTAAGTTCATCAAGAACACTTCGACAAGCTTCGGCAATCTTATCATTAGGCGCAAGAATAGCATCAACTTTATTATTCTTTTGAAGGGCTTCTTTCACTAATTGTTTCGCCACTTCGGGACTCCAACCAGTTACATATTCATCTAAGATAATATTTAAATCAGATTTTATTGGATTAATATATTTTAATGCTCCATCGTATAATAACTGAGTATTGAAGTCATCTTTATCACCTTTTAAAAGAATATATGTTCCTTTGTCAACTTTTTCAGTTAAATACTGTCCCATTGCTTGACCAATTTTTGTACTATCATAACCAACATATAATTCAATTTTCTCGCCAACAATAATACGAGAATAAGAAATAATCTTGACATCTTTTTCTTTTGCATATTCTACAACAGCTTTAGCGTTATCAACAACCTTGGGAGTTAATAATAAAACATCAATACCACTATCAATAAGTTCTCTACAATCTTTCATTTGAGACTCAGGATCATCATCCGTATTTAAACGAACCTCAATGGTAGCACCAAGCTCTTTTGCTCTATCCTCCATATAAGCCTTATCCTTTTTCCATCTCTCAGCTTTACCTACACCCAAAGAAACACCTATCTTAATATCTTTTTTTTCAGATGAACAAGCAGTAAAAGTAAATAACATAAGAAAAGCTAATAAAATATAACATAACTTCTTCATTATATCTTTCCTCCTCTAAATATCTCTATAAAATCAAAAGTAGGCATTGGTCTTGCGAAGTAATAACCTTGGGCAATATAACATTGAGATCTTTTCATTAATTCAATATTCTCAATAGTTTCAACCCCTTCAACAACAATCTGTATACCTAAATTATTAGCCATACTGACAATTGATCTAAAGATAATTTCTTGACGATGTTTATTCTCTTTCGTAGATAAAAACTCTTTATCTATCTTTAAAACATCAATAGGAATATCTTTTAACATATTAAGTGAAGAATAACCAGAACCAAAATCATCCATAGCCATACGAATTCCATGTTCATGTAATTGCGTTGTAAAAGAATGAATTAAATTCAAATTATCAAAGAATGCACTTTCAGTTAACTCTACTTCAATTAGTTCTGGAGGAACTTGATAGTGTTGGATTCGACTTGTTAATTTGTTTATAAAATCAGGACTATTTAAATGTAAACGTGAAAAGTTAATAGATATCGGTGTACACTTGATACCGGCATCTAGATTTTCTTTTAAGAACTGTAATACTTTTTCAAGCATTAATAAATCAATATTAACAATAATACCAGTTCTTTCACATAAAGGAATAAATTCATTAGATGGAACAACCTTACCATCTCTAATCCATCTGACTAAAGCTTCTGAACCAATTAATTTTTTGGTATTAATATCTACCTTAGGTTGATAATAAGGAACAAATTCATCATTTTCAATAGCTTTAATAACCGCACGTTTTAATTGTTCAAAATGAGCAGAAGATTGATTAAATGAATCTTCAAAAAAAGTATATTTTTCTTTCAGAGATTCTTTTACAGTTTGGGCAGCTGTTCTCGCCTTATCAACCATAATGTTTATCGGTTCATTAACATCTTTAATTTCATATATCCCAGCCGAACAATAAATAGTAATTTGATCACTTAATTTCTTAATTTTATCAAGTAAATCTTGAATTCTAACCTCACTCGCATTTTATAGTAATGCGACAAATTGGTCACCATAGATTCTTGCTAATATTTCATGATCATGTAATTCTTGATCAATCGCAATTTGGATCATTGATAATATATTATCACCAAAATCAAAACCATAATAATTATTAATATATTTAAAGTTATCAATATCAAACTTAAGAATATAGAATTTTTGTTGAGGGTGATCAGTTAAAGCATTCTTAACATCAACCATAAACTTATTAAATGTATGACCTTTTGTAACTGTATCGACAAAGGCAATTCGTTTTAGTTCAGATTGTTGTCTATTTTTATAATAGAGAAATAGAAAAGAAATTACTGTAATAATAAAGACGACGATAGTTAAAATAACATAAAATAATTTAACTACAATCCCAGAATTAGGTGAAACAGCGCTAACTGGGACACTACTAATGAGATACCAGTCATGAATATCATCAATAGATGTATAAGCTGAGAATATTCTTTGATTTTTTCTCGTTGATTCAAAGAAGCCACTTTTATTAGCTTTGATATCTTTTTCTAGTTGTTGAGATGCTTCAGTATTTCCTTCAGAATAAAGTGCTCGAAAATAGTTGTCAGTACCTTCTTGGAAATCAGTATTTTGTGAATGTAAGACAATATAACCATCATTATTAATAATATGCATATTTCCATTATCAGAGAAAAGTGATAACGAACATATCTCATTCATATTTTCAATAGTGTATCCTCTTTGAAGTGTTCCAATAATATTATTACGATAATAAAGAGGGGTACAAATAATATAGAGTTCTTGACCATCTAGTCTAGAAATAACTTTCTCATAAATCTTTTGAATTCCTTTTAAACCAGACTTAAAGTAATTACGTGCTGATATATCAATTTGATCACCATTTCTAAATATTGCAATACCGTTTAAATCACTAATCGCAACATATGAGTTATCAGTTTCAGTTGTTAAATTCTTTAAAGTATCAATTTGGAATTCTTTATCAGTTCTTCCAGCTTCTTGCATTCTATTCGTAATGTTATTAGCGACTGTCTTAATATTATTTGTTTCAAGTTTTAAACGACTCGCAATAACATCTTTATTTTGGGTAACAATCTCAGTTAAGTTGATTTGAACATCTGAATTTAATAAGTTTTGAACATGGGACATTAAGGTAAATACGGAAACAGTTAAAAGAATACTCATTAAAATAATAATAATGAATATTGACCTAGTTTTTATTTTTTTAACCTTCATTCCTATTCCCCCAATCTCGTTTGGGTAATATAAAACATCCCTTTGAAGTTATTATAACACTTAGAGTGACTAAAATGTAGAAAAAAAGTTATTTTCAAATAAAAATATTAATTATTAGTTGACTTATCAACTATCATTATTATAATAGAGAAAAGAAAGAGGCGATACTATGGATAGAAGAGTAGGACGTAGAATTCAATATTTATCAAATCAAAGTAAAGCGTATGTGAATGCATTACTAAAAGAAGAAGGATTAACTCATGGAGAGTGTAATCTTTTGATATCGATATATAAGAATGAAGGATTATCGCAAGATGCAGTGAGTAAAGAATTAATGATTGATAAAAGTGCAATAACAAGAATTATAAAATCTACAATAGAAAAAGGTTATGTAAAAAGAGAAGTTAATTTACAAGATCGTCGTTATAGTTGTCTTTATTTAACAAATAAAGCAACAGATAAGATTGAAGATATTTTTAATGTATTTAAGAAAAGTTCACATTGGATGTTAGAAGGACTAACAGATAGTGAGATAGATAGTGTTATCTATTTGTTAGATAAGATGTGTGATAATATAAGAAAGAAGGTTAAGCAGTATGAATGATGAAAGAATGGGAACAAAAAAGGTACTTCCTTTATTAGTTGAATTTTCAATTCCTGCCATTATAGGAATGTTAGTCAACGCTATTTATAATATTGTTGATAGAATGTTTATCGGAAATGCGCCAGGTCTAGGAGCATTAGGATTAGCTGGAATTACCATTAGTTTTCCAGTGACACTTATTTTGATGGCTTTAAGCTTAGGTTCGGCAGTAGGTGGAGGAACTCGTTTTTCTATCAGTTTGGGTGCTGGTGAAAAAGAGGAAGCTAAGGCATACTTAGGAAACTCTTTTGTATTGAGTGCGTTCTTTGGTTTTGTTATTATGGTATTTGGTAATTTATTTATGGATCAGATTCTAACAATTTTAGGTTCTAGTGAAAAGGTATTGCCTTATGCCTCTGAATATCTAAGTATTATTTTATTTGGAGCAGTCTTTCAATGTATCGCAATATGGGGTAATAATTTATCAAGAGCACAAGGAAATCCAAGAAATGCGATGGTATCACAACTTATTGGAGCAGGCTTTAATATAGTCTTTGATTACATATTAATCTTTCAATTAAATATGGGGATGGCAGGAGCTGCATGGGCTACTGTTGGTGGACAATTCTTAAGTGCCTTGTGGCAACTGGCGTTTATTATGAGTGGACGCAGTATTATCAAAATGACATTTGATTGTATGAAAGTGAACATGTCATACATTGTAAGAATAATGACCACAGGGTTACCGGTATTCTTTATGCAGATGGCCAATAGTGTTTTAAATATTGTATTGAATGGAACACTTGCAACATATGGTGGAGACATCGCAATCTCAACCGTTGGAGTCTTAACATCCTTCCAAACAATTCTATTAATGCCACTTACTGGTTTATGCCAAGGTCAACAATCATTGGTGAGCTATAATTTTGGTGCCAAGAAGATGGACAGAGTGAAAGAAACTTTAAAGTATTCGATAATTGGTGCAAGCTGTATTGCTGTCTTTGGTTTTATATTTGTACAGTTTTTCCCACAATTGATAATCTCAGCTTTTTCAAATGAACCAGAAATAATGAAACTGGGCACAACTGCTTTAAGAATTTGGTTTATGGTTGTATTTCTAGTAGGTGCACAAATGATTTGTGCAAACTACTTTCAAGCAATTGGGAAAGTCAAGGAAGCAAGTTTATTAAATCTTATAAGACAAGTCATCATCTTAATTCCTTTAATTGTCTTATATGCAAACCTATTTGGTTTATATGGAATATTCTTTGCGGTTCCTTCAGCCGATTTTGTTGCCTTTATAATTACGACGATATTAATTAGAAAAGAATTTAAAAAAGATTTATATAAAATAAATGAAAGTCAATCAATCAACCTGTAAAAAGGTTGATTTTATGTATTTTGATGAAATTTAGATATTCACGAAATTATTTTTTGTGTTATAATATAAAGAGATTATTTGTGAATATGGAGGGAAGCCTTATGCCAACAAGACACAAGTACTTACTTGTTATTTCTCTTGATCAAAATCAAATTGAAGAAATAAAAAAGATGTTTGTCACAAAGTATATAGTGCGACCGTCAAACATTGATGAAGTTCTTGGATTAATTAATCAAAATAAAGATAATATAGCTGGAGTCTTAGTTGACGATAGTGTTGAAGAAAAGAAAATTCTTCAATTTTTTAAAGCATGCAAAGAAGAAAAAATATTAGAAACTTTGCCAGTGTTTTTAACATATACTCACAGAAATTCAGAAGTCTACAATCAAGCAATACATATTGGAATAGATGAACTTATAAAAAAACCATATGTTAATGAATTGATTGAAAAACGTATTAATCATATTATTGATGTCATTAGCCATAAGTTTCGTTTAGAATGGATAATAGATACTCAAACAAAAGAATTGAAAGAAAGCATTCAAGTCTTAGAAGATTTAAAAATTCAAGTCCTAGAAGCATTAGGGACACTTGTTGAATTTAGAAACTTAGAATCAGGAGAACATATCTATCGTGTTCGTTTTGTTACTGATATCTTAATGCGTAGATTAAAAGAAAAATATCCTCAATATGGCATTACTGATGAAATTATTGATGTAACAAACTTAGCTTCTATATTACATGATATAGGAAAAATAATGATTAGTGATGTTATATTAAATAAGCCAGCCAAGCTAACGCAAGAAGAGTTTTATGAAATGCAGTTACATACATATTATGGGGCTCAAATATTAGATAAACTCAATGGTTTATATACAGATAAAACACATCATTTCTTTAAAGATGTTATTCTTTATCATCATGAAAAATATGATGGTAAAGGGTATCCAGAAGGATTAAAAGGTGAAGATATTCCGATTTGGGCACAAGTCGTCTCTTTAGCTGATGTCTATGATGCGTTAACTAATGAAAGAGTATATAAAAAAGCATATAGTCACAATCAAGCAGTCAAAATGATTTTTGATGGAGAATGTGGTGTTTTTAATCCAGTTATTTTAGATTGCTTTGAAGAAGTTCAAGATCAAATTATTAAAAAAACAGAAGAAGTCAAGAAACAGGGATTAGATCATATTCCTAGTTTTACTGATAAAGAACATAACACAATTATAAATGATTATGAAAAAGAAAAAGCTATTCATAGAGCGTATCAAGAACTAGTTAATGATTACTTCTTTGAATATGATATTGAATATGGAACAGTTCAATACTTTAATGCCTTAGGTAAAAAGAATGAGGAAAGGTATAGACTTAGTGATTTTGAAGGAATGAATAAAAAACAAGAGAAGTTGCTTGAAAAGGCAATTCAAGATGCTACACTTGATAATCCAACAATTAAAATGGAAGTTGAATTAACCCAACAAGGTAGAACAAGATTATATCAATTGACGATAAGAACAACTTGGGATATGTATACTAAAAAATGTTTAGGTGGCGTTGGAAAAATCGAAAA
>CAZWXH010000007.1:0-34128 GCA_964637725.1 uncultured Coprobacillus sp. | reverse complement strand
AGGGAGGAATTCAAATGTTAAAATTAATGAAATATGAAATCACTCATTCTAAAAGAACATTTATGACTTCGTTTTTGGTTTATTTAATAGGTTGTGCTTTATTACCATTTGCGATGCATTTTCTTGGTGGTAATCATCTTGGAGAGATGATTTTAGGAATAATCTTGTTTATATTTATTGTATTAATTATGGGGATAACTTTGGCTTTGTTTATTAGTATCTTTATTAATTATAATCGCTCAATGTTTGAAAGACCGGGGTATTTGACTTTAACCTTACCAAAATCAAACTTAGAAATTTTAATATCTAAACTTATGGTTGCATTAATCTGGGTTATTGTAGGAATAGTTGTATTATTCTTAGGAATTATTATACTTTTTAGTATTGTATTAATTATGGAAGGGAATCAAAAGGTAGGAAGATTCTTTGAATTTATAAGGGCACTCATTGCATTTATACCACAAAATCTAATTTATTACTTAACAACGTTTATTCAGTTTTTAGTAGAATTAGGGCTTGTTATTTCTACGATTTACTTCTCAATTACAATCACTCATACAAAGTGGTTTAGAAAGTATAAAATGCCAATTGCGATTGTGATATTCTTTGTATTAAATATCCTCATAAGTACTTTGTTAGACAATGCCCATGTTGGTCATGTTTTAAGTATTGGGATTGTGAATAATTCATCTGATCCTACGAATATGGGACAACTTGGTGTATCATTATTTAATGCCTTAACAATTGGAATTAACTTTATCCTTTGTAGTTTATTTATATTTCTTACCACATATATTTTAGATAGACACATTGAAGTAGAATAAAAGATATAAAATAAAAGATAATCATACTTTAGATTGAGTATAATTATCTTTTTTGTTTAAATGTTTTTAAGTTTTCTTAAGATATAATCATATCCTATAAAATATAAAAGGAGTCCACCACCAATAATCATATATCCAAACATATGATTTGTATCAATGAATAATCCTTGATACATAAAGATTAATACTGAAACAACAACGATTAAATATCCGACATGATAATGGTGTTGGCTTATAAAATAAGGAGCAATGAATAAACATATAACTTCTATATATAATAATGTGGGGATTTTTGATAGATAATCAAAGCCACCAATAAAGGCTATAAACAACAATAATATTGTAAAGAATAGGGCTGGCAGATAGCCACAGTATTTGACTAATTTATAATCCATAGGAATCCTCTTTATAATAAATGAATGTTATGGGTTTCACATTGTTTCATTGTTTCTTCATCCCATAATGTAGCTTGAACCTCACCGATATGTGCTTTTCTTAAAAAGAACATACACAAACGACTTTGACCAATACCACCACCAATACTTAAAGGAAGAATATGATTCATAACGTTTTTATGATAAGGAAGTTCTAAACGATCTAACTCATCACATTTTTCTAATTGTTCTTTTAAAGCTTGGTCGTCAACTCTAATTCCCATGCTTGATATTTCTAAGGCATCATCTAATTGTGCATTATAGACAAGAATATCACCATTAAATTTCCAATCATCATAATCAGGAGCACGTCCATCATGTCTATGACCAGATTTTAAGATATCACCTATTTGTAAAATACAAACAGCTTTCTTTTCTTTTGTGATTTCTCTTTCACGTTGTTTAGGATCTAAGTGAGGATATAAATCTTCTAATTCTTGAGAAGTTATAAAATAGATTTCATCAGGTAAAATTGATTCACCTAATTGAGGATAATGTCTAATCATTAAAAATTCAACATCTAATAAAGCATTATATATTTTAGAAACAATAGCTTTAAAATAATCCATATGTCTATCTTCTTTAGAAATAACCATTTCCCAATCCCATTGATCAACATACATAGAATGAATATTATCCAGTTCTTCATCTTTCCTTATTGCATTCATATCAGTATATAACCCAGTATGTCTTTCAAAACCATATCTATGCAAAGCATCTCTTTTCCATTTTGCGAGTGAATGAATAATTTCTATTTCATCATCATTATTTAATTCAAAAGAAGTAAATGATACAGGTTTTTCATTACCACTTAAATTATCATTTAATCCAGTATTCTTTAATAAAAATAAAGGTGCAGATACACGCGTAAGTCTTAATTGCTCAGCAAGTCTTCTTTCAAAAGTATCTTTAATCATCTTTATTGCGACTTCCGTTTCAATTAAACTTAAATGTGCAACATATCCCTCTGGAATAATAATTTGACTCATAATAAATTTCCCCCTTGGATTTTACTTTTATTTATTATAGACTATTGTTAGAAGATAGTCAAAATAATCAAATAAATAATATGAATTGATTTATAAAATATGATTAAAATAGATAATTCATAAATATTTGTCTATTAATATAGAAATATGCTAATAATATTGACTTATAAAATAAAATTGTATACAATTAGAAAAATAATTGATTGGGGGAATGTAAAAATGAAAGAAAAATTATATTTAAGTACGAGAGGAAATCAAAAACCATTAAATTTTTATGAGGCTATTTTACAAGGTATTGGTAGTGATGGTGGCTTATTGGTTCCATCTTTTGATCTTGAAAAAATAAACTTACAAACATTATACTCAATGAATTATGTAGATATGGCTACTGAAGTTATTTCTACTTTTACACCAGATGGTACTAAGGAAGATATTCGTTTGTTATGTCAACAAGCATATGGAGATGGACTATTTCCTAAAGAAGTCGTTCCTTTAATGAGCGCAGGAGATGTTTATATTGCTGAGTTATTTCAAGGGCCTACAGCAGCCTTTAAAGATATGGCATTATCTATCTTACCGCGTTTTATGACTTATTCTTTAAAGAAAAAAGGTGAAGAGAGAGATGTTATGATTTTAGCTGCAACTTCAGGTGATACTGGAAAAGCAGCATTGGAAGGTTTTAAGGATGTTAAAGGAACATGTATTAAGGTTTTTTATCCTATTGAAGGGGTATCAGCAATTCAAAAGCAACAAATGATTACTCAAGTTGGAAAGAATGTAGATGTTATTGGAATTGAAGGTAACTTTGATGATGCTCAAACAGCTGTTAAGAAAGCTTTGAATTCAGTAGAATTAAAAGCAATATGTGATCAAAGTCATGTCTTTTTATCATCAGCTAATTCAATTAATATTGGACGTTTAATACCTCAAATTGTTTATTATTTCTATTCATATATAACATTAGTTAAACAAAACACAATTAAAATAGGTGAAGAAGTTAACTTTACGATTCCTAGTGGTAACTTTGGTAACTGTTTGGCTGGATATATTGCTAAAAAGATGGGATTGCCAGTTCAAAAGTTTATTGTTGCATCTAATCAAAATAATATTTTAACAGATTTCTTTAATACTGGTAAATATGATACGAATAGAGAGTTTTATAAGACAAATGCTCCAGCAATGGATATTTTGGTTTCAAGTAATTTAGAAAGATTGGTTTATTTCTTATCAGAAGATACATCTCAAGTTAAAGGATATATGGATAAGTTAAATGAGACTGGTGTTTATGAAGTTGATGAAAATGTCTTTAAAACTATTCAAAAGAATTTTAAAGCAGGTTGGTTAAATGAGGAACAAGTTATTGATGCAATTGAAAAATGTTATAGAGAAACTGGCTATGTGTTAGATACCCATACCGCTATTGGTTATGGGGTATATAAAGAGTATCAACAACAGACTCATGATCATACAAAGACAATTCTTTTATCAACAGCTTCTCCTTATAAGTTTCCACAATCTGTTTATCAAGCTATTACAGGTGAGTTATTACATGAATATGATGCCATTGATGCATTAAATGAAAAGACACATGTTGATGTTCCTACACCTTTAAAAGGAATTAAAGATAGAGAAATATTACACAAAAAAGTTATTGATAAAGAAGAAATAGTTGATTTTATAGGTCAACAAATTAAGGAGTTATCATTATGAAAGTTAAAGTAAGAGTTCCAGCGACTAGTGCTAACTTAGGTCCGGGATTTGATGTGGCTGGATTAGCAGTTACACTTTATAATACTTTCACATTTGAACTCTTAGATGATGGATTAGAGATTACGGGTTGTCCTGAGCAGTTTTGTAATAAAGATAACATGACTTATCAAGCGTTTGTTGAAGGAGCGAAGGCATGTGGTTTATCATTTTCGGGTTTACGTATTGAATGTAGTGGTGAAGTTCCTTATACAAGAGGGCTAGGAAGTAGTTCGACTTGTATAGTTGCAGGAATTGTCGGAGCGTTTGCATTCCAAGATAAAAACAATGATCGTCAAGCAGTTTTAGAATTAGCCACAAAGATAGAAGGGCATCCAGATAATGTGGCGCCAGCGATCTTTGGTGGATTAACTGTATCAGTCATGGCTGATGGGGTGACAACATTAAATATTCCTGTTAAACATGATTATCGATTTGTATCATTGATTCCACCTTTTACATTATCAACTGAAAAAGCACGTTCAGTTTTACCCCAAGAACTACCTAGAGCAGATGCGATTGCGAATGTTTCACATCTTGCTTTAATGGTTGCTTCACTAATTAATGGATATGATGATGGATTGAAACTAGGATTTAAGGATCGTTTACATCAACCATATCGTGGAAAGTTGATTCAAGGCTTTGATGAAATAATGAATATTCTTGAAAAAGATGAGCAAGTTTTAGGTTGTTATTTATCAGGAGCAGGACCAACAATTATGGCAGTGATTAAAGCGGAAGATACAAAGGGTGTTGTCCGTATTAAAGAAGAACTTGGGCAATTATTAGAGGATTGGCAAGTAGAGAAGCTAGAGTTAGATATGCGTGGATATACATGCGATTTTGAATAAGGGAAGAAATTCCCTTTTTTTCTATCCTATTTTCTTGTATAATGTCTTAAGATATGGAGGAATTCAATGAAAAACTATCATACACATACAAAGCGATGTAAACACGCTATAAATACTGAAGAGGAATATATTCAAGCAGCGATAGCAGCTGGCTTTAGTGAACTAGGGTTTAGTGATCATACCCCGTGGCATTATGATTCTGATTTTATAGGTGAAATAAGAATGCATGAATCAGAGTTAGATGATTATGTTTCGACTTTATTAGAATTAAGAGAAAAGTATAAAAAACAAATTTCTATAAAGATTGGTTTAGAGTGTGAATATTTTAAAAAGTATATGCCTTGGTTAAAGATGATATTAAAAAAATATCCGATAGATTACATTATATTAGGTAATCATTTTAATGGAAGTGATGAGACAGGTATTTACTTTGGACACAAACTCACAAAACAACAATTGACTCAATATGTAGACAGTTGTATAGAAGCATTTTCAACTGGATTATATAGTTATCTTGCACATCCAGACTTAGCGAATTACGATACACAAGATTCATTCTATCAACAAGAGATGACAAGGTTGTGTAAAGCTGCCAAGGATTATGAAATTCCTTTGGAATATAACTTGTTAGGATACTCTACATATCGTCATTATCCTAATGATGTTTTCTTTTCAATCGCAAAACAGGTTGGGAATCAAGTGATTATAGGAGTAGATGCCCATGATGCAAAATCTTTATTGGATAAAAAATCATACGATGAAGCAGTTTTATATCTTCAACAATTAGGTTTAAATATAATCGATAGAATATCATTTTTAGAAAAATGATATTCTTTTAAGTTATGTGAATTATTAGACATAGTTTGCATTTTGGATAAAAGAAAGATATACTTGAATTATATGCAAGATTCATAAAGGAGTACTAGAATGAAACAAAAACATAATATATTCATATGTAGTGCTATATGGATAGTTGCGATAGTTATACTGATGGTATCTTTATCTCAAAATGTAGGAATTGCTAAGATCATCAATTATAGTGGGATTGTAAGAGGGGCTACCCAAAAACTTATTAAGAAAGAAATATATGGCAAGCCTGATGATCAATTAATTGTTCATTTAGATGGAATATTAGAGAACTTACAAACGGGAAATGGTAAGTATGAATTAATCAAACTAAGTGATGATCTTTTTCAAGATCAATTAGAAGAGATGAGCCAAGTTTGGCAAAATATAAAAATTGAAATAAACAATGTAAGACAAGGTGAATCAAAAGAGAATCTCTATTTATTAAGTGAAGATTATTTTGAGAAGGCTGATCAAATGGTATTAACAGCCCAAAGCATTTCCGATAGTAATACGATTTTTTTAGTTAGAATATTTTTTGTTTATCTTATTATAACAATGAGTATTTTTGCGTTTTGGTATAAATATAAACAAAGACAAATAAAGAAAGCAATGTATATTGATGAACTTACTGGAATTAATAATTACTCTGGTTTTGGATTGAGCTCAAAGAGAAAATGGATAAGTTAAGTGGGAATATGGCAATGTTATGTTTAGATATTGATGGCTTTAAATATTTGAATTCACTTTATGGTATTCAAACAGGTGATCAACTACTGCGTGTTGTTGCATGGACACTTCAATCATTTGTTGGGGAAAAAGGCTGTGTAGCAAGATATGGGAGTGATGAATTTTTAATTCTTTGTGAGTTTGATGATTTGACAATATCTTCATTAAAACAATTAATAATTGAAAATGTGAAATCATCAATTGAACTTGATATTTATCGTGATTTAACTCTCTGTATAGGGGTTTATATGACTCAAAAGGAACGAATCTATACAATGATTGATAATGCGACTTTAGCTCATAAACAGGCTAAACAAAAAGGCAAAGGCTGTGCCCTTTGTTATGATCAAGAATTATTAGATAAGCTTTATTATGAAAATCGTTTAGCTAAAAACTTTTATACAGCATTAAATGATGATCAGTTTAAATTGTATTTACAACCCAAGTTTGAAATTCCTTCATTAAAAGTAGTCGGAGCAGAAGCCCTAGTCAGATGGCAAGATAAGGATGATTTATTACTTCCTGATACATTTATTCCATCTTTAGAACAAAATGGTTATATTTATGATTTAGATTTCTTTATGCTAGAAAAAGCTTGTCTGTTTATTAAAGAACATCAATTAGAAACAACTGATTTTAGAATATCAGTCAATTTCTCACGTGTGACAATCCATCATCAAGACTTTTCAAAACGACTTGATGATGTTATGAAAACATATCATATTCCTATTCATTGTATTGAATTGGAAATTACGGAAACAGCTTTTAATGATTTCTCTACCCATATTATAGAAATGTTAAATCAATTATCTCAACAAGGTTATATCTTCTCTATGGATGATTTTGGAGCAGGATATTCTTCTTTAAACTCTATTCATACGATTCCAGTTGATATTATAAAAATTGATAAAGCATTTTTAAAAGAAAGTCGTCTTAATAAAAGTGTTGTTTCAATAATGCAATTAATTGTTGAAACAGCTCATCTTTTAAATAAGACAATTATATGTGAAGGTGTAGAAGAAAAGGAAGATGTAAAACTCTTAAATAAGATGGGGTGTTTCTTAGGTCAAGGATACTATGTATCTCGACCAATAAAACAAAATGAATTTGTCTTGAAATTCTTATCAAAGAAATAAGAAAAGTAATCATCGCATTGATTGCTTTTTCTTTTCTAAAGAATTTTAAATATTTTTTCTTTTTGCTAAAATTTGAAGATGAATCATGGTATAATACATGATAAGGAGTGATTATTTTGGAACATGTTACAGATATTGATAAAAAAGCATATCTTGATGATTGTATAAAAGTTGTAAAAGAGTTAATTTCAAAAGAAAATATAGAGTTAAGTGAACATGAATATGTTTTATTGACTAAGGAAATTATGGATACTTCACTTATGATGGGTGGAGATTATTCTAAAGAAAGTATTGAAGGGGTAACCAATCAATATATTCAAAATCAATTCTTACCAAGGTTTTTAAAAACTCATCGATAAAGAAGGGAGCGGTATATGATTATAAACACACAGATCATGAAAGATTTTATTGAAGAACATGAAACACAGTATGTAGGGAATTATCGTTTTCATAGTGGTTATCGCCATGATGAATATGCGTTTAAGGTACACTATTATATGCTGGATGAAAATTTCAGACAAATAGATATTTATGTTGATATATGTTTTCAAGATAAAATCACATATACGTTTTCTGAAGATTTACATGAGCAAGAAAAGATATACATAGTTAAAGATGCTTTAAATAAAATGATAGCAAGATTTCAACATAGTGGAACTCTTCATTATTCTTTATATGAACAATTTATGGCTACAATAAGTCAACAAAATGGAAGAATGTTAGAAACAATAGATTTTTATGATATTTTAAATTATATGAAATATCATAAAGGTATTGAACAGAAAACAATGGATGAATTTTATGAGATCGTTATTCCATGTTTAAAGAGTTTATTGCAACATAAGAATTATGAAAAGTTTATGAATATTGTCATAATGTTATTTAATACTATTTTATATGAATATGAATGGGATGGAACATCTTTAAAGTATTTAGATACAGAGTATCAATTTCATTTATATTATGTAAGAGAGATCATTAGACTTGTTTATGAAAACTTGGATAAGTTTTATAAGTTTGTTCCTGAACAATTATTTGATGCTATTCATACATTATGTTTAAATGAAAGATTTTCTTTTGCGATAATGACTGATTTTGGATCACTTGTTTTATCGCAATTAAAAGTGACAAATTCAGTTATTGAATCTTTAAAGAAAGATTTGATTTTAAATGATAAAGATGAAGAAAAAAAGGAAGCGAATTTAGTATTCTCGTATATTTATTATATTTATCATAGTGATGCATCACAATATTATGCAGTTATTTTAAAGGTTTTTAGAGATATTATTAATCATATATTAACATTTGCGAATCATGATTTAGATTTGGCATTAGGAAATGCAATGGTTAAATCTGAAGGGTATCAATTGATTTTAGATTTATTCCATGAAGATTATAATACATTTATCTTTACATGTTTCCCAATTGATTCTTTTCCAAAGGAATTAAGACCTAAGGTAAGAGAAGAGTTAATAACCGCAATTCAGTATTTTGCAGCGAGAATGGATAATGATAATTATCGTTTGAGTTCGTTTGAACAGGTCGCCAATATTAATAGAATATTAATGGATAATTTTAAGGAGTGGTATAAATGAAAAAGAAAACAATGATTACAGGAGCAGTTGCTTCTACTTTAACAGCATCAACATTAACTGCTGGTTTTGCGTTATCTAAGCAATTCGCAAAGAAAGTACTTTATCGTGAACATTTAAGTAAAGAAGATCAAGAGAATTGGTATGAGGATCTTAAAGCAAGTAAGATTAAAATAAAAAACCATAAAGATATGTTTTTACAAGCATATTTAATTGAAAAGGATAATGCTAAAAGAACAATTGTATGTTTACATGGTTTGTTAGAATCATCACGTTCTTTAAAAGAGACGGTTATTTATCTTCAAACAATATTTGAAAATGATAATGTATTGATGATTGATGCGAATGCTCATGGATTAAGTGATGGCTATATTCGTGGTTTTGGTTATAGAGATGTTTTTGATTTAATGTATTTTAATACGTATCTTTTACAAAAGTATGGTTATGAACACCGTATTGTTATGTATGGGAAAGGTATGGGAGCGAATACAATATTAAATACTTCAGGCTTAGATAAGTTAAAGAATGTTGATTTGATTATTAGTGAAGGAGCTTTTGATACAGTATATAATTATCTTTCTTATATGTGTCAAAAAGAGACAAAGATTATGCGTATGGTTTGTGGACCAGTTATGAGAAGTATGATTAAAGATGAATTAAAAAGTGATATAAAGAAGATGAATACTATTTCTTTATGTAAAAAGAATACAATTCCAACTGTTTATGTTCATTCAAAAGGGGATAAAGATGTTCCGTTTCAAATGGTTTTTCCTCTTTATAATCATGATGGTTCAAATAAGTTTTTATTTCCAATTAAAGAAGATCATTTATATAATTTAAAAGATAAAGAAGATTCTTATACTTTATCATTAATTGAATTTATAAATGAAAATATATAAGAAAAGGAGAAAATTATGTACTTTAAAGAATCAAAAGGATTCCCTCAAGATTTCTTATGGGGAAGTGCATCAGCTGCTTATCAAGTAGAAGGTGGTTGGGATGCAGATGGAAAGGGTGTTTCAAACTGGGATAAGTTTGTAAGAATTCCTGGAAAGACTTTTAAGGAAACAACGGGAGATAAGGCTGTTGATCATTATCATCGTTATAAAGAAGATGTTGCTTTAATGGCAGAAATGGGCTTAAAGACTTATCGTTTTTCTATTGCTTGGACAAGAATTTATCCAGATGGAAATGGTGAAGTCAATGAAGCAGGATTGAAATTCTATGATAATTTAATTGATGAATTATTAAAGTATGGAATTGAACCAATGGTTACAGTTTATCATTGGGATATGCCTCAAGCTTTAGAAGATCAATATCATGGATGGGAAGATAGACGTATTGTTGACGACTATGTTAATTATGCGACTACTTTATTTAAAAGATATGGAGATCGTGTTAAATATTGGATTACAATGAATGAACAAAATATCTTTACTTCATTTGGATGGTTAAATGGTGGAATGCATCCACCTGGAAAATCAGGAGAAATGAAATTGTTCTATCAAGTGAATCATCATGCCAATATGGCTCATGCAAAAACTGTTCTTTCATTGAAAGAACTCTATCCTGATGCAATGGTGGGAGCAAGTTTTGCGTATAGTCCTTGTTATGCATATGATAGAAAACCTGAAAATGCGATGTCTAAAGCAGATTATGATGATCTTCAAAACTATTGGTGGATGGATATTTATGCTTATGGACGTTATCCAAGAAGTTCATGGGCTTATCTAGAAACTATTGGTGTTACTCCAGAAATTCTTGAAGGCGATGAAGAGATATTAAAAAAGGCAGCTTCTTTGGTTGATTTTATGGGTGTTAACTATTATCAAACAACTGTAGCTGAATATAATGATATTAATGGTGTTGGTATGAGTGGGACAATGAATACTACTGGTAAAAAAGGGACTGCTAAGGTTCAAGGAATTCCAGGATTATATAAGAATCCACCTAATGATTTCTTACCAACAACTGACTGGGATTGGACTATTGATCCAATGGGATTAAGAATGTGCTGTAGAGATATTACATCTCGTTATGACTTACCAATCGTTATTTCAGAAAATGGTTTAGGGGCATTTGATAAACTTGAAAATGGAGAGATTCATGATCCATACCGTATTGCTTATTTAAAAGCACATATTGAAGAATTAAAGAAAGCATGTGATGATGGTTGCCGTGTCCTTGCTTATTGTACATGGTCTTACACTGACTTATTAAGTTGGTTAAATGGATACCAAAAAAGATATGGTTTTGTTTATGTAGACAGAGAAGAAGATGAAAACTCTGGAACATTAAATCGTTATAAAAAAGATTCATATCATTGGTATAAAAAAGTTATTGAAACAAATGGAGAAGAGCTATAAAAGCATGGGAAACCATGCTTTTATTTAAAAAATATTATGATAGATAATGCAAATAAAGAAGACTTTTTAGAAGTCTATAATTTAATTAATGAATTAGAACAAGAAACATTTCACCAAGATGATATGTATATAAAATATAAAGAAGGATTAGAAAACCCTAATACCCAATTTTTTGTTTATAGACATGAAAATAAAGTTATTGGTTTTATAAGCTTATATATTCAAAACCATTTACATCATGCCTCTACAACCGGAGAAATAGTAGAACTTATTGTCTTACCTGAATATCGAGGGTTAAGAATCGGTGATAGATTGATTCATCATGTTGAGTCATACGCAAAAGAAAATAAACTGATTGAATTAAGTCTATCAACTTCTTTCTTTAGAAAAAAAGCCCACCGCTTCTATGAAGCTCATGGGTTTATTAAAGATCATTATTATTATACAAAAGATATTTAAAAAGGAATATCATTGGTGATATCACCATCACCACTTACAGGAATAGCTTCACCTAGATATTTAGGCTCTGGTTTGATAATGCAACCTAACACATCTTTTGTGCGAGCAACGATTTCTCTGACTTCACGCATTGGTTGACCAGCATATGATTGGGGATTGGCAGGCACACCGACAGCTTCTAATCCTAAAGAAGAAGCAATATACAAAGCACGATAAAGATGATAATCTTGAGTAACAATAATTATTTTTTTAGCTTTAAAGATATCTCTAGCTCTATAAATACTATCATATGTAGAGAAACCAGCATGATCCATAAAGATATCTGAAGATTTTATTCCTTTATCTAAGGCATACTTTTTCATAACAGCGACTTCGTTGTAGTCTACTTCACCGTGGTCACCACTCATGATAATTTTAGGTGCCTTTTTTTCTTTATAGAGATTAATCGCAAATTCTAATCTATCTCTTAACATAGGAGTTGGTTTATTATTTCTTATACCTGCTCCTAATACTAAAATGCAATCAGCATCTTCTAGATCTTCATCAAATTGATTTCTGGTTGATGTATACATATATAAATTAGTAGCCGCAATAAAAGCACAGCCTACAATTGCACAAAGTATTCCACCTATGAATATTTTCTTTATAAGTTCCATATGATTCACCTCATTGTTATTGTATAGTGTTGATATGAATTTCATGTGAAAAATCCTATTTGTAATAAGATAAATAAAAAAAGTGTTTCTTAAAATAGAAGCACTTCTTTGTAATTAAACTTTTAAATAATCAATAACATCATCAAGAGAATCAAGTATTTTTGTTGTAAGAGTTTCATACTCTAAAGCCGGATATTTCATATCAGGAATACAAATAACTGGAATATTGGCACTATGAGCAGCTTGGATACCTGCTTCACTATCTTCTAAAACAAGGGCATCTTGTGGATCAACTCCGATTTTCTCACATGCTTTTAAGAAAACTTCAGGATTTGGTTTTCCGTTCTTTACTTCGTTTCCACAGATTGAATCATCAAAATAGTCTAATACTCCAGCAAGTGATAAGATATGTTCCATTCTTTCTCTTTGACTTGAAGTTGCCACTATTGTTTTATAATTATTTTCTTTTAAGTATTCTAATAAAGCAACTAAACCTTTTTTAATAGGGACACCTTCTTTTTCAAAAAGTTCTCCTATATATATATGAACATCTTTAATAACATCTTCAATTGGAAAATCTTCACCATATACTTTATGAAACTGTTCATAGGCAAAATGAACTTGTCGACCTAGCAATGTTTTATAAAATTCTTCACTAATTGTGAGATTCATTTTTTTCATAACTTCGATGTAGCCATTAAAAGTTGTTCTTTCACTATCAATCATTAAACCATCCATATCAAATATAACTGCTTTTATCATTTTGGTTTCCTCCATATTGTCTATGTGTAGTATAAGAAACAAATCAGATTATGTCAAACAAAAAAAGGTATAATAATCCATTATTATTTTGCTTAATTGTTAATATTATATTATAATAGAAACGGTTTGGAGGTTAGAGTATGAATAACATGATAGAAAGACTTGAATCAATCGCAAGAAGATATGAAGAATTAAATGAAATCTTGATGGATCCAAGTATAGCAACTGATGTCAATAAAATGACAGAAGCATCTAAGGAACAATCGTCTTTAGAGGCAGCTTATAAACTATACCAAGAATATAAAAGTGTATTAACAGGTATTGAAGAAGCAAAAGAATTATTAAAAGAAAAAGATCCTGAAATTAAGGAAATGGCAGAATTAGAATTAAGTGAGTTAGAAGAAAAAAGACCTCATTTAGAAGAAAAACTCCACTTAGAATTAATTCCTAAAGATCCAAATGATAATAAGAACGTTATTGTAGAAGTAAGAGGAGCAGCTGGTGGAGATGAAGGAAATATCTTTGCAGGTGACTTATATAGAATGTATGTAAGATATGCAGAAAATCAGGGATGGAAGATTGAAGTGATGGAGTCACAAGAATCTGAAGCTGGCGGATTTTCATTGATTTCATTTATGGTGAAAGGTGAAGGGGTTTATTCAAAACTTAAGTTTGAATCAGGATCTCACCGTGTTCAACGTGTTCCAAAGACTGAAACACAAGGACGTGTCCATACTTCAACAGCAACTGTTTTGGTTATGCCAGAAGCAGAAGAAGTAGATGTAGAAATTAATGCTGGAGATTTACGTATTGATACTTATCGTGCATCTGGAGCAGGGGGTCAACATATTAATAAGACTGACTCGGCTGTTCGTATTACCCATCTACCTACAGGTATTGTGGCATCAAGTCAAGATGGACGTAGTCAACATGACAATAAAGATAAAGCAATGAGAGCTTTGCGTGCAAGAATTTTTGAAATGAAAATTCGCGAACAAGAAGAAGCATTAGGTAGTGAACGTCGTAGTAAAGTAGGTAGTGGAGATAGAAGTGAAAAGATTAGAACTTATAATTATCCACAAAATCGTGTAACTGATCACCGTATTGGTTTAACGATTCAACAATTAGATCGTATTATGGAAGGAAAGTTAGATGAAGTCATTGATGCTTTAATTAATGAAGACCAAAGATTAAAGTTAGTAGGTATTGAATAATGATGAGTGTGAGAAATCTTCTAAGAGAAAGTGAAGAGATGTTAGATGAAGAGAATAAGGATTGCAATGTTGCAAAAGTCTTATTTTATCATCTTGCAAACAAGGAGCCTCATCAATTATATTTGATGATGGATGAAGAAGTTGATCAAGACTTATATGATGCTTTTCAAAAAGGTATGAAAAGATATATGGATGGTGAACCTATTCAATATATCAAAGGCAAAGAAACTTTCTTTACAAGAGATTTTATAGTTAATGAAAATGTCTTAATCCCTCGTTATGAAACAGAAGAACTGGTTGAAAATATTCTTTATAAAATAGATGATTATTTTGATGATTATCAAGATATTGATTTATGTGATGTGGGAACTGGTTCAGGAGCAATCGCAATATCTCTATCATTAGAGGAAGAAAGATTGCGTGTTGTTGCAACTGACATTAGTAACGAGGCTTTAGAAGTTGCTAAACTAAATGCATCTTCATTAGGTGCTAAGGTTGATTTTTATCAAGGAGATATGTTAGAACCTTTAATTGATAAAAACATGAAAGTAGATATCTTTGTATCTAATCCACCTTATATTCCAGTTGATCAAAACATTCAAAATGTTGTCAAAGATAATGAACCACACGTTGCTTTATTTGGAGGAAATGATGGTTTATACTTCTATCGTCGTATTTTTGAAAAAGCAAAAGAAGTTATTAAAGATAGAGCATTATTAGCTTTTGAAATGGGATTTGACCAAAGAGAGATAATGGCAGAAGCAGTAGAGTCCTATTTTCCAAATACACCTTATGAAATCATTAAGGATATAAATGGAAAAGATCGTATGTTATTTATATATTATCATTTGGAGAATAAAATATGATTCTTGAAACAGACAGATTGTATCTTAGGAACTTTGAATTAAGTGATGCTTATCGTATGAGTGAATATCGCAATAAGGAAATAGTCTCTAAGTATCAATCATGGAACCAATATTCAATTGAGGATGCAAAGAAAAGAATTCTTGAATGCATGCAAGTGAAAGAATATGGGACTATCAATACAGATTATCATCTCGCAATTATATTAAAAGAAGAAGATAAACTGATTGGTGATTTGTTTGTAGAGGTTTTAAATAAAAAAATTATTGCGTTAGGATATACATTAGATGATGAGTATTGGCATCATGGTTATGCTACTGAAATAATTAAAAGCTTTTGTACTTATATGAAAGAAAACTATCATTTTAAAAAAGTGGTTTGTTATGTATATGTAGATAATAAAAATTCTAAAAGACTTTTAAAGCGATTAGGATTTATGAAGTTTGATGAATCTCTTTATTATGATGATGAAGGGTATATTAAGAAGTTATAAGTGATTTCAATTATGAGATCACTTTTTCATATCTTTTTCACATGCTCATATTATAATATAAGAGAGGATGATGAATATGAAGAAATTTCTTAGTGTGGTGGGAATAACAACTCTTATAATTATAATGGCTATTATCATATATATATGTTTGCTGCCTTATTCGGATTACGGACGTACCTATTCATCAGTTAAAATCTTTGAGATATATGAAAAACAAGATTTTTATAATTTTTATGAGCCTTACTCATATTTTAATGAAGATATAAAAAAGAAAACTTTAAGAGAGGTTAATAAGGTCAAGATTTATCATTTTGGTGAAAAAGGCAATAGTGATTATTATTCTATGACTTTTACAGGAACAAGAATATTTGATGATGAACGACTTAAAGATTTTGAAATAAAATATATGGTTAGTCTTAATTCTAGTGAAGCAGATAGAAATACATTAATGACTCATGCACAATTAATTGATGAAGATTATATGATATATCGAGAAGGAGAGGAGGTATATCCAGGTTTTATATATTTAAATAATGATCAGATAATATCTATTACAATAGATAGTCAAGATAAAAACTTTTATACAAATGAAGAGTTAGTTGATATTGCATTAAAGATAACAAGAGATACTATTGATTTGAATAAAGGGAAGTGATTTCTTAATTGAAATCACTTTTTCATATCTTTTTCACATGTTTGTATTATAATAGATATCAAGTGAGGTGGTTTGATGAAAGTTTTATTGGTTGAAGATGAGAAATTAATTCGTATGTTTATTGTAGAATATTTTGCGAAGGAAAAAGCAGAAGTTATTGAGGCTAGTGATGGTTATGAAGGATTGGCTTTATTAGATGAGACTTTTGATATTGTTTTATTAGATATTATGATGCCTGGTATTGATGGCTATGAAGTTTGTAAATTAATCAGACAAAAGAGTGATGTTCCAATTCTATTTATTAGTGCCTTAAGTGAAGATGATAATAAACTCAAGGGCTATGAATTAGGAGCTGATGATTTTATTTCTAAACCTTTTACACCTTCTTTGTTGTATGCAAAATGTAAAGCTTTATTGAAAAGATTAAATAAAGAGAATAAGTCTTTGAGTGAAGGCTTAATTCGTATTGATGAGGATAC
The DNA here is from genome assembly GCA_964637725.1 of uncultured Coprobacillus sp. Taxonomy (GTDB): domain Bacteria; phylum Bacillota_I; class Bacilli_A; order Erysipelotrichales; family Coprobacillaceae; genus CAZWXH01. The sequence continues at coordinate 17,033 of CAZWXH010000007.1, read as the reverse complement.
TCATCAAGTCTTTATTGATGATGAACAAATTCAACTTTCTCACAAAGAATATTTAATGTTAATTTATTTTATTGAGAATAAACGTAAGATATTATCAAGAGATCAGCTTTTAGATCATATCTGGGGATATGATTATTACGGTGATCAAAGAATAGTAGATACATATGTAAAAAAACTAAGGAAGAAATTACTTGGAGCATCTTTCTATATTCAAACAGTAGTGAAGATTGGATATATGTTTGATCCAAAGGAGTAAGTTCATGAAAACAAGAAATTTAAGTTTGATTGTTAAAATAACAGGGGTTGTTTTGTTAGCCTTTTTATTGGTGTTGGGTAATGAGATTAGACTTGGTATTGATCGTTATATTAAAAACACATTAGAGACTGATGCAAATGCAATTGCGAAAGATTTAGATAAATTTTATAAAGCTTACTCAGAATCAAGTATAAACTCTAGACCTGATTTTACGTCAGGAGAGTTTTTACAATTATACGATAATGCATTATTAGGTGATTCAACGAAGGTGAAGTGCCTAGCTGATGCAAATGGAAAGATTCTTGATATTTCTAGGGAAGCTGTAGAAAATGCAATGTTAAGTGTGACAGTGAGTGAATATAAGGGATCAGTTCAACTTCCTATTCATTTTGATTTAAGTTCTTTATCCATAGAACAAATTAAAGCTCTTGAAGATAATTTGAAAATATATCAGAATGAAATTATTTATGCAACTATTGTTATGAAACTTCAACATGTTGATTATATTGAACAGGAAAATGATCCAATAATAGAAAGTATTTCTTTTAATGGTACAAAGATTATTCAAAATGAAGATTTAAATAGTGAAACAGAGACAGTGGAAGGAATTGTTGATTATTATTCAAGTGATAACTTAGAAATAACATTTCCACCGATTAATTTAGAGATGTATAATAAATCTTTAGCTCTTTCACTTAGTAAAGAAGATATGAAAACAGTTGTTTATGATTACCAGAATACAACGAATGGGTTAGAAGATCAATTAACAACACGTCCTAAGGATTTTATAAATTCAGGACAGAATTTATCAACGAATTATGGTAATTATTATTTATTAAAACCTTATGAATATAATGGAAAATATTATTCTACTTTAATGATAAGGCTTTTAGACTCTTCTAAAGTTGACGCCTTAGTTAGTATTGAAGGCAACTCCCTAGATGTTAAGAATACCGAGATTATTACAAATGTGACAGCAGGGTATATCTTTGTGGCGGAAGAGTATGATAATTTACAAATGAATTCATTAAAACAGTTTATTGTGGATAATAGTTCTACTTATCTTTTGGCATTTCTTTTAATCATAATCATTTGTATTCTCATAGGTCAAATGATAGTAAGACCTATTCGTCGTATTGAGACGACTGCTAAACATATTGCGAGAAAAGAATTTGATTATCCTATTGATATGACGAGGCATGATGAGATTGGTAATCTAGCTGGAAGTATTGATACCATGAGTAAGGAATTAGAGAAGACAATTAGCAATCTACATCAAGAAATTGAAAGAGTTGAAAAGATGGAATCTTTACGTAAGGATTTTGTATCTAATTTTACTCATGAGATAAAGACACCTTTAGGTATAATTAATGGATTTAGTGAACTTGTTGAGATTGAAAATGATGAAGTGAAAAGAAATGAATATATTAAGATTATTCAAGGAGAGACAAATCGTATTAATCAACTTGTTTTAGCGATGTTAGACTTATCTAAATTAGAATCAGAAAAAGTGACTTTAGATATTAAGGAAGTTGATTTATTTGATATTGTTAATGAGTCTATAGAATCAATGCTATATTTATTTCAAAAGAAGAATATTGAATTGATAAGTGATTTAAAAAGCGCTACAGTTAAAGCTGATCAGTTTAAGATAGAGATGGTTGTTCAAAACTTTATGAGCAATGCATTAAGATATACTGATGAAGGAAAACAAGTAGAAGTTTATTTAGATGACCATAAGTTTTCTATTGAGAACATTGGGAGTCACATTCCTGAAGATCAAATTGATAAGATATGGTATACATTCCATAAGATTGATAAATCAAGAAATGAAGAGGGAACAGGTTTAGGGCTTGCGATATGTAAAGCTATATTAGATATGCATCATTTCCAATATGGTGTAGAGAATACAGAAAAAGGTGTTTTATTCTATGTTTTATACTAGAAAAAACATCTTTTCTTTTTTTACATTATTTACCAGTAGAAGTTCACTCTTTATAGTGAGAGAATGAATGCTTAAAGGAGGTAAATTATGGTAAAATCATATGGCTATGTTCGGGTATCAAGTAAGGATCAAAATATTGCAAGACAGATTGCTGCAATGGAGAAATATGATCTTGAAAAGAAATGCATCTTTATAGATAAGATGTCAGGAAAGGATTTTAATCGACCTAGTTATTTAAGGTTAATGAGAAAGCTTAAAGAAGGTGATTTATTGATTGTTAAATCAATTGATCGATTAGGGAGAAACTATGATGAAATCATTGAACAATGGCGTTTTATTACAAAGGAAAAGAAAGCAGATATTAAAGTTATTGATATGCCTTTGTTAGATACAACCTTATCTAAAGATATCTTAGGAACTTTTATTGCTGATCTGGTGTTACAATTTTTAAGTTTTTGTGCTCATGAGGAACGAACAAATATAAAACAAAGACAAAAGGAAGGAATTGCAGCCGCAAAGAAAAGAGGCGTTATATTTGGGAGAAGACCTTTAGTATTACCTGAGGGTTTTATTGAACTTGTCGATAATTTTGAATCAAAAAAAATATCTGAAAAAGAAGTTTTAAAACAATTATCTATTAGTAGAACCAGTTTCTATAAATATAAGAAAGAATATCAGAGATGATATTCTTTCTTTCATTTTTCTAATGTGACAAATATTTTAAGGATTAAAGACTATAATGACTTTTGAGGTGAAAGTATGGAATTAATTATAAATCAAAGTCGTATTAAAAAAAACAAATTACAGTTAAGCTTTTATATCGCTATTATTTCTATCTTATTTGCGATAGTACAGATTAACAACACATCATTATTGTTTACCTTGCCATTATTTTACCTATGCTTTATGTGCGGATATCAAGCGTTATTTAGTTATCTTATAGGTATAGTGGTAGGTATCATTGTTTTTCATGTCCCTTATGACATATTAATTATGAGCCTTTTTTCTTTTGTGATTCTTGAAGTATGTTTAATTTTTCGCTCCATTAAGTCAAAGTATATGCCCTATCTATTAACACTTATTGCGGGGATATATTATGCTTATGCACAAATTGACTTAATGACAACATTATTACTAACTGTCCTTACATATTTAAATATTATGATTGTCTCCTATTTAGTTCCGCTTTTTATTCATGGACAATCAGAGCTATTAACACATGAAAGAATTAAATCATTATGTGTTGTTATTTTAATATGTATGATGAGTTTACTTCCTTATTCTAAAGAAGTTACAATGATTCTTATTCGTATTTTTATATTAGTATTAATTTATCATGAATGTCTTAATGATTTACTACCAGGTTTATTCTATGGTTCAATGTTAATGTTAGTAATGAATCTTGGTTATAAAGATGATATCTTATCAGTTATAGTGCCTTTGTTTTTCTTTTATATGATTCAATGTAAAAGTAAAGTAACAATTACTGCAATATATTTTCTCTCCCACCTTATATTACCTTTCTTTCTTGATTTTTCTTATATGTATCATGGAGTTATAATTGTTATGAGTGGGTTGATATTTGTGATGTTACCAATTCATAAATATAAAGCAGTGTTGTCATCTTCTTTTCAAGAAGTGACAATGAAGCAACAATTATCTAAACAGGTTGATTCTTTTTGTCGATTGTTTAATCAAATGACTTCTTTATTTAATGAAACACCAGTACATAATCATTCATTAGAATATATTGGATATATATATGAAGATGTTTGTATGAATTGTAGTAGTTGTGAGGAATGCTTTAATCAAAAGTATGGACCTAATCGTTTAGTAAAGTTAATGAATAAAGGATTGAAGGAAAAGTATAAGAAAGAGGATATTAAGTTTATTGAAAGTTATTGTTTAAAGCCAAATGAATATATAAAAAAGATGAATGAACATCAAAAAGATTATCAAAAGATACATCGCGTTCAACAAGAATATCAAGTCATGAGAAAAGATCTGTATCATCAATTTTCATTACTTAATGATGTCTTTAATCAATTCTCTTCTCAACTTAAGAGCGGTCATATTGAAGAAAAACATATTTATGAACATTTAGCAGGTTATCATTTTCAGATTTCTCATTTAAAGAAATATTATGAGTCTCAATCAACTTATTTAATTGAGATTGGTTTATTTGAGACTACAAAGAAAGAAATAGAAGAAGAGTTGATTCCAATCTTAGAGACATATTTAAATGAATCTTTGGATATTCAAGTTCTTCAAACACCAATGAATCAATTAGGATATGCATATGTTATTTTAAAACATCAAACAAAGTATTATGTACAATATGGTGTCTCACAACATTCTAAAGATATGATTGCTTGTGGAGATAGTTATGCATTATTCTCAATGAATGAAAACCAATATTTTGCGTTAAGTGATGGAATGGGGCAAGGACAAAAAGCAAGTGATGATTCTTCATTAACTTTAGATATTATGAAACAATTAATTTTAAATGGTATTTCTTTAAATGATACAATACAATCAGTGAATGCTTTGTTGAAGATTAAAAATCGTAATGATATGTTTACAACATTAGATATGTCTAGTATTAATTTAGTAACTGGCCAAGCAACTTTTGTAAAGTATGGGGCTTGTCCGACATATATTTTAAGAGGAAAAGAAGTTATTGAAGTCCAATCACAATCTTTACCTATGGGGATTATTTCACCTATTGAAACAATAGTAGAGACTTATAGATTATTAGAAGATGATATTATCTTTATTGTTTCTGATGGTTTTACAGCTCAATTTAAAGAATTTTTAGAAGAAAATAAGTATTTGATAGATGAAGATCATCCTAAAGATATAGCTCATATCTTCACTCAAATTGCGTGTGATGAAGAGAAAAACGATGATATGACATTACTCGTTTTAAAACTTTGTAAACAATAATCCCAAAACATTGGGATTTTTGTTTTTGTATTGGGAAATATTTGTTATAATGTGAGATGGAAGTGATAAGTATGAATAAAGAACTATTAAATAAAACTTCATATTATGTGATTGGTGTCTCTGGCGGAAGCGATTCAATGTATCTTTTAGATACATTATATAACTTGGGATACCATTTATTGGTTGCTCATGTTAACTATAATCTTCGTCATGATAGTTATGTTGATTATGAGCTAGTCAGTGATTATTGTTATAGTCATGGGATTCCTTTTTATTATAAAGAGTTTCATCAAGAAGATTATGATGAAGGTAATTTCCAAGATCGTGCACGTACATTACGTTATCAGTTTTATAAAGAAATCTATTCTTTATATAAATGTGAGGGATTGATACTTGGGCACCACTTAGATGATCACTTAGAAACTATATATATGCAGTTGTCGCATCATAATGTAACGCATTATTTAGGTATTAAAGAGGAAAATATTGTTCAAGATATGAAAGTCTTAAGACCTTTAATGAATTGTTATAAGGAAGAGATATTAAGAGAATGTGAATTGAAACATATTCCTTATCATGATGATTATACAAATTTTGAGACTGAGTTTGAAAGAGATAAAGTAAGAAATACTATTTTAAATCAATATACTCCAAGTCAAAAAGAAGAATTAATAGAAAAAGCTTTTCTTCATAATCAAAGGGTTAAAGAATTAGAGTTTAAAGTTAATTCATATTACCAACAATATATATCAGAAGGACAAATTTATTATTATTATGTTCCTAAAGAATTAAGAGATATTTTCTTGTACTTAATTCTAAAGGATGTTATGCATCCACAATTAATTTCTTTTTCTTTGATTGAAGAAATTAAACATCAAATTGATAGTGTTAAACCTAATATTCAAATGAATTTACCAGTTAATTATCTGTTCATAAAAGAATACGATAATGTATACATCATTGATAAAGATAAAACCAAAGGATATCAGTATGAATTTCATAAGTTCATTCCTTTTGGATGTGAACATTTTCATATGCTAGAATCTGGTCATATTAATGAAGGAGTGTATTTAACAAAAGATGATTATCCTATCACTATTCGTACAATGCAGGATGGTGATAGTATTATGACTTCTACTGGAACTAAGAAAGTATCACGTCTGTTTATCAATGCAAAGATACCTGCTTTGAAGAGAAAAACATGGCCAATTCTTTTGAATAAAGACCAAACTATTATTTTAGTTCCTCATATTGCAAAAAACATTGATTATTTAACTACAAAACCAAATGTATTTGTGATAAAATAGGATAATCATTATAAGGAGTAAACGATATGCATACAGATGTGAAAGAAATTTTATATACCCAAGATGAAATTACGCAAAGAAGTAAAGAACTTGGTAAGTTAATTATGAATGATTATCACGACAAGGATCTCATGCTTGTTGGCTTATTAAAAGGCTCTGTTCCTTTTTTAGCAGAATTATCTAAACATATTAGTCTTGATATTACTTTTGATTATATGGATGTGAGTAGTTATGATGGTGTTGAATCACGCTCGATTACTATTCTTAAAGATCTTGAACAAGATGTAAAAGGAAAAGACATTTTATTAGTAGAAGATATTTTAGATACAGGTAAGACTTTAACAACAGTGAAAGCGATGTTACTTGAAAGAAAAGCGGCTTCTGTTGAGATTGTCACAATGTTAGATAAAAAAGAAGGAAGAACTTATCCAATAGAAGCAAAGTATGTTGGTTTTGAAATTCCTAATGCTTTTGTGATTGGATTTGGTTTAGACTATGATGAGAAATATAGAAATCTTCCATATGTGGGGATTTTAAAAGAAGAATGTTATCAATAATATAAAGGAGATTATATGGACAATAAGAATAAGAATTTATTAAGAACAATATTGCCCTGGGTTGTTGTTATTGTATTACTTGTTTCAATGATTCCATTTTTAACTGGTGGAAAGAGTAAAGAAGTAAAGTACAATCAGTTTGTAAATATTGTAAAAACAGAAAAGATTAGTAATATGTCTGTTATGCCTGGTATGTATGTAACAAGCGTAGAAGGACAATATGAAAAGAAGGAAAATGGGAAAGATGTTGTTTATACTTTTAAAACAAATATTCCTCAAACAGATAGTGAACTTGATTCATTAATTCAATTGGTAGAAGATAAAGGCATTGAAGTAGAAGTCAAAGATGCAAAGAGTGAAAATGCAGTCATGGATATGATTATGTCATTTTTACCTTATGTTTTATTAATTGGGATGATGTTCTTTGTGATGAGAAGTATTGGTGGAGGAGGCGGTGGAGCCAACGCAAAAGCCTTCGACTTTGGTAATTCTCGTGCAAAGTTAGAAAAAGATGGAAAAACAAAGTTTACTGATGTTGCTGGAGCAGATGAGGAAAAAGAAGAATTAACTGAATTGGTTGATTTCTTAAAGAGTCCTAAGAAGTTCGTTAACATGGGTGCTAAGATTCCTAGAGGGGTACTATTAGTTGGGCCTCCAGGGACTGGTAAAACATTATTAGCAAGAGCAGTTGCTGGTGAAGCTAACGTGCCTTTCTATTCGATTTCAGGTTCTGAATTCGTAGAAATGTTCGTTGGTGTTGGAGCAGGACGTGTAAGAGACATGTTTAAAAAAGCTAAGCAAAATGCGCCATGTATCATTTTCATTGATGAAATTGATGCTGTTGGTAGACAAAGAGGTACAGGAGTTGGTGGTGGACACGATGAACGTGAACAAACATTAAACCAATTACTTGTTGAGATGGATGGATTTAGTGGTAATGAAGGAATTATTATTCTTGCTGCGACAAACCGTGCTGATGTATTAGATCCAGCGTTACTTAGACCTGGACGTTTTGATAGACAAATCCAAGTTGCAAATCCTGATAAAAAAGCAAGAGCAGAAATTTTAACTGTTCATGCTAGAAACAAGAATTTTGCACCTGATGTTAATTTTGAAAATGTTGCACAACGTACTCCAGGATTCTCCGGAGCAGAACTTGCCAACGTGTTAAATGAAGCTGCTTTATTAGCAGTTAGACAAGGTCATCAATTAATAACATTAGATGATGTTGATGAAGCTATTGATCGTGTTATTGGTGGACCTGCTAAAAAGTCTCGTAAGTATACAGAACATGAAAGAAAATTAGTTGCTTATCACGAATCTGGACATGCGATTATTGGTTTAACACTTGAGGATGCAAACAAAGTTCAAAAAGTAACAATTATTCCTAGAGGGAATGCTGGTGGTTATAACTTAATGACACCTAAAGAAGAAACATATTTCCAAACGAAGACTCAACTTTTAGCGAGTATTACAGGATTTATGGGTGGACGTGTTGCTGAAGAAGTTTTCTTTGGTGATGTCACTTCGGGTGCTCATAATGATATTGAACAAGCAACTCGTATTGCTAGACTCATGGTTACTGAACTAGGAATGTCTGAGCTTGGACCAATTAAATATGCTTCTGGAGATAATGCAGTGTTCTTAGGAAGAGATTACTCTTCTCAAGATAACTCTCACTCTGGACAAGTTGCGTTTGAAATCGATCAACAAGTGCGTAAGATTATTGATGAATGTTATGCACATTGTAAAGAAATCATTGTTGCTAAAAAGGAAAAACTTGTGACTATTGCTGATGCTTTATTAGAATATGAAACATTAAATAGTGAACAAATTGAATCTTTATATCAAACTGGAAAAATGTTAGAAATGCATGATGGTAAAATTGAAGAGAAAAAAGACGATCATGATGATAATGCCCCTCTTAATGAAGTTGTAGAGGAAGAAAAAGTTCCTGTTGATTTAGATGATGATTTATTAGATGAAATGAAATAAGCGCTTAGCGCTTTTTTCTTAGAAGGAGATAGACAATGAAAAGAAGTACAATGAGTAAAATTTTAGTAGCAATTCTTGCTATATGTATGATTCTTCCTTTACTAAGCTATTTCGCATTTGGGGGATAGTTATATGAAAGATTATTTAGTCAGAGGAATTGTTGAGTCTAAAAACTGTCGTATATTCGCTTGTACAACAAAGAACTTATTAGAAGATGCTAGATTAAAACATGGTTTATGGCCAACTGCTTCGGCAGCACTTGGGCGCATGATGTCAGCAACTTTGATGATGGGTGCAATGAATAAAAACAATGAGAAAATGACGGTAACTATTAATGGTGGTGGACCAATTGGAACAATGCTAGCAACAACAAACAGTGATGGGAAGATCAAAGCATTTGTTTCTAATCCCGAAGTTCATTATACTTATAATGATACAGGAAAATTAGCAGTAGGTGTTGCAGTTGGAAATGAAGGAACTCTTCAAGTCACAAAGGATCTTGGTTTAAAAGAACCGTTTAATGGTTCAGTTAATCTTCAAACCGGTGAAATTGGTGATGATTTCTCATATTATTTTATGGTATCTGAACAAACACCTACAGTTACTTCTTTAGGAGTACTTGTTAATGATACAAATGAAATATTATCTAGTGGTGGATTTATAATTCAATTACTTCCTGAGGCAACTGATGATGATATTGATTTCATTGAGAAGAAGATGAAGGATTTTAAGCCCGTATCTACATTACTTAATGAAGGGAAAACACCAGAAGAGATCATTCAGCTTATCTTTAATGATGTAAAAATTCTTGATAGTCAAGATTTATTCTTTGAATGTGATTGCTCAAAAGAAAATATGGAAAAAGCTTTAATTACAGTGGGTAAAGAAGATTTACAAGTAATGATTGATGAAGATCATGGATGTGAAATGACTTGTCATTTCTGTAATACAAAGTATCAGTTTAATGAAGAAGAATTAAAGAAAATAATGCAAAAAATATAAAAAGAAGACATTTTGTCTTCTTTTTACTTTCTATCTTTAATTGCATCTATTGGCTTCTTTTTAGATATGTTGTATACCGGTAAAGCTGAAGCAATAATGGCAACACTTACTGAGATTAATAATAAGAAAATAATTTGTAGTAGTCCAAAGTCTAGAATGGTAACAAGAATTCCAAACTCGTTTCTAATGTATTGATTAATAAGGATTGTACCGACACCACATGTGATGACTGCAAAGATCCAGTTAATACCAGCAATCATTAAACTTTCATTTAAGAATATTTTTAGAACATCAGTTCCACGAGCACCAACAGCTCTTAAAATACCAATCTCTCTTTTCTTATTCGCAATACTTGTTGCTATAAAGTTACAGAACATAGCTGCCGCAAATACTGCAAAGCCAATTCCAATGAATAAGAATACTGTTTGTAAAGTAGAGATAATAGAGTTCACTGTTGTTAACATAGGCATTATTTGATTGATAAGGGTATAATTTGTATCATTAATACCATCGTCATAAGTGTATGAAATAATATCTTTTAAAGTTTTATCATCACTGATATTTGAAACAATGAATGAAGCATAACCTTCTTGTGTGAACCCATGTTCTTTAATAAGGGAGTCTGTTAATACAAACTCTTGAGTCTCTTCAGGACTTAGATAAACACCGGCAATTTTACTGATAAGGTTATCAACAGAAGAACGAGGTCCACTCATTGAAAGTGTTATCTTTGCTTTAATGATTTGATCTTTATATTTTATAACAGCATCTTTAATAGCGTTAATCACTTGCTTTTCATTACTAGGATCAGTAATATTTTGACTTACATAATCTTGTAATGTAACATTCTTACTAAGTGTTAAGCTTCTAATTGAATTATAATTGATATAGAAATTACCACCATTATTAAATTCTATAATAGATTCTTTATTTATATCATTATAATTATGGAAATACTGAATATCAGATCCGTAATTATCATTAATAATTAAACTTAAATACTTCCCGTGGGCTTGTGTTGAATACACATGATAATTATGAATAGCTTTTTCTAATACAGATTGATGAACATAACCCATACTATGAAAACTACTTCGTGTTAAAGCATCTAGTTCAGAAATTAAGAAGTAGCCACCAACTCCGTCTTTAGATTTTTTTTCTTCATCTTTTAAGGATTCAAATCTAGATAAATCGATATGAGTATCGATAATACCAGTAATTTTATAAGTAATGCTTTCATTATCAATTTTTAAAGTAATTGTTTTACCTATAAGGTCTTTTGAATTTGTAATAGAAGAAGTTATAATTTTTCCTTTACTATCAGTAACTTGATATCCAAGTGTCTTGAATGTAGTTGCGACAAATTCAGTTAAGGCAATTTCTTTATCATTTTCAGGAAGGCTTCCTGTTAAAGTAAACTTATTTTCCTTAATTGTTTGTTGATCAATTGAAGCAATTGCTGATAAATTAATAGGATAAAACATTGCTTGCTCATTTTGAGGCATTTTATCTATTTTTGTAACATTTGATACAAAATCTAAAGATGTATTATAGTTACCATTTGTAAAAGTATTAGTAAATGGTATCTTTGGATATTTCTTCTTCAGTGATTTGATATCATTTTGATTGAGTTTAGATTGATTAGCATATGAGTAGCCATCACCATATACCATTTCTTCTTTTCCAATAGTTAAATAGTTAACTTGGCTATCTTTCATAGAATTAAATGTAGCGACTTCTTTATCATATTCAGCTATCGTATTAGCAAAACCAAATAAGGTAAATGAGACTACTGATAACATAATCGTAATAAATAAACGGAATGGTTTAAGTCTTAAGTTTGATAAAGCAAGCTTTAATGAGCTTCTAAAAGGAAGTTTAGATTTAATAAAATGAATGCCTTTCTTTGTATAATCTTTTAAACCAAGATGTTTATCAGTTGTGTTATTAAAGACTTCTAATCTTCCTTGTTCATCAACATGATTTGTCTTTTTTATTTCTTTATTTGTATTTTGATTAAAAGAAATAATAGTTTCTCCATCTTGTTTCTTTAACTCTTTAATAATATTGAGAATATCTTCATCAGTTAGATTTTGACTATCTTGTATATTAATAAATTCATTTTCAATGAACGATATACCTTCATTCATTTGTTTAGGTGCAATGTGTTCTTTACTAGTATCGCTAATAATTTTACCATCAGCTAATTCAATGATACGATCAGCATAGTTCTTCGCAAATTCTTTATCATGAGAAACAATTAAAACTAACTTATCTTTTGATAATTTTTTTAATGTATCAAAAACTTGCACTCCTGTTCGGCTATCTAAAGCACCAGTAGGCTCATCGGCCATTATAATCTCAGGATTTTTAATAAGTGCTCTAGCAATAGCAACTCTTTGAAGTTGACCTCCAGATAATTCATTTGGTTTTCGATCTTCTAATCCTTGTAAATCAACTTCCTCTAAAATATCTTGAATAACTTTATTATCAACTTTTTTTCCTTGTAATTGTAATGCTAATGCAATATTTTCTTTTACTGTAAAATTATTCATAACATTATATTCTTGAAATATAAATCCAACAAAAGTATTTCGATATGAATCAAAATCACTTTGTTTGAAATCTTTACTAGATTTTCCACTAATAATGATTTCCCCTTCACTAAATTGATCTAATCCTCCTAATACATTAAGAAGAGTTGATTTCCCACTTCCACTCTTTCCAAGAATAAAAACCATACCTTTTTCTTGGATCTTTAAATTAATATCATCTAAAGCATGAACTTCAACATTCTTTGACTTATAAATCTTTGATAATTTTTTGACTTCTAACATAGTTTTTCACCTCTTTTTCATTCTATCAAATCTATATGGATAAAATATGTAAGAAAAACTAAAGAATTTATAAAGAAAAAGAAGACCAGGATGGGCCTGTCTTCTTTTCTTTGGGTTTACCAATATTAGGAATATAACTATTGATAACTTACATCTATTTTTATATGGGGAGGAAAAATAGAGGGGAAAGTGTAAGCTATCTGTATATAGCATTGACGGTATTTAAAAATATATACATCTTTTTTAATTTATTTTCATTAATAGATTCAGTTTTAGAAATAAATGGATAACTAAATTTTTTATATACAATCAAGTTATTTGGAATATTGATATTAAATTGAGTTGTTATGATTTCTTAATGAAGGTCATTTTTTTGTATTATTATAAGTTAATGTATGTGTTATCTTTTTGACTGAGGGCTAAATAATTAACTACTTACCTCTTCTTATATCATTTGGAACATCAAATCATAAGGAAATTTTTCTATAGTACCTTTAACTTGTTGATTCATCTTTTAAGTCTATAATTATATAGCTTTGTTAAATTAAAAAAAATTAGAATTATTAATCATAAGTATATACTTTATACTAGTAAACGATGAGTCGATAGGAAAAGTATATATTTTATGCTATGATGAGTCATATCAAAAAGGGGGATTTTATATGGATGCAAAAGATATAGGTACACAAATTTCTTCGGCAAGAAAAAAATTGAATTATACACAAAGAGAACTTGCTGATAAGATTGGGGTTAGTGATAAAGCAGTGTCTAAATGGGAGCGAGGGGCTGGATGCCCAGACATATCTTTATTGTTGCCTTTGTGTGAAGAACTAAATATTGATGTTTCAGAGTTGCTTGGGAAAGAAAGCATAGAGTTAGAGTGTAAGGAAATAAAAGATTCACAGAGGCTCTATCAGTTCTCTGAGTATGCAAAAATGAAAATTCATGATAATAGAACAACTCTATTGAAATATATCACAATATTTTTATGCTTTGCTTCTATAATATCTATTGGAATTTGTCTGTTAGTTGATTATATATTAATGGGAGATTTTACTTGGTCTTTAATCGCAAGTTCAGCAATTTTATATGGTTGTATTATTATGAGTACTTTATTAATGTGTAAGAAGTATCGAAAAGAAAAGACACTAGGTATAAGTAGTGTTCTGTTGTTTCCATTACTGTATGTCATTGCAATGCAGGGAGAATTTGCTGTGTTTTTTCCCAAAGGATATATAATAGCAATAGGGGCAATTATATTGGTATGGGCAATTTATGGTATTTTATTTCATCTCAGTATCTCAATATGGTACCGATTGATTTTTATAACAGTTTTATCAACAATATATAATATTCTTATTAACATATATACAGGTATGGACATCCAAAGTATTTTAATAGTGATTGTTTCTAATACGGGAGGAGTTATTATATTATCAATCCTTGGATATATATGGCAGAAGAAGTATAAAAATTATTTTAAATTTTATATGTAAACAATCTGTTTGTTATTTAGGCTATAGGTCAATATTTATAAACCTAAAACATGATCATGTTTTTATCTTTGTTTTATGAAGAAAACATGTTATATTATGTTAAGGTGAAAAATATGAAAATTGGTAATGTAGAAATTAAAAACAGAATAATTATGGCACCAATGGCTGGAATCACAAATGTGGCTTTTAGGAAAATTATTAAAGAATTTGGTGCAGGATTAGTTGTCAGTGAGATGGTTAGTGATAAGGCTTTGTGCTATGGAAATCAAAAGACAATTGAAATGCTGAAGATAGATGATGATGAACATCCAGTAAGTATTCAAATATTTGGTGGTGATGTGGAGTCTATGGTAACTGCTGCTAAGTTTGTTGATGAACATTCTAACTGTGATATTATTGATATTAATATGGGATGTCCTGTCAACAAAGTACTAAAAGCACATGCTGGAAGTTACTTATTACAGTTTCCTGAATTGGTTTATGAGATTGTTAAAAATGTTGTGGAGGCAGTTAATAAACCAGTAACTGTTAAGATAAGACTTGGTTATGATGTGGATTCTATTAATTGTGTTGAAATCGCTAAATTAATTGAAAAAGCAGGAGCTAGTGCTATTGCATTGCATGGGAGAACACGTTCTCAAATGTATGAAGGAACAGCGGATTGGTCATATATTAAAAGGGTGAAAGAGGCTATCTCTATTCCTGTAATAGGTAATGGTGATGTAAAGACGGCACTAGATGCAAAGCGTATGCTAGATGAAACAGGCTGTGATGCTGTAATGGTTGGAAGAGCAGCGCTTGGAAATCCTTGGGTTATAAAAGAAATGGTTTCTTATGTAGAAGAGGGCATCTTATTAGATGAACCAACAATCGATGAAAAATTAGATCAATGTTTAAATCATGCTAAGAGATTGATTCCAGTTGTTGGTGAGAAGAATGCGATTAGACAGATGAGGGGACATGCACCTTGGTATATGAAGGGGTTAAAATCAGCCTCTCAAGTCAAAAACAGATTATCTAAAGTTAATACGTATCAGGAATTAGAAGCGACAATTGAGGCTTATAGAGTCTATTTACATACAGGTGATAAGTCTTTGTTTGAAGATTTGATATAATAGAAATGCTGATAATAAGCGAATATTTATTGACAATAAGTGATAATGTTTATATAATACAAGACGTATAGTAAAGGCAATGAATAGAGAAGTAATTATTATATTTTATGCAAAGAGAGTCCTACTAGCTGAAAATGGATGATAAAATGAATAATGAACAAAGACTAGGAGCTGTATTTTGGATCGTAAGTGATAAAATAACGTGAGCCACGTTACAGGCAATAACTATGATTGTAGTTAGTAAGGTTTATATAGTGATGTATAAACAAATTAGGGTGGTAACACGATAACTCTCGTCCCTTGCGGATAGAGAGTTTTTATATTATAAAAGGAGAAAAAAGATGGAAGAAAGACAATTTAGTGAACAAGAATTAGTAAGAAGAGAGAAGTTAGAAGAATTAAAAGCATTAGGGATTGATCCTTTTGGTCAAAGATATGATATTACTCATTATAGTGGTGATATTAAAAAAGATTATGAATCTTTTGAAAAAGAAGAATTACATGACAAAGCAGTTCCTACAAAAGTAGCTGGAAGAATCATGACAAAAAGAAGACAAGGAAAAGCTGGGTTCATGCATATTCAAGATAGAGATGGACAAATCCAAATCTATGTAAGAAAAGATGCTATTGGAGAAGAAGCTTATGAAATCTTTAAGAAAAGTGATATTGGAGATATTGTAGGTATTGAAGGTGAAATCATGAAGACAAATCATGGTGAATTAAGTGTTAAAGCAAATGTGTATACACATTTAACAAAAGCCTTAAGACCTTTACCAGAGAAATTCCATGGTTTAAGTGATGTTGAAGAAAGATATAGAAGAAGATATGTTGATTTAATTATGAATGAAGATGCTAAGAGAATTGCTTTTGCGAGACCTAAAATTATTCGTTCTATCCAAAATTATTTAGATAATCAAGGATATGTTGAAGTAGAAACTCCAGTCTTAAATCCTATTTTAGGAGGAGCAAGTGCAAGACCTTTTGTTACTCATCATAATACTTTAGATATGGAATTCTATTTAAGAATAGCAACTGAATTACCACTAAAGAGATTAATTGTAGGTGGTATGGATGCCGTTTATGAAATTGGTAGATTGTTTAGAAATGAGGGAATGGATAGAACACATAACCCTGAGTTTACAACTATTGAAGTTTATAAAGCATTTAGTGATTTAGAAGGCATGATGGACTTAACTGAAGGAATTATTGCGAATGCAGCGAATACTCTTTTAAATACATATGAGGTTGAATATAAAGGACATAAGATTTCTTTAGCTCCTGGATTCAAACGTATTTCTATGGTAGATGCTATTAAAGAAAAAACAAATATTGATTTTAATCAAAAGATGAGTTTTGATGATGCAGCAAGTCTAGCTAAGGAACATAATATTACTGTAGAACCACATTTTGGTTATGGTCATATTATTAATGAATTCTTTGAAAAGTATGTTGAAGAAACAATTGTAGAACCTACATTTGTTTATGGTCATCCTATTGAAATCAGTCCACTAGCAAAGAAGAATCTTGAGGATCCAAGATTTACTCAACGTTTTGAATTGTTCATTTGTGGTAATGAA
>CAZWXH010000006.1:0-34598 GCA_964637725.1 uncultured Coprobacillus sp. | reverse complement strand
CCTATTTAGTATACCTTCTGGTTTTTATATGGTCATCTTAACTTAATGACATTGCCCTGAGGCCGCTTTATCATTTTGGTTTTATCAATACCCAAAGATGAAACATATCGTTGAAAAAGGTGTTTACTATGGTGTGACAGACAATTATAATTCGATCAAGAAAACATCTGATTATTATTGTATGGCTCACGTTTCTAAAAAGAATAACGATTATTATGAAATAAATATTCCTTCATCTCTTTATCTTAAGTTTGTTTATATTGGTCAGCATTCTTATGAGAAGTTAAGTATTGATACTGCTCAAAGAATGTATCAAGCTATCCATGATTTTTTTGAAAGTGAATTAGGTTCAAAATATAATCGAGAAAATAATTTATATTTTGAAAGAGTTGATTCTAATCAATGCACAGATTATTTTTGTATTATGGAATGGTATTTTTCTATTTAATAAGTATCCCAAACATTCATTTTCACTAATTCTTAAGTGATATAATACGTATGGAGGGATAGAAGATGGAATTAAAAGAAGTCACTTTAGACAATATTGAACAAGAACATATTTGTTGTACAATTGCTGAGAAAAAAGGAGAAACAGGTATTTTTTCTAAGAAAGCATGGCTAAAAGAAAGAATGAGTGAAGGATTAAAGTTTGTTAAACTTGATGTAAGAGGAAAAGTACTTATTGAATATCTTCCTTCAGAAAATGCATGGTGTCCTCTTGACGCAAAGGGTTATATGTATATTGATTGTTTTTGGGTATCTGGTCAGTATAAAGGGCAAGGCTATGCTAATAGATTACTGGAGTATTGTATAGCTGATGCAAAGCAGCAAGGTAAGTTAGGATTGGTTGTTCTTTCTTCTGAAAAAAAGAGAGCCTATTTATCTGAACCAAAGTTTCTAAAATATAAAGGATTTCAAGTGGCAGATCAAACCAAACCAGATTTTGAATTATTATATCTGCCATTTAATAAAGAAGCACCAGTCCCAAAATTCAAACCATGTGTAAATAATAATCAAGACAATCATGATGGTTTTGTTATTTATTACACGCATCAATGTCCATTTACAACAAAGTATGTACCACTACTGGAAGAAATAGCTTTAAAAAAAGGATTTACAATACAAATAATACATGTCAATACAAAAGAAAAGGCACAAAGTATGCCTTCTCCTACAACAACATATGCACTATTCTATAATGGAAAATTTATCACAAATGAAATTCTTTCAGAAAAGAGTTTTGATAAAATGTTGTTAAAGCATAAAATATCAAATTTATAAACCTATAAGAAAATAACATAAAAACAGACTGCTGAAATTAGATATCAACAGTCTGTTTATTTTATTGTGCAGGAGCTTGTGGTTGTCCTGTCGTTTTCGCCTGTATATTGGCTAAATTATTAATTTTTCCATCCTTTGTTTTTTCAACTACAGTAATCGTATATTGAGTGTTTTCAGTTAAGCCTTCAAACTTATATACACCAGAAGTAGTTGCAGTTATAATTTTTACATTGTTAGCAGTTAAAGTCACAACACTACCAGTAGGAACAGTTACATTTAAACTGATTTGGTTTGTAGTTGCTGTTTCTAGTTTTACTGAAGCAGGAACAACAGGTGCTTCGACAGTAAGTGGAATATTAACTTTGTTAGAAGTTGAACTTCCAGTTTCAAAAGCGTAATAACCTGAGATTGTATATGCTCCACTAGGAACAGTGTAATTTAATGTTGCTTTATCAGTACTTAATTTTTCTGTATGAACAACATTTCCCTGAGCATCAACGACATCTACAACGTAAACAACTTTTCCTAATATTTGTTTTGGATCACCTAAATAAGGTAATGTATATGATTTTCCATTAGCAGTGTAAGTCTTTGTTGGAACTGCATTTTCTGTCATAGAAAGAGGATCGTAAGGTGCAAATGCAACATCAATCTTATTTTCACGAAGCGCTGCAGTAAACGAAGTTAAGCTGTTTAATGAAGAACCTCCGACTGTACCACTTGGAGTATTTCCTTTTTTAAACCAACCAGATGCCACACGATCACTAGGAACGCTACTACCTGGTGCTACATATGGATATAAACCAGTCACTAATGATGCTTGAACAACACCACTAGGTTGATCAGGATAAGAATTCTTAAGTCCATCTTTATGAAGGTAGCTGGAAATCATTTTTGCGATTTCAGCATTTGGAAGACCTGTAGGATAAAGACTTTTTCTCTGACCTTCAATTCCGTATCCAGTCCATACACTCCATGAATAATCAGGAGAGAAAGCACTTAACCATAAGTCTTTGTTTTTTCCTCTTAATTTAACATTTGAAACTTCATTGCTATGGTTAGATGTTCCTGTTTTTGCACCAATTTGATGTCCAGTATTAAATCTACCATAACTTCCAGTTCCAGCCTTAACATAGTCAGTCATTACTTGACGAATCATAAATGCTGATTCCTCAGACAAAGCTCTTGATTTTTCTTTTTGAATATCTTCATCAAATTCAATGACTTCACCAGTTGATAAGATTTCGATTTTTTGAATAGTATGAGGTTTGATATAAGTTCCACCATTTGCGATAGCTGCATAAGCACCAGCTTGTTCTTCAGGAGTGACTCCTAAATCCCAACCACCAATCGCGTAACCTGATGGTAAATCAGTTTTTTCACCATACATATCAAAACCTAAGCCTTCTAAATATTCTTTGACACCACTTGGCTTAATCTTACTGCGTACTTGATTATAAGTATCAATAGCAGCCAAGTTCCATGAACTTGATAACGCACTGCTTAATGACACATCGCCATGGAATTTGTTGTCCCAGTTCTTTGGACTATATTCACCATCTAATGGAATATCATGCACTGTATGTGCCGTAGACCAATCTAAGAATTCAAATGCGGCTGCATAAGAAATGATAGGTTTCATTGAAGAACCTGGTTGATTTCTTTGACCATATTTAAAATTTTTATCCTTGCTAGCAAGTTCTTTACTCGCAGCATAAGCGTATGTTGTCCCCATTGGCGTATAATCTTGACCACCACCAATAATTCCAATAATACGACCAGTTGTTGCTTCTTGAACACTTGCGCCAACTTGTAAATATTCATTAGGATATTTAAAACTTGTTCCATTTGATATATCATCAAGTTTTTCTTGAAGTCCTACATCCATGTAGGTATAGATACGCATTGCTGTTGTTTCAGGATTATAATCTGTATACTCTTGAATTTCACGAGTGACCTTATCAGCATAAGCTTGATATCTACCACTAGAAGAAATAGGATTACGTTTCAAAGTATTCTCAACTGGAATTTTCTTTGTCGTTTCATATTCCTCACTACTAATATAACCATGATCTCGCATTAACATTAAAACAGTATCTCTACGATTTTGAGCTTTTGTTAGATTTCTAAAAGGATCAAAACTATTAGGTGAATTTAATGTTCCAGCTAGCAAGGCAGCTTCTGGTAAAGTCAGTTCTTGTACACTCTTATCAAAATAATATTTTGAGGCAGCATAAATCCCAATAGCTTTATTACCATAACCAAAATAAATTTTATTTAAATATAATTCTAAAACTTCCTCTTTTGTAACTGCGGAAGATGCTTGAATAGAAAGAATAACTTCTCCAATCTTTCTTTCAATTGTTTGTTCTTCTTTAGGGTAATATGATTTTTTAATCATCTGTTGTGTAATTGTAGAACCACCACCAGTGATTCCTCCAGCTACGATATTTCCCATTAATGCTTTGACAATACGTGGTAAGTCAAAACCATTATGAATAAAGAAACGTGAATCTTCTGCTGCAACGACAGCGTCAATCATAACTTGAGGAATGTCTTCATATGCAACATTTTTTCTTGCACCACCACTTCCATAAGTGTAGTATTCAGTTCCATCAGCTGCAACAATGATTGATGATTCATGAGAGATTAATTTTTCTCTTGAAAATCCTTCAACTTGTTTAAAGACTTTGAACCCCATATAACTGCATCCGATGACCATGACAACAGCAAGACTTAATAAAACAACTTTCGTTATTTTCTTTCTTTGAATTCTTTTTTGCATTTCATCTTTAGGCGTTTTTGTTCTTTTCTTTAATTTATATTTTGCCATTTGTTAAATCCTCCTTAAAATACACTTCGTCTATTACTTTTAAATAATCAAGTCGTGGCAAATATCCTTGAGGAATGATATGTCCTAGTGACTTGATTTTTTCATATGTCATTGATTTTCTATTAGAATGATAATAATCATCAATGACATGACTTGCATCAATTAAGTATACCTCATTTATACTAGTAAATGCAATAATAACAAACGCAATTCCACCATGATCAATAATTCTTTGAAGATGATCAATTTGATGTTGTGAGATATTTCCAAACGGAAAAGTCTTCACTTTTGTTTCCTTTGCTTCAAAATCCACATATCTTCCTTTATATAATCCATTGTAATCGGTTGTTGATGGTGTACGATAATAAGCTTCAATAATTCTCGCTCTTTGTCGTCGTGGATAATCAACTTTGACAATTTGTATAGGAGTTGGTTTTTTATAAATAACTGCTCGTGATGAAGATAAGTAATATTCATTAGATATAGATATATCTTCTTCTAAAGACATCCCACGATGTGCTGATGATGTTCCTTGAGCCAGTTGGTTATTTTTTTTCATATTTGGGTAATTAACCATGCCTTTTCTCCTTTCATTATCTTTTATATTATAACATATATTTTTTTACTCTTCGCTATTAAATGTATACAAATTATGTAATTTCTCTCTTTTTAAAAAAAGAACTTGCATTTTAGAGTTATTTTTGTGAGAATATGAATAGGGAAGGTGAATGAATATGGCCACAAAAATTCAATTAAGTCCTAAAAAAATATTAGGCAAACAATTTCAAATAGATTTTAAAGGATATAGTGCTACAGAAGTTGATTATTTTTTAGATAGTGTTATTTCTGATTATGAAACATTTGCAAATATGCTTAATGATTCCTATGAACAAATTGAAAGACTTCAAAGAGAAAATGAAGGATTAAAATTAAAATTAGCGAATTTAGAAAAAGATACTATGATACAACAAGATAGTCTTAAGTCAATGGAAGAGAACCTTTCTTCTAATGTTGATTTGTTAAAAAGATTATCAAGTTTAGAAAAAGAAGTTTACAAAGACAAGTAATTGTCTTTTTTTCTTTATAAAATTATAAATACAGTGTATAATATGTTTGCTCATGAGAATCGATTGCTGCACATAGTGTAGAGGAAAGTCCGGGCATCCACAGTCTGTGATGATTGTAGTGTTTGTACTTCATCTAATAAATGAAGGTAGTCTAAGACTAACGACAGACCTAAGACCTAAACCTTTAAGGCATGGTTGTTAAGTCACAAAGTGCCACAGAAACTATTTTTCTTTGAAAAAAGAAAGTGAAAAGAGGTAAACTCTGCAAGGATGAAACCCAAATTTTGGTAGGGGAGCCAAGTAAAAAGAATCAAATGGATACTTGGACGTGAAAGCGTAGATAAATAATCGATTGAAAACCAGGACCCGGCTTATCAGAATGAGCTTTTTTTCTTTTTTTAGATATATTTTGTTGTTTTATTTATTAAAAAGACAAATCAACGAAAATATAAATTAATTCATAAAATGATTTTAAAAACATAAAATAATAGTGTTAGTATTGTAAATAAAGTCATTTTATGATTTAATATTAGTAATAATGGAATAAATATGGTTTTTAGGAAGGAGGTTGCTGTGTGGATAATTTAGGTGAATCAATTCGTCTACAAAGAGAAGCGAAGAGAATGACAATTCAAGAGCTTTCAGATAAGACAAAGATTGCTCCAGCAATATTAAAAGATATAGAAGCAGGTAAGTTTGATAGATACAAAGGTGATGAAGCTTATGTTAAAATGTATCTTAAAAAGATTACTGCTGTTTTAAAAATGGATACTGATGATGTTACTCAACAGTACATTGATCTTACTAAAGAAATTAAACTTGAAGAACTTCGTGAAAAAGAACAACATGAACTTGAAAAAGCTGAAAAACATGTAACAAGTAAAAAGTTTTCTTTTGAAGCACCTCAATTTACTCGTAAACCATCAGTTTATGAAGATAAATCTCACGTCACAGTTATTAGAACTGCGATTATTTTAGTATTAATATGTTTGGTGATTGTTGTTGTATGGTATGGTATTTATATGACACGTTCTTCTTCGGAGGATCCAAATTTTAAACCAAATCAAAACCCTACAGTTGAAGGAGAGGTTAATACGCCTGATATAAAAGATGAACCAACTGATGATAATCAAGGTGTTGATGCAAATATTGTGATGACAAGAAAAGCAAAACTTGATTTTGATTTTGAATTACCAGTTGATCAAGAAGAGTTTGTATTAAAGATTGAATTTATGGAGAAATCATGGGCTAAACTTTCTGTTAATGGAAGAGTCTATAATGATTTTGATTCTAGAATATATCATAACAATGATACTGAAGAACCTGAAGTTGTAGAATTAACATTGAAGAGTAGTGAAGTAAGAGAAATTAAACTTCGTACTGGTTATAGCATGGGGCATCGCTATTACATTAATAATCAACTCATTCCTTTAGTGGATGAAGATTATTCTGAAGGTGCTAGTGACTTGAAGTTAAATTTGGTGAAGAAGTAAAAATGAATTTACCAAATAAATTAACAACTATACGTTTAATTAGTGTCCCGTTATTCGTTTTACTTTATTTAATACCTTATCAAACGTTAGGCATATCTATGCCTTCTTTTGATGTTTTAGGAACTCATTTGAGTTTGTTAGATATTATTTTATTTACTGTTTTCTTTTTAGCCGCAATTACTGATTATCTTGATGGGTATTTAGCGAGAAAGAAAAACTTAGTGACAACATTTGGAAAGTTTATTGATCCTATTGCTGATAAACTTATTGTCAATACGGCATTATTATTGCTGGCTTCTTCACAAGATATCTCAATTGTTATTCCTATTATTATGATTTCTAGAGATACAATTGTCGATGCTATTCGTTTGGTTGTGAGTCAAAAAAATGTAGTGTTAGCAGCAAGTTATTTAGGTAAAGCAAAGACAATGACGCAAATGATTGCTATTGGTATATTATTATTAAATAATGTTGTATTTGCATATTTCCATATTCCAATGGATCAAATTATGATATATGTTGCAACAATTATTTCAATTATAAGTGGCGTTGATTATTTTGTTAAGAATAGTCATCATATTATGGAGAGTATGTAATGGAAGAATTAGCCCAATTGCTCATGGATAGAAATATTTCTATTAGCAGTGTTGAAAGTTTTACAGTGGGAAGTTTTGCAAATGCGATTGGCAGCATAAGTGGAATTTCTGCGGTATATAAAGGCAGCTTAGTCAGTTATCAAAACTGTATTAAACAAGAGGTATTAAACATTGATGAAAAAATCATTGAAAGATATGGTGTTGTTTCTAAAGAAGTGGCGGAAATGATGGCCTTATCTGGTAAGAAGATGTTTTCAAGTGATGTTTGTATTTCTTTTACTGGCAATGCTGGTCCAACGGCAATGGAAGGTAAACCAGTAGGTTTGATTTATATTGGGATTGCTTATCAAAGTTCTGTTCATACTTTTTCTTTTGAACTAAAAGGGACAAGACGAGATATCAAAGAACAAGCAATTTTGTTAGGAATTAAAAAAATATTGGAAATTTTGAAGTAAAAATGAAAATAAAACTGTATATAGAAGTAAGGAGGAAATTTTATGGCAGAGAAAAAAACAAAGAAAGAAGTGTCTAGTACTGAAAAAAAAGATAAAGCTTTAGCTGATGCGATTGATGAAATTGAAAAGCATTTTGGTAAAGGGGCAGTTATGCGTTTGGGTGATCGTGTTGCGATGGATGTTGATGTAATCCCTTCTGGATCATTAACGCTTGATGCAGCACTTGGTATAGGTGGTTATCCTAAAGGTCGTATTGTTGAAATCTATGGTCCTGAATCAAGTGGGAAAACAACTTTAACATTGCATGCTATTGCGGAATGCCAAAAGCAAGGTGGTCGTGCTGCTTTTATTGATGCTGAACATGCAATTGATCCAGTTTATGCAAAAAATCTAGGAGTCAATGTTGAGGATCTTATTTTATCGCAACCTGATAGTGGTGAACAAGGATTAGCAATTGCTGAAACTTTAGTAAAGAGTAATGCAATTGATTTGGTTGTTGTTGACTCTGTTGCGGCTTTAGTTCCACAAACAGAATTAGATGGTGAAATGTCAGATACAACAGTCGGCCTTCAAGCTCGTTTAATGTCAAAAGCATTGCGTCGTTTATCGGGATTAATGAATAAGACTTCTTGTACAATTATATTTATCAATCAATTAAGAGAAAAGATTGGAGTTATGTACGGGAATCCTGAGACAACAACAGGCGGTCGTGCATTAAAATTCTACTCAACAGTTAGAATTGAGATAAGACGTAGTGAAGCTTTAAAGAATGGTTCTGATATTTATGGTAATAAAGCAAATATTAAAGTTGTAAAAAACAAAGTTGCCCCACCATTTAAAACAACATGTGTTGATATTATTTATGGTAAAGGAATTGCTCGTGATGGAGAAGTTATTGATTTAGCAACAGAGTATAATATTATTGATAAATCAGGATCATGGTTCGCATATAAGGGTGAAAAGATTGGTCAAGGTCGTGAAAGTGTAAAAGCATTCTTTGCTGAACAACCAGAAATCATGCTAGAAATTGAAGAACAAGTCAAAGAAAGATTGAAAAATCCAAACCAAGATAAATAATCTTGGTTTTTTTGTAAGCATTTTCTTATTTTAGATATTTATTGTCATTTTAATAAAAATAAGGTATAATATTTTTGTGTGTAAAAACACTTTTTAAAAAATGTCATAGGAAATAGGAGGAAATATTATGCCTAAAGACGTAATTACTATTTTAACCTATGTTCTAGCAGTCGCTGTAGGGTTTGTATTATATTATATTTTTACAAAGCTTAAAGTATCTAAAGCAAATGTAGATGCAACTAAGATTCTTGATGAAGCAACTGTCAAAGCTGATAATGTAGTAAAGGAAGCAATCCTTGATGCCAAAACTCAAGCTTATGAATTAAAATTAGAAGCAGAGAAGGAAGTTAAGGAACAACGCTTAGAAGTTACTAAATTTGAAAATAAACTATTGCAAAGAGAACAAAATATTGATCGTAGAGATATCGCTTTACAAGGTAAAGAAGATGTTTTAGACGACAAAGCTAAGCAATTAGAGAAAAAAAGTGAAGAACTAGGGAAATTGGAAAGCCAATTAAAAGAACAAATTGATGCAAAAATTGTTGAATTAGAAAAGATTGCAGCAATGAGTGCTAATGAAGCAAAAGAAGAATTATTTAAACTAGTAGAACAAAAAATGGCTACTGAAGTTACTGCTTTTATTAAAGAACAAGAAGATGAAGCAAAATCTAAAGCTTCACTTTATGCTAAAGATATAATTGCAAGTGCTATTAATCGTTATTCTCAAGAAGAGACGATTGAAAGAACTGTTAACGTTGTAGCGTTACCTAGTGAAGAAATGAAGGGACGTATTATTGGTAGAGAAGGTAGAAATATCAAAGCTATCGAAAATGCCACAGGTGTTGAGTTAATTATTGATGATACACCAGAAGCAATCACAATTTCTTGTTTTGATCCAGTAAGAAGAGAAATTGCTCGTTTATCTTTAGAAACTTTAATTCGTGATGGACGTATTCAACCAGGACGTATTGAAGAAGTGGTTGAAAAAACAAAAAAAGAATTAGATGAAGTGATTTTAAAAGCTGGTGAAGATGCGATTTTTGAATTAGGATTATCAAGAATTAGTAAAGAAATTACAATGATGATTGGTAAGATGAAATATCGTACAAGTTATGGACAAAATGCTTTACAACACTGTGTAGAGGTTGCTCATTTCACAGGTATGATGGCAGCAGAACTTGGTTTAAATCAACAATTGGCACGTCGTGCTGGATTGTTACATGACTTAGGGAAAGCAGTTGACCATGAGATGGAAGGAAGCCATGTTGAATTAGGAGCAAAGTTTGCTAAGAAATATGGTGAAAATGCAACAGTTATAAACGCAATTGAATCACATCATGGTGATGTAGAAGCAACAAGTGTTATTTCTATTCTAGTTGCTGCAGCCGATACTTTATCTGCTGCAAGACCAGGAAGTCGTAGCGAAACAATTGAAAACTATATTCAAAGACTAGAAAAACTTGAAGAAATTTCAAAAAGTTTTGATGGTGTTGATAAAGTCTTTGCTATTCAAGCTGGTCGTGAAATTCGTGTTGTTGTTAAACCTGATAAAGTTGATGATCTTGCAAGTCATAAGCTTGCTAGAGAGATCAAAGATAAGATTGAAACTGAATTAACATATCCAGGTCATATTAAAGTGACTGTGGTACGTGAAGTTAGAGCAAACGAAATAGCTAAATAAAAAGATAGGGGAACCTATCTTTTTTTAAGGAGGGAGATATTATGAATATTCTTTTTATTGGTGATGTTTTTTCTTCAATTGGAAGAGAAATGATAGAAACATATTTACCCAAGATTAAAGAAAAATATCATGTGGATATGGTTATTGCTAATGTTGAAAATGCCACACATGGTAAAGGATTAATAAAGAAACATTATGAGGAGTTCTTGTTTGAAGGTATTTCTTTAATGACTATGGGTAATCATACATTTGCTAAGAAAGAGTTGTTTGATTATATAGAAGAGGCAAAGCGCCTTATTGTTCCCTATAATCAACCAAAAGCACTACCGGGAATTGGAACGCGTCAAATTGATTTTAATGGTAAAAAAGTAAGAGTAACAAGTTTACTAGGAATTACATTTATGGATGGAAAATCTCAAAATCCTTTTGAAGCTATTGATGAGGTTTTAAAAGATGATACAAGTGATATTCATATTGTTGATATTCATGCCGAAGCAACAAGTGAAAAAATAGCATTAGGGTATTATCTCGATGGTAAAGTTTCAGCAGTATTAGGGACGCATACGCATGTCACAACTGCTGATGAGAAGATATTAGAAAACCATACAGCCTATCAAAGTGATGTTGGGATGACGGGACCTTATTTGAGTGTTATTGGTTGTGATAAAGAGAGTATCATAACGCGTATGAGAAATGGTTTAATGACACCTTTTTCACCGGCTGAAGGGCAAGGACAATTGAATGCAACATTGTTATGTTTTGATAATCTAAATCAATGTTCTTCAATTCAAAGAATTTGTATTGATCCTTATCATAAAATTTAATCATAAAAGATCCTCCTTGTTCATATAATTTTTCAAGGAGGATTATTTATGGAAATGATTAGAGTATCATCGTCATCAAAGCCAAATAAAGTAGCTGGTGCGTTGACGAGTTTATTACGTGAAAGCCAAAAGGTACAGATTCAGGTCATCGGAGCAGCCGCTCTCAATCAAGCGATGAAGGCGATTGCTATAGCAAGGGGATATATAGCTCCAGGTGGTTATGAGATCTATTGTATTCCTTCATTTTATGATTTAACAATTGATGATCAGGTTGTGACATCATTGCGATTAAACGTTGAAATTCATTAAAAAAGACTTTCATTTTTATAAAAAACGGGTATAATGTAGTTATAAATAAAAGGAGAATATATTATGGAAAAATGTACATTATTTATGCAAACTGCATTAACACAAAAATTGATTGATTTCTTCGATGGATATAAAGATGATAAGATAAGTTGTAAATTTATTAAAAAAGAAGGAATTAAAGCTGTTATTGAATGTGAAACAGAAATGACTCCAGAAGAAGCTGCAAGCTACTGTAAAGGTCTATTTAGAGCTACACGTGATGGAGCAGCATTATATTTTTCAATTCAACCTGCTGGATTCTTTGGTTAATTAGAGAAGAATGAATTGAGAAAGCAAGATTAAATATCTTGCTTTTTTTCTTTCTTATTTAATTAAATTTGATATAATAAACAAGAAAGTGGTGAAAGAATGAAAGATTATAGTGAATATTTTAATGGTCCATCTTTAAAAGATGCTAAAAATCGTGGTAAAGATGAGATTAAACATATTGATGATGCCTATTATATTCCTCAAGAGATGATTGGAATTGGCAAAGGTCAGAAGTATTTTATACAAACATATGGTTGTCAAGCAAATGAACGTGATAGTGAAACACTTTCTGGTATCCTAGAAAGTTTGGGTTATCAATCGACTGCTGAAATTAAAGATGCTAATGTTGTCTTGTTGAATACATGTGCAATTAGAGAAAATGCTGAAGAAAAGGTGTTTGGTAAGATTGGATATTTAAAAACAGTTAAACGTACGAATCCTCATTTGATATTTGGAATATGTGGATGTATGGCGCAAGAGGAAGTTGTTGTTAATAGAATTTTAGAAAAACATCCTCAAGTTGATTTGATATTTGGAACTCATAATATTCATAGATTGCCCGTATTATTAAAGCAAGCGATGCTAGAAAAAGAAATGATTTTAGAGGTTTGGTCTAAAGAGGGCGATGTTATTGAAAATCTTCCAAGTCATAGAGCACATCCCTATAAAGCATGGGTAAATATTATGTATGGTTGTAATAAATTTTGTACATATTGTATAGTTCCTTATACAAGAGGAAAAGAAAGATCAAGATTAAAAGATGAAATCTTAAATGAAATCAAAGAGTTAAAAGATAAAGGATATCAAGAGATTACTTTATTAGGACAAAATGTTAATTCATATGGTAAAGACTCTAAAGATGGATACGATTTTGCATCCTTATTAGAAGATGTTGCTAAATTAGATATTCCCCGTATTCGTTTTACAACAAGTCATCCTTGGGACTTTAGCGACCGTATGGTTGATATGATAGCCACTTATGAGAATATCATGCCTGCTATTCATTTACCTGTTCAATCAGGCAATAGCGAAGTATTAAAGCGGATGGGAAGAAGATATACAAGAGAAGACTATTTAACTTTATTTGATAAGATTAAAACAAAGATTCCTGATTGTACAATCACAACTGATATCATTGTCGGTTTCCCAGGTGAAACAGATGAACAATATGAAGATACGTTAACTTTATATGATTACTGTGAATATGATTTAGCTTATACTTTTATCTATTCTCCTCGTGAAGGAACACCTGCTGCTAAAATGCCAGATGATATTGATATTCATACTAAAGAACAACGTTTATATCGTTTAAATGAATTAGTTAATGAGAAATCATTAACACAAAATCAAAAATATTTAAATCAGATTGTAGATGTTTTAGTTGAAGGAACTTCTAAAAAAGATGATATGATGTTAACGGGTTATACAAAACATCAAAAACTCATTAATTTTAAAGGTAACAAAGAACATGTTGGTCAAATTGTAAAAGTCAAAGTGACTGATGTAAAAACTTGGGCTTTGACTGGTGAAGAAATTGAATGATGAAACACGTTTAAAGGCAAGACAAATCAATCAGTGGATTTTAAACCAAGACGTTGTCAAAGAATATCAACGATATGAAAAACTTGTTAAGAATGATTTAGAACTTCAATCTTTAGAAGAAACTTTAAAAGATTTACAAAAACAAATTGTGAATGATAAACATTTAGGTATTGATTGTCAAAGTCTTATTAATGATTATGAAATAAAGAAAAAGCAATTTCATGAAAATCCATTAGTTTATAACTATTTGGTCTTAAAACAAGAAGTAAATGAACTCATTTTACAAGTTCAAGATGATATTAATAATCTATTAAAGAAAATGGTTGACTAAACCGACAATAATTTATATAATTTGTAGAAATATTATACAAACAAAAGGAGAGATAACATGGCACATTTTTTCGAAGAACCATCACATACATTTAATGAATACTTATTAGTACCTGGATACTCAAGCGCTGAGTGTCAAACTAAGAATGTGAGTTTAAAAACACCTTTAGTGAAGTTTAAAAAAGGTGAAGAATCTGCAATTACTTTAAATATTCCGCTTGTTTCTGCAATAATGCAGTCTGTATCAAATGATACAATGGCTGTAGCTTTAGCAAGAGAGGGTGGAGTTTCATTTATTTATGGATCTCAATCTATTGAAGATCAAGCAGCAATGGTTAAAAAAGTTAAGAATCATAAAGCAGGATTCGTTCCTAGTGATTCTAATTTATCACCAAAACAAACATTAAGAGATGTATTAGCATTAAAAGAAAAAACTGGACATTCAACAATGGCAGTTACTGAAGATGGAACAGCAAACGGTAAGTTAGTAGGTATTATCACAGAAAGAGATTATCGTATTTCTCGTATGGAAATGGATACTCAAGTTAGTGATTTTATGGTTCCTTTTGATAAATTAATTACTGCTAACAGTGGTGTTTCTTTAAAAGATGCAAATGATATTATTTGGGAACATAAATTAAATTCATTACCTGTAATTGATGAAAATCAAAGATTAGAATATTTTGTTTTTAGAAAAGATTATGAATCAAGAAAATCAAATCCTAATGAATTACTTGATCCATCAAAAAGATATGTTGTTGGAGCGGGAATCAATACACGCGACTTTGCTGAGCGTGTTCCAGCATTAGTAGAAGCTGGGGCTGATGTTTTATGTATTGACTCAAGTGAAGGTTTCTCTGAATGGCAAAAAATGACTATTGATTGGATTAGAGAAAACTACGGTGAAACTGTTAAAATTGGAGCTGGAAATGTTGTAGATGCTGAAGGATTTAGATTCTTAGCTGATGCTGGTGCTGATTTTATCAAGATTGGAATCGGTGGTGGATCTATCTGTATCACACGTGAACAAAAAGGAATTGGTAGAGGTCAAGCAACTGCCACTATCGAAGTCGCAAAGGCTAGAGATGAATACTTTGAAGAAACTGGTATTTATGTTCCTATTTGTAGCGATGGTGGAATCGTTCATGATTATCATATGACTTTAGCTCTTGCTATGGGAAGTGACTTTATTATGTTAGGAAGATATTTCTCTCGCTTTGATGAATCACCAACAAATAAAGTTAATATTAATGGTCAATATATGAAAGAATATTGGGGAGAAGGTAGTGCCCGTGCAAGAAACTGGCAACGTTATGATATGGGAGGAGATTCTAAACTTTCATTTGAAGAAGGTGTGGATTCTTATGTGCCATATGCTGGTTCATTAAAAGATAATGTTGGTTTATCTTTAAATAAAATTAAATCAACAATGTGTAACTGTGGATCATTAACTATTCCTGAACTTCAAGATAAGGCAAAAATTACGCTTGTCTCTTCAACAAGTATTGTTGAAGGTGGAGCACATGATGTTATGTTGAAAGACTCAACACCATCACATAATCAATAAAATATAAGACTACGTACCTTTGTATGTAGTTTTTTTATTTGAGAGTTGAAAGGTAAAAAAATATTTTATTATAAAAAGAGTGGTAATTTGAGGAATGTGTCATATGATATATAGAGGTGGAACGATGAATAACATCAGAGAGATTTATACAAAAGCCATAGTCGCAAAAGGGAAGAAACTTTCAAAATGTACTTATACTTTTACTTTGAACAATGAACCCAATAATATACTTGGTTGTTGGATAACAAATCATCACTATGAAGCCACTATATCAAATAAGATTCCAAAAATTGTGGGAACCTATGATGTTCATATTTGGTATAGTTATCGTGATGAACTAGATTCGATAGTAGAAAAACATCAAGTATCATATATGGATGATATGCAGGTATCGAAGAAAGAAGACCGTGATTTTGAAGCAAGTGATGAATTAAAAGCGAGATGTAAAGAAATACCAAAATGTCTATCAGCACATTCTCATGATAAGATTGTGAGTGTAGAAATAGAAAAAGAAATGCAAATAGAAATTAGTGGTGAAACATGTATAAAGGTTGAAGTTAAAGATGGGGAAGAAGTATGGGATGAGTTTGAGGATATTGAAATAAATCCTGACTTTATTAAATAATTTTATATTTATTTAAAAAAGCGACAATGGGTTGCTTTTTTTACAGTTATAAAAAAATAAGAGTGATTTCTTTAATCATATATGAGATGAAGAATAATATATTTTTCTTCACCTATTTTCATTATATCAGTTCGGTTTTCTTTTCCTTATTCGTCATTTTATGCTATAATATTGAAGTTAATAGGAGTTGAAAACATGAAACAAAAATATTCACCAATGATGATGCAATACTTAAAAATAAAAGAGGAAAACCAAGATTCTATTGTTATGTTTAGATTAGGAGATTTCTATGAAATGTTCTTTGATGATGCAATTATTACATCAAAGGCTCTTGATTTAGCTTTAACTGGAAAAAATGCTGGTGCTAAAGAAAGAGTCCCAATGTGTGGGGTTCCTTTTCATTCTGTTAGTAGTTATATTCAAAAATTAATTGATTTAGGTCATAAGGTGGCAATTGTTGAACAATTAAGTGATCCTAGTGGAAAAGGAATTGTTGAAAGAGGTGTTGTACAAATAGTGACACCGGGAACAATTATGGATTTATCACTTAATGAAAAACGAAATAATTATATTGGGGCCTTAGGTGTTTTTGATTTTAATTACACTCTATCATATTGTGATATTTCAACAGGAGAGTTCTATGTTGTCAACTTTAATAAAGAAGATCATTTATTAAAGAATCAATTGGATTCTTTAGCTATTAAAGAATTAGTCGTAAATGATAAAGAGATAGAGATTAAAGATATCTTAATATCGTATTATGATAATATTAAATTTAATGATTCTTATAAGAAAATATTTGATTCTATTACTGACTTAAAACAGATTAATATATGTTCTTTATTATTGAATTATATGTTAGAAACACAAAAGCGTGAATTAGGGCATCTTCAATTAATTCATGAAGTGAAAACAGAAGATTATATTTATATGGATTCTTATACAAAGAAATCATTAGAACTTATTAAGAATTCAAATAATGAGAATTACGGAACTTTACAATGGTTGTTAGATGATACTAAGTCTGCTATGGGAGCAAGACTTCTAAGACAATGGGTGGAAAGACCGTTAGTTAATAAAGAGAAAATTGAAAAACGCATGGATGTTATTGAAATTTTAATTGATAACTTTATTGAAAGAGAAACAATTAAAGATATTATTAATGATATTTATGATATTGAAAAATTGGCTGGCAGAATTGCGTTTGGAAATGTCAATGCAAGAGACCTTAAATGGATAGCAACTTCTTTAAAAGTAATTCCTGAATTAAAGCATCAATTATTATCTTTAAATCATAATTATACAAATGCTTTAGCTAATCAATTAATTGATTTGTCACATATTACTCAGTTAATAGATCAAGCAATTATTGATAATCCTCCTTTAACTTTAAAAGAAGGTGGAATTATTAAAGATGGTTATAATGAAGAATTAGATGAACTGAGATTTATTCGAGAGAATGGTAAAAAGTGGTTAACAGACTTTGAAGAAAAAGAAAGACAGCGAACAGGTATAAAAGGTTTGAAAGTTGGGTATAATAGAGTCTTTGGTTATTATATTGAAATCACAAAGAGTTATCTACCACAACTTAAAGATGAGTTTGAATATACAAGAAAACAAAGTATTTCTAATGCAGAAAGATTTGTAACTCCTGAACTTAAAGAGATGGAGGCAAAAATTTTAAGTGCTCATGATAAGATGATTGCTTTAGAATATGAGATTTTTGTACAAATGCGAGAGTTTATTAAGCAAGATGTACATTTGATTCAAGATGTCGCTACTGTTGTAGCACAGGTGGATGTTTATCAATCATTAGCGTCTATAGCAAGTAAAAATGGTTATGTGAGACCAACCTTTAATGAACAACATATTATTGATATTAAAGAGGGACGACATGCTGTTGTTGAACAAGTGATGTCTAGACAAAACTATGTTCCTAATGATGCGTTGATTCATGAAGATGAGCCAGTTTTGTTAATTACGGGACCAAATATGGGTGGGAAATCTACATATATGCGTCAAGTCGCACTTGCAATCATTATGGCACAGGTTGGTTCATTTATTCCTTGCGTATCAGCAACACTGCCTATCTTTGATCAAATATTTACCCGTATTGGAGCGAGTGATGATTTAATATCAGGACAATCAACATTTATGGTTGAGATGCTAGAGGCTAATAATGCCTTAAGATATGCAACTCGTGATTCATTGGTTATTTTTGATGAGATTGGTAGAGGTACTGCAACCTTTGATGGGATGGCAATAGCCCAATCTATAATTGAGTATATTGCAACAAATATTAAATGTATTACATTATTTTCAACTCACTATCATGAATTAACAATGATGGATGATAAGTTTAAGATTCAAAATGTTCATGCGAGTGCATCAGTAGAAGGTGATCATATCGTTTTCCTTTATAAAATAAAAAAAGGTCGTAGTGAAAAATCATATGGGATTAATGTAGCACAACTCGCAAAACTTCCTCATGAAGTCATTGAGCGTGCAAAAATCATATTACAATTATTAGAGGGTAATAATGTTGAGAAAATTGTTAGTGAAACAACAACTCCTCAAATAATTCAAAAAGAAAGTGAAGTTGAAAAGGCATTATCTCGTCTTGAACCAATGTCATTATCACCACTTGATGCATTAAGTACTTTAATAGAATTAAAGAAATTATTATAGAATGAGGTGATTTTATGGCAAAAATTAGACAATTAGATGATATTCTTTCAAATAAAATAGCAGCTGGTGAAGTTGTTGAAAGACCTTCTAGTGTCGTGAAAGAACTTGTTGAAAATAGTATTGATGCTTCTGCTTCACGAATTGATGTTTTTATTGATGAAGGTGGACTTTCAAAGATTCAAGTTGTTGATAATGGAGAAGGAATGTCACTTGAGGATGCTAAACTTTGTTTTTCACGTCATGCAACGAGTAAAATCAAAGATGATCATGACTTATTTAATATTATGACACTAGGATTTAGAGGGGAAGCAATTCCTTCGATTGCTTCAGTTAGTCATTTTGAATTAAAGACTTCAACTAGCGAAGCAGGTTCTTTTGTTGAATATGAGTTTGGGAAATATAAAAAAGAAGGAATTATTGACTTACCTAGAGGGACACAAATTACAGTTAAGAAACTCTTTCAAAATGTTCCAGCTAGATTGAAATATTTAAAATCAGTGAATAGTGAATTTGCGGCTATTCAACAATATATTGAACGCATTGCTTTAGCGTTTCCAAACATTGCTATTTCTTTATATCATAATGATAAAGCTATATTTCAAACAAATGGGAAAGGTCAATTGTTAGAAGTTATCGCTGGGATGTATGGGATTGCTACTGCTAAAAATATGTTAGAAGTGAATAATGAAAATGAAGAATTTAAGATTAGTGGGTATGTGAGTAAGATTGATACATCTCGTTCTTCAAAGGCTAATATCATTACGCTAGTTAATCATCGTTATGTTAAGAACATAATGAGTATAGATGCTATTAATAGTGCTTATCGCATGTATCTAGCTGATAATCGCTATCCTATCGCAATCATCAATATTGATGTTGATCCTTATTTAGTAGATGTTAATGTACATCCTTCAAAACTTGAAGTTCGTTTTTCTAAAGAATATGAATTAAGAGATTTGATTTTAAATACTGTCAGTCATACTTTAGAACAGGTGGATTTAACTTATCAAGTTAAAAACAAACAAACGGAAAGAGAAAAGTTTACTCCACAATTAGATCAAGTAACTTTTGATTTGTATGAAGATAAGCCTTCTACAAAGGTAGAATCAGTGATAAAGGAAGAGTCAACAATTCATGAAAGAGTAGTAGACTATAAAAATGAGCAAGTTCAACCATTACCAGAATCAAAAGAAATACCAATCATCAAAGAAAAACCATTGAAGGAAAAGATATATGCGAAAACACAAGTTCATGGAACTTACTTAATTGGTGAAAATGAGAAAGGTATGTATTTGTTAGATCAACACGCAGCTCAAGAAAGAATTAATTATGAGTTTTATAGAGAAAAATTTTCTGATCTTGATTTAACAATGCAGCCATTAATTGTTCCATTGCAACTAGAATATCCAATGAGTGATTTTTTAGTTATTGAAGAAAGAATTGATATTTTAAGACAAGTGGGTATTGAATTAGAGGTATTTGGTGAACATGGCTATATATTAAGAGGTTTACCTTTATGGATGAAAAAGATAGATGAGAATATCTTTGTGGATACAATGATTCAAGAAGTATTGCATAAGAATCAATTAGATGTTGTTTCTTTACAAGAACATGCTATTGCAACATTGAGTTGTAAAGCATCTTTAAAAGCCAATACTTATTTATCAATCAATGATATGCAAAGCATTTTTGATAATTTAATGCGATGTGAGAATCCTTACGTATGTCCTCATGGAAGACCAACAATTCTTTTCTACAGTGATTATGAATTAGAAAAAATGTTTAAGAGGGTGGTTTAATGAAAAAAGGGATAGTTAATTTAATTTTAGAACTTGTCTTAGGTGCAGCAATAATATTGTTAATGGGTTACTGGTTTGATGGGGTATATGTTAAAAACTTTGAAATTGCTTTTTTGGTGGCTTTAATATTAACGTTATTAAATACTTTTGTAAAACCTATTTTATCAATTATTGCTTTACCTATTACAATTATGACTTTGGGTTTGTTTCAATTAATAATTAATGGTGCTGTTTTAAGTATTGCGACATATATCTTATCACCTGATTTTCAAATATCTTCTGCCGGTTTGACAATTGTTGTAGCGCTATGTATTTCGATTATCTATAGTTTGTTAGGGATTGGCAAAGTCAATGAG
The DNA here is from genome assembly GCA_964637725.1 of uncultured Coprobacillus sp. Lineage (GTDB taxonomy): Bacteria > Bacillota_I > Bacilli_A > Erysipelotrichales > Coprobacillaceae > CAZWXH01. The sequence continues at coordinate 13,766 of CAZWXH010000006.1, read as the reverse complement.
TAGAGTTATTGTTGTCATTGGTCCAACAAGTGTTGGTAAAACAAAAATGGGTGTTGAAATCGCAAAGGCGCTTCATGGTGAAGTCATTAGTGGTGATTCTATGCAGATTTATAAAGGTATGGATATTGGAACAGCAAAAGTCACAAAAGAAGAGACTGAGGGAATTGTTCATCACTTGGTAGATATTTTAGAACCAACTGATAGTTACAGTGTTAAAGATTTTCAAACTGCTGTTAGAGAGAAGATTAGTGAAATAGAAGCAAGGGGGAAACTTCCTATTATTGTGGGAGGAACTGGTCTATATATTAAAGCAGCTTTGTATGATTATGAGTTTAGTGAAACAAAAGATGATCATGAACTATTTAGAGAAAAGTTTAAAGATTATTCTAATGAAGAAATATATGCTTATCTTAAAGATATTGATGATAAAAGTGCTTTAGAACTACATCCCAATAATCGTCAAAGGGTATTAAGAGCAATAGAAATCTTTGAACAAACAGGAACTAAAAAAAGTGATATTTTAGCTTTACAAGAACATGTATGTTTATATGATGCTTATTTTGTTGGCTTAACATTAGAAAGAGATGTTTTGTATGAAAGAATCAATCATCGTGTTGATAAAATGAAAGACATAGGTTTAGAAAAAGAAGTAAATGATTTGTATCAACAAGGATTAAAAAGAGAAAATCAAAGTATGAAAGCAATTGGTTATAAAGAATGGTTTGATTATTTTGAAGGATTAATTGCTAAAGAGGATGTTTATGAGTATATTAAGAAACATTCTCGTCAATATGCCAAAAGACAATATACTTGGTTTAAGAATCAATTTGATGTTCATTGGTACAAAGTGAATCTAGAATCATTTGATAAAACTGTATCTAAAGTATTAGAGGATATAAAAGAATAATATCCTTTTTTCAACACTTGCAACCGTTGGTTGTCAAATTGAAAAGGGAGAGTTGGTAGTGAAAATATGTATTTTCTATATACTTAAGAATGTACAGGAGGGGTAATATGAATTTACAAGATAATTTAATTCAATTAAGAAAACAAAAAGGTTTTTCACAAGAGGAGTTAGCCTATCAATTAGGTGTGTCTAGACAATCGGTAAGTAAATGGGAAGCTGGAATCTCACTTCCAGAACTAGATAGACTTATTGAGATTGCGGATTTATATAAGGTCAGTTTGGATGAACTAATCCGTGGGGATACACCAACAAAACAAGAGTATTATATTAGTGATGAACAATTGAGTCGAGTTGTACGCAAATCGCGAGAGTATGAATTTATAAGTTCCACGACTCTATTTGGGTTACCAATTGTTCATATCAATATTGGAAGAGGACCAAAAGTCGCAAAAGGAATTTTTGCTGTAGGGAATATTGCCATTGGTGTATTTTCTTTCGGTGGTCTATCTTTTGGTGTCATCGGAGCAGGAGGTATTGGCTTTGGTTTATTATCACTAGCTGGAATGGCGCTAGGAGCTTTGGCAATTGGGGGAGTAGCAATAGGTTATTTTGCGATTGGTGGTTTAGCGTTAGGGATATATACAACTGGTGGTGTCGCAATTGCTAGTCATATAGCAATTGGTGGTAAAGCTATTGGTCATGTTGCGATTGGAGCATCTCCTTCTGGTGAACATATTGTTCAAACATCAGCTTACGTAACGAGTAGAGAAGTCTATGATGCAATCTGTTCTTTGCCAGTATCTATTCCAGAGTGGTTAAACAATTTGTTGTCGTTTATGAAATAAATCTTAATTTATTAAGATTTTTTCTTTTTCTTATAATTAAATAGAAAGCTAAAGAGAAATATCTTATAATAGAAGTATAAAGAAGGTGATAAGAGTGGAAATTTTTTTACAAATCTTATGTGTACTTGAAGTTGTGTTCATAAATCTTTCGCTTTTTTCTATGAATACTTCAAGAATTTATTCGTGGAAGAAAACGATTATCATCTTGACTGTTGCGACAATCCTAATTATCCCATTAGGTCTTGTTATTATTAAGAGCATCGGAATGTATGGGAATGGAAATGGTTTGTTTACTTTGTTTGGTTTTGTATACTTATTACCATTTCGTTATCTATTTAAAGGTTCAACAAAAGATCATTTCTTTGTAATTTGTTTTTGTTGGGTGTATTCTTTATTGGTGTTATCGATATCAATTCACATTGGGTTTGCTTTGATTGATTTCGGAAAAGAATTGGTGTTAGTTATTGTTGAAACAGTTTTGTTTTTATGCAGCTATAAATATATAAAAAAATTTGTTAAGGAGATTTATATTCCGTTATCATTGTGTGATAATAAGAAAATATCTTATTATTTAAATGAAACGAGTTTCGTGTGGTTTGTAACTATTCTTGTTTTAAATGTGCAATTTGTTTTTTCTGAGATACATATCTTTAAACTCTTAACTTTAGGTATTTTAGCTTTTAATATTCTTCAGCATTTTCAATTAATTTTTGAAATTTTAAAGCAAGGTACTAAAATTGGTTCTCTAAAGAGCCAAGTCACAAAAGATGTTTTGACAGGGATTGGAAATCGATTAGCTTTTACGAATGAATTCACTGAAAGAGTTAAAGCGAACCTTGATTTTTGTCTAATTTATTGTGATTTAGATAATTTTAAGTCAATTAATGATTCTTATGGACATTTAAAAGGTGATAACTATCTAAAAAAATTCGCTTCCCATCTTGTTAATATTGTTGATTTAGAGAATGTGTTTAGAATTTCAGGTGATGAATTTGCATGTTTTGTCTCAAAAGGAAAACTTGATGAAACACTTATGAAACTTAGTGAAATATCATTTGAAGGTGATGTTTTATTTCTAGGTGCAAGCTATGGGGTAGCCAGTTATCCAGAAGAAGGACAAGAAGTTCGAACTTTGTTTGATGTTGCTGATTATAAAATGTATTTAGAAAAACAAAAAAAGAGATAGAAATGTAGAAAGCAGCAAGTTTTACCTTGCTGCTTTTAAATAAGTATCTATTTTTTTTGCTTATTAAGTTCTTTCATTTGATTAGTACGACCGTGTTTAAGTAAACGACGATAGTTTTCTGCTAAGGCTTTTTCATAATTACTTGTCATCCAAGGAATATAGAATTGAGAACTTTTGAGAGGATCTGGTAAGTATTGGATATATTCCCAAAGTTCAGGACGATCATAATTATACTTCTCATCTTCGGCTAATCCTACTGGTGTAAGTCTTAAATATCTAGGTGCCTTATAAGGGTGAGTAGATAGTGATGAAAGTGCGGCATCAATTGCTGCTTCGGCTGATTTTGATTTAGGCGATAAACATAAATCAATTATTGCGTTTGCGATGGGGATGCGGGCTTCTGGAAATCCAATAGCTTTTGCTGCTTGAAAAGCAACGACTGTTCTCATGCAAGCACCTGGATTTGCAAGTCCAACATCTTCGTAAGCAGTAGTGATTAATCGACGTTCTAATGATTCTATGTCATTGGCTTCGATTAGTTTTGCAAAGTAATACATAGCGCCATTTGGATCACTTCCACGAATTGACTTTTGTAAACCACTTAATGTATCATAATATTGATCTTCATCTTTATCAAATTGAGCATTCGCTTTTGATAAAGAGTTTTTTATATCTTCCATTGTGATGTGGTTGTCATTAGATATTATGCTTGCGACTTCTAAACAGTTATATGCATAGCGAATATCACCGCTGCTTAGATTTGCGATAGTGTTAAGAACATCTTCATCAGCAATGTATTGTCCTGCTAGTCCATTTTCGCTTTCTAACGCACGTTTAAGTCCTTCTACAATATCTTCCTTAGATAATGGTTTAACCTCTATAATCTGGCATCTTGAACGAATAGCGGGATTGATGGAATGAAAAGGATTGGCAGTTGTACATCCAGCAATAATTAACAAACCATTTTCAATATGTGGTAAAAGATGATCTTGTTTATCTTTGTTTAAACGATGAACTTCATCTATAATCACAAATAACTCACCACTGATTTTTGCTTCTTCAATGATCATATCCATTTCTTTTTTATTTCCAGTAGAGGCATTAAAAACCCGATAAGGGATATTTAAATCATTGGCCAAAGCACTTGCTAAGGTTGTTTTTCCACAACCGGGAGGACCATATAGAATTGTAGACATTGGGTGATGCTTCTTTACAAACTGAGTAAATAAAGCATTTTCACCCACAATATGTTTTTGACCTAATATATCTTTAAGTAAAGCTGGTCGCATACGATGTGCTAAAGTAGTTGCCATGATTATCTTTCCTTTTCTTTGAAATTTGATATAATGATTATATCATTTTTAAACAAAAAATAATAGGAGAGAATCATGAAGATTATTGTACAAAGAGTAAAAAATAGTTCAGTAGAAATAGATGGAAAAATCAATGGACAAATCGAAAAAGGTTTTATGGTCCTTGTTGGATTCTGTAAAAGTGATACTTCACAAGTTATTGAAAAACTAGTGGAAAAACTTATTCATTTAAGAATCTTTGAAGATGAACAAGGAAAGATGAATTTATCTTTAAAAGATGTTAATGGAAGTATTTTATCAATATCACAGTTTACACTTTATGCTGATTGTAAAAAAGGGCGACGTCCAAGTTTTATTGATGCAGCATCACCAGAGATAGCGATTCCTTTATATGATTATTTTAATGAATGTATAAGAAAACAAGGAATAACTGTTGAAACTGGTATCTTTGGAGCTGATATGAAAGTATCACTCATTAATGATGGTCCAGTTACAATCATTTTAGATAGTGAAGAATTATGTAAATAAAGAGGCATAACCATATTTGGTTACGCCTCTTTTCTAATCTGGGAAGGAGTTAGATTATTTATTATAGTTTGATACAATATTATTCATTGTATCCCATTTCTTTTCCATATCTTTTACTAATTTAAATTGTGTGCGGCAACGATCTAAATTATGCGTTGGATATTGTGTTTTGAAATACGTATCACCTTGTAGATAATCAGTTAAAAAACGCATTCCACATTCAAATGTCATGACTTTAGCACCAATTGGTAAAGCTTTAATTTCATTAGGAGTAAGCTTACCATTACATCCCTTAATAAAACCTTTTGTATAAACTTCAAATAAATGCATATCACAATTGATTTTACTTAAGTCTTTTTCATCTTCAGCTCCAGTGCTTGCACCAAAACGAATAGAATCTCCAAAATCATTGATTGCTAAACCAGGCATAACTGTATCTAAATCAATAACACATATTCCTTGATGAGTTTTATCATCAATTAATACATTGTTTAATTTTGTATCATTGTGAGTTACACGTAATGGTAATTCACCACGCTCTTGCATATTAGTTAAAATATTAGCAACATCTTCTCTTTCTAATACAAAACGAATTTCTTCTTCAACATCTTTAACACGACCACAAACATCGTTTTTAATAGCATCTTTAAATACTTTAAATCTTGCTTTTGTATTATGAAAATCAGGAATTGTTTCATGTAATGTATTGGCTGGATAATCTGCTAATAAACTTTGGAATCTTCCAAAAGCAAGGGCACTTTGATAAAAATCTTCATCATTTTTTACTTCATCATATCCTGTTGCACAAGTAATAAAGTGATAAGCTCTCCAATAATGATTCTCACTATCTTTGTAATATGGTTTACCACTCTTATTAAGAATAACAGTTAATGTTTCTCTTTCAGGATCACCTTTGTTTTCAATAATTTTTTCTCTTAGAAAAGCAGTTACATTTAAAATGTTTTCCATTAATTGTTCAGGGTTTTTAAAAACATTTGTGTTCATTCTTTGAAGAATAATAGGAATAACTCCCATATGTTTAATCTTATATTCTAATAAGAATGTATCATTAATATGTCCACTTCCATAAGGTTCACAACTCAGTTGTTTTCCTACAAAATCAAAGTGCTCAATAACCTCATTTAATAAAGGTGTTTTATTCATGATTATCACCCCATAACTTTTGTGGATAAATACCATCATCTTTCATAGATTGAATAGCTTTTGCAACAACTGGTTTATCTTCTTTGTATGTGACACCGTACCATTGATCTTTTGTTGTTAAAACTTCAACAGTTGCTTTTTTCTCATCTAATAAACGATTCACAACACTAGGAATAAAATACTCACATTTTAAAGGATTAGAGATTAATCCTTGATCCAAGAAATCTTGGAATCCATTTTCAATTTCTTTTAAAATGCTTTTGCTAAAACCCCATAAATTCATTGATACAGTGGCATGATGAGGAAGGGGAATCCAATTATCATTATTTCCTAAATACGCTGCACCTGTATCGATTCTCTTGATTGAAGTACGTTCAACAACATCAACTAAATAATTGTCATCATTAACTTCACAAACACCTCTAGCAACTGTACCATTTTCAGTTAGAGTGTTTTCAATTTGATATCCAACCATAACATAACGATATAATTCATCATCATAATGATGAGATAAGTAATTATAAATCATTTGAAAAGCTTCTACACCATAATAATCATCTGCATTAATAACTGCGAAAGGACCATCAATATATTGTCTACAACAATAAATAGCATGAGCAGTCCCCCAAGGCTTAGTACGTTCTAAAGGAACACTGTTACCTAATGGTAAATCATCTAGTTCTTGGTATGCATAATGAATATTCATAATCTTTTCCATACGCGTTCCAACAGCGGCTTTGAATTCTTTTTCAATTTCTCTTTTTATTAAGAAGATAACTGTTTCAAATCCTGCTCTTCTTGCATCATACAGTGAAAAGTCAATGATGATATGTCCGTCTTGATCGACAGGATCAATTTGCTTTAAACCACCATAGCGACTTCCCATTCCCGCCGCCATAATGACTAATACTGGTTTTTCCATTATAGACCTCCTTACATCTTAACCCAACGAAGTTCCATTGGTTCAAGATTTAATGTTTCAACTTTAATTCCTTTAATGTATAAGTCAGTTGATAACTTATCAGTTGTATTATTGATAATTGCAACTTGGCCAATATCTTCAAATGCTGCAACTTCTGTATTGACATTACTTACATAATATTTTTTCATTTCATCTTCTTTACCAGCTGCATAATAAATAGCTCTTAAAAGCAAACGACAATTTTGTGGTGAATAAGGAAGACCAGCAATATAAACACTACGACCTTTACCATAAGTGTTTGTTACAAGTTCACTAAATCCTTTATGTTGGCTTAATATTTGATAATCTTCACCATGAGCATATATACTATCCATACCTTCACCAAAGTCGATTGCACCATCAATGTCTTCAAGAAGAAAATGTTGAGGATCAACTTCGTTGTATTTATCATGGCTAAGGGAGAAGCCTACTTCTTTATCAACCCCAAGAACATCACTTAATTGAAAGAACTGTCCTTGATGTTGATATGCTGTTGGTTCACCGACACCGATAAATCCGCCGCCTAAATCAACCCATTTTCTAATTCTTGTAACAACATCTTCATCAATCCAATTTTCTGCACCAGACCAAGAAGTATAGGCACTACCGGCGTTTATAATAACTTTATAATCATCTAATACGCCATCTTTTACATTGTCAAAATTAATAAAGTCAATATCAATTGGCATACCACTTAAACACTCAATAATTCCTACATATGAATAGATTTCTCGATACCATATCGCATGATGAACTTGATTGTTCATCCATCTTCTACTGGCACCCCAACAATTAAGGATAGCAACTTTAAATGGTGAAACATAAGCTTTTGTTCCTTGTGTTGTATCATGAATACTTCTAAATTCATCAACGACATGTGTAATTGTATCAATGAATCCCGGCCACTCAGTAGCTAACTTAAGATATCCACCATAACCAATACGATCCAAAGGACTTCTTAGAATAGCACGTCTTGCTTTTAACCAGTTACTATGAGCTTCACCGATAGGATCTCCACCTTCTGTGAATACATCAGGGAAGAAATAAGGAAGCAGGCGACCTTCGGTATATTTAACTCCTTTAATATCAGAAATCATACGCATTGTCACGCCATCACCAACTGAACCAACAACAGCATCTAAACCAATTGTTTCAAAATATGGTCCATAAGGTTCAGTACCAATCCAATGATCTCCTAAGAACATCATTGCTTCTTTTCCATAACTATGAACAATATCCACTAATTCCTTAGCAAGTTTACATACTTCTTGTTGTTGGAAATTGATATAGTCTTTAAATTCTTTAGATGGAACTCTAAATAAAGAATTGTGATATCCTTGATCAACAATAAATTCTGGTCTGAATTTATATCCTGCCCATTCTTCAAATTGTTTTAAAATATACGGCGATACACTTGCACTATATCCAAACCATTCTACATACTTTTCTCTTTTTTTATCATCAAAAGTCAACGTAAATTGATGAAAGAAAGTTGTAAAACGAATGACATCAATATGGGGATTATCTTCACAGAATTTTTTTAACTTTTCTTTAACAAAGGCTTGTGTTTTTGGTTGACGCACATCAAACGTTAATTGATGAGGAGCATCTTTCCAATCGTTTGTAATAAAATTATACATATGCACTGGATCCCAAATAAGGAAAGCTAGGAAACTTACAGTATAAACATGATAAGCAATGGTACAAATTGTCACTGTTCCATCTTTTTCACTATATTCCCATTTATCAGGACTTACCACTTCACCTGTAGTTCTATCGATAACTTCCCACCAAGTCTTAGGATCATCAATAAAGTTTGGTTTTAATTGTTCAGTATGAAAACCTTTCATTAACTTAATTGTTAATGATTTATCTCTGGCGGTATAACGATCAGTAATTAAGTATTCTTGTTGAATCTCTTCAGGATTAGCCAAAGCCCAATCATTATCTTTTCTTGTTGTATAATAAGTTGCATAAATTTTAGCATCTAAATCTAAAATCTCTTTTGGCATTTCAGTACCATCACAATCTCTGATAGCATCTGCGCCTAAACTGTTTTTAAGTGCTATTGTTTGATCAATAACATCTAAATCAGTAGGGAGGGTTAATCTTCCGTAATTTTTCATTACTTACACCTCACTATTTTCTAAAATATTGAGTTCATTATCAATATCAAAGAAATGTACCTTGTTCATTAAATAAGTAAATGAACCCTCATCATTAGATCTTAATGGTGTACTTCCAGGAACTTTAACAACAAAAGGTTTATTATCTTTTGTCATATGAATAAAGCTTTCAGCTCCCATGAGTTCAACAACATCAACTTTATTTTGGAAAGAATCTTCTTGATGAGACATCATATATTGAGGATGAGTTGAAATATCCTCAGGACGAATACCCATTGTTACTGTTTTTCCAACATAACCTTTATCCTTTAAAACTTTAGCTTTATCATCAGGAATAGTTAAAGCGATATCAGATAATTGAATTATTAATTTACCATCTTTTTCACTAATTGATCCATCTCTAAAGTTCATTTGGGGACTTCCGATAAATCCAGCAACGAATTTATTAACAGGGTGATCGTATAAGAAAGTAGGGGCAGCAACTTGTTGAATACGTCCATCTTTCATAACAACGATTCTTGTACCCATTGTCATTGCTTCTGTTTGGTCATGAGTGACATATATAAATGTTGTTCCTAATTGTTGATAAATCTTTAAGATTTCAACACGCATTTGAACTCTTAATTTGGCATCTAAGTTACTTAATGGTTCATCCATTAAGAATACTTTTGGTTCACGAACAATGGCTCTTCCTAAAGCCACACGTTGTCTTTGACCACCAGATAAAGCTTTTGGTTTTCTATCTAAATATTGCTCTATATCTAAAGCCTTAGCTGCATCGCGTACTTTTTTATCTATTTCTTCCTTTGGGAATTTCGCGATTTTTAATCCGAAAGCCATATTGTCGAATACTGTCATATGTGGATAGAGTGCATATGATTGAAAAACCATTGCAATATTTCTATCTTTAGGAGCAACTTCATTCATTTGGACTCCATCGATATATAATTCTCCTGCTGAGATATCTTCCAATCCTGCAATCATTCTAAGTGTCGTTGATTTTCCACATCCTGATGGTCCAACGAAAACAATAAATTCTTTGTCATCGATATCCAAATTGAAATCGAAAACTGCTTGAACATTATTGTCATAAATTTTATCTATATTTTTTAATGATAATGTAGCCATAATATTCCTCCTATTTGTATTTCCTATTATAAATATATAACAATATCAATAATCCAGCAAGGCCAATCAATTCCATTGCTAAGCCTGTGTAACTTACATTTTTTTGTCCAATAATAACTAATGAAAGAGAAATAATAAATCCCAATCCCGCAATAATACCTTTTGTTAATGTATTCATATTTCTCACCTCTAATCCTTTAATCCACCAAGGGTCATCCCTTGAGTTAATTTCTTTTGTACCATGATGTATAATATCAATGTTGGCAACATAACAATAACCAAACCAGCATATAGTTGACCATAGTTAGCAGCAGCCATTTGACCTTTTGATAAAGCCACTAATCCAACTGGTAATGTTTTATCAACACCAGGCATTAATGTTAATGCTATGATATATTCATTCCAAAATGCTAAAAAGTTAAATAAGATAACTGTAATTATACTAGGTTTAGCCATTGGTGCCATAACCTTAAACATAGTTTTGAAATATCCACATCCATCGATGAAGGCAGCCTCTTCATAGGCTCTAGGCAATGTTCTAAAATAACTACTGAGCAGATAAACTGTGAAAGGTATTGCTGTTGCGGCATAGACAATCGCAAGAACAAAAATATTATCTAAGAATATATAACCACCGAAGAGGTTAAAGATTGTATCATCCCAAGATGAAAGCATTAAGAAGATAGGGACAACAATATAATTCACATTAATAAATAATCCACCCATAAATGCTGCATTTACGAATTTTTTGATTTTAAAATCAAATCTTGCAAGCACATATGCAGCTGGTAATGAAACGACAACTAAAATAACCAAAGCTAATGCAGTTACAATAATTGAATTCATGAAATATTTAGCCATGTTGGCTTTTTCAAAAGCATCTATAAAGTTTTGAAAATAGAAACTTATAGGTAAAGACCATGGATTACCTTGAAACTCAGCTTGTGTTTTTAATGAAGACATAAAAACCCAGGCAATCGGAACAATTATTGAAATTGCCAAAGTAATTAAGGCAACATAGACAAATATCTTATAAAGTTTGTTTGTACTCATTTTTTTCTTTTTCATCTTTATGCCTCCTTAAAACTCTAGTTCTTCACGTTCAGTAACCTTATTAATAATTGCACTTAATAAGAATGAGAAAATAAATGTAACGGCTCCAATAGCCATACCATATCCATAACTTGCATTATCGTACGCTTGATTATAAAGGTAGAAGAGTAAAACACGGCTAGAACCGTCAGGTCCACCTGTAGTCATAACTTGAACAAGCAAGAAACTTAGATTAATTGTACTAATAACAAAGAATGTTAAAGTCGTACGAAGATTACTCCAAATTAAAGGAAGTGTAATTGTGAAAAATTGTCGAATCTTTCCGCATCCATCTAATTCAGCTGCTTCATAATAGTGAGCAGGGATAGAAGACATGCTTGCCATATACATAACCATGTAGTATCCAATTGCTTGCCATACGAGGGCACCTATAATTGAATACATGATGATTGATTGATCACCGAGAAATTGAATTCCTTCCCAAGCTTTTCCATTAAACAAACTCAAAAAGCTGTTAAGAAGACCATTTGTAGAGGGATCGTATATAGCCGAGAATATAGCGCCAATTACAACGATAGATAAAATATTTGGGATATAAAAAATAACACGGAAGAAATTTTGTCCCTTTAATTTTTCTCTAACGAGAATTGAAGCGAATATGACAGCTAGTGCGAGGGTAAAGACAGTTACTATAACAATAACTAATATCGTATTTTGAAATGAACGGATGAAGTTCATGTCTTGAAATAATATAGAGAAATTGTTGAGTCCGACAAAAGTCTTATCGCTAGATAATCCACCCCATTTTAATGTAGACATTAAGAAGACATTGATTGTAGGATAAATCATAAAAATAGTAAATAAGATTAGTGCAGGAGCAAGACAAAGAATGATAAACCTTTTCTTTTCTTTTTTCTTATTCATTTTAGTTCTCCTTTCAAAAAAAGAAAGTGGTGAGTTCACCACTTTCATAATCGTATTAATTTAATTAGCGGCTTTATTTGTTAGCATCTTTAATCTTTGTAACGGCATCGATAACAGCATCATACCATTGAGTAACTGTTTTATCACCTGACATTACTGAGTTAACAGTTCCATAAAGAGTTCCATCTTCACCATCAACTTTTACACCTTCAACAGGTTTTGCAGCCATGAATCCAACTGTATTAGCACTTACACCATTGTTGAAAATTTCATACATGAATTTGTTTGATTCATCAATAAGAGCTTCAGAACCTTTGATTGGCATTAAAGCACCAGGAAGTTTATCTCCAGTTTTTTCATCAGTAGGTCCATTGTCATAGAATAATTTTGCTGCTTCATCACTATAACAATAAGCTAAGAATTTCATAGCTAAGTCTTTATTTGTTGCTTTTTCAGGAACATACATTTGTTCAACAAAGTTTGTTGCATAAATTGCACCACCTGATTTTGCAGCAGGTACTCCAGCAACTCCCCATTTAAATCCTTCAGGAGTTGTTTTTGACATTTCTCCAGGTAACCAGTTACCATTTGGACAGAAAATTGCTTTTCCATCAATTACAAGTTGTTGGTTTTTAGAGAAATTATCTCCGTTTGCATTCGCAACAGTTGTTTTAGCAGTATATTTAGCTAATTTTCCAACAATATCAAATGCAGCTTTTACATCAGCAGATTTCCAAGCTTCAACATCATAGTTCATAAGTTTTGTATAAACTTCTGGACCAGCAGTTGCATTTAATAATGATGAGAAGAATGCATCAAAATATCCAGCAGTAGGGTAAGTGAATAAAGCAATGTTTTCTTTTGCTGCTTTGTCACCTAATGCCCACATTTCATCCCAAGTCTTTGGAACTTCCCAACCTTTTTCTTTAAGTAAGTTAGCATTGAAATATAAACCACAAGGACCATAGTTCAATGGAGCTAAGTATAATTTACCATCTCCATAAGGTTTAGTGACTGGTGTGTCAACGAAACCAGGTAATAATTTGTCTTTTACTTTTGTGCTTTCACCAGGGATTTCTAAATCTAGTAATCCAGAAATGTCAGCAATTTGTTTTTCTTTGATCATTGTGTCAGTTAAAGCACCAACACCACCAACTGATAAGTAAATAATATCAGGTACATCTTTCCCAGCAGTGATTTTTGGTCTAACTACGTCACTGATTTTTTTGTCAAAAGTTTGAGTGATTGTTACACCATTATCTTTTTCAAATTTTTCAATAACTTTTTTCCATCCTTCAGTTCCAAAACCACCATCAAGACCTGCGATAGATAATGTTTTTCCTTCAGCTTTTGGTTTTTCTTTGTCGCCGCATCCAACAAGAAGAGAACCAATCATAAGTGCTGAAAGTCCTAAAGATAACACTTTTTTAGTATTCATTTGTTTATTTTCCTCCTTCATGATATCTTATAATACCAATATATATAAATGTAACCGCTTTATCAATGTTGATTTTGTTTAATATTTTATATATCTTGCTTTTTCAATGAAATAATTATAAAATATATATATAAAAGCAGGTAGTGTCAAATAGGTATGAAAAGTATGAAAACTAAAATTCCATATCTTGTTC
>CAZWXH010000005.1:19471-35924 GCA_964637725.1 uncultured Coprobacillus sp. | reverse complement strand
CATAATGTCTATGTATATTCATTTTATCCCACGACTTCTAACACAATTATTATATCACAATAAGCAAACAACATCAATGCTTAAAGCAAATGTATTCTTGTTATATTGACCACAAAAACTTGACACATCCAAATTCTTTATAGATAAAAAGAAGGCTATTTGCCTTCTTTGTTTAAATCATGAATAATACTTTCAATTTTATTTCCATATTCTAAAGAAGTATCTAATATAAATTGAAGTTCAGGACATTTACGTGTTGTTAATCGTTTTGCGAGTAACGAACGAATAAATCCTTTTGATCTATCTAATGCTTCCATGCTTTTTTTAGTGTTTTTCTCTAAAAAAGAAACATATATTTTTGCGATTGACAAATCAGTAGTCACTTCTACTGCAGTAATTGTACAAAATCCAATTGCTGAATCTCTTACTTCAGTAAGTAAAATATCAGAAAGTTCTCTTTGAATAATATTATTCATCTTATCTTTCTTTAAAACCACTTCAATCATTCCTACTTTCTTTCGACTTCTTCCATGATATATCCTTCGATAATATCGCCTTCTTTGATGTCATTATAGTTTTCGATAGTCATACCACATTCATATCCAGTAGCAACTTCCTTAGCATCATCTTTAAATCTTTTTAAAGTACCAAGCATTCCTTCGTATACAACAACACCTTCTCTAATTAAACGGATTCCACAGTCTCTTCTAATAAAACCATCAGTTACATAACATCCAGCAATATTTCCGACTTTAGAAACTTTAATAACTTGTCTAATCTCAGCTTGTCCAGTAACAAGTTCCTTGAATTCAGGAGCAAGCATACCTTTCATTGCAGCTTCAATTTCTTCAATCATCTTGTAGATAATATTGTGAAGTCTAATTTCTACGCCTTCTTCTTCAGCTTTACGTCTAACGTTTGCATCAGGACGAACGTTAAATCCGTAGATAATCGCACGAGATGCACTTGCTAATAAAACATCTGATTCACTGATAGCACCAACAGTTGAACGAATAACATTCACTCTAGCACCTTCAATATCAATTTTTTCTAAAGAACTCTTAACTGCTTCAGCAGTTCCATTAACATCGGCTTTAACAATAACGTTTAAGTCAACAAGTTCACCATCTTTGATTTGTGAAAACAAATCATCTAAACTCATAGCAGTATTATTACCACGATCTAAGTCTTGTTTAGCTTTTTGTCTTTGTTCACCAACATGACGAGCCATCTTTTCACTTTCAAATGCCATAAACTTATCACCGGCAACAGGGACATCGTTTAATCCTGTAATTTCAATTGGGGTAGATGGTGGAGCAGTCGTAATTTCTTTTCCACTGTCATCTAACATTTGTCTAACACGACCAAATGTTGTTCCAACAACAATTGGATCTCCTGATCTTAAAGTTCCATTTTCCACTAACAATGTAGCAACTGGCCCACGACCTTTATCAAGTCTACCCTCTACTACACTACCATAAGCATAACGTGATGGATTAGCTTTTAAATCAGCCAATTCAGCAACGACAGTTAATGTTTCTAATAATTCATTAATCCCAGTTCCTTTTTTGGCAGAAATGTTACAATAAACAACTTCCCCACCCCAGTCTTCTGGCATTAATCCAAGTTCACTCATCTCAGATTTGATACGTTCTGGATCTGCTCCTTCTTTATCAACTTTATTAACCGCAACAACGATAGGAACTTTTGCTGCTAAAGCATGATCAACTGCTTCTCTAGTTTGAGGCATAACCCCATCATCAGCAGCAACAACAATAATAACAATATCAGTGACTTGAGCCCCACGAGCACGCATAGCAGTGAAAGCTTCATGACCTGGTGTATCTAAGAATGTTATCTTTTTACCAGAAACTTCTACTTGATAAGCTCCAATATGTTGCGTAATACCACCAAATTCTCCTTCAGTAACTTTTGATTTTCTAATTGAATCTAATAAAGTCGTTTTCCCATGATCAACATGTCCCATGATTGTAACAACTGGAGCACGACCTGTTAAATCAGCTTCATCATCAACAATTTCAAAATCCTCAAAATTCTCTTCGCTAACAATAATTGTCTTTTTAGTTTCACATCCATACTCAAGACAAATCAATTCTATTTGTTCATCATCCAATGATGAATTTATAGTGACCATAGTTCCAAGTGCGAATAATACTTTAATCACATTAGCAGGAGTTTGTCCGATTTTTTCTGCTAATTCCCCAACTGTAATCCCATCAGTATATTCAACAATTCCATCACCTAAGATCTTTTCTTCCTTTTTTGTTGGAACATTTGAAATTAACTTCTTTTTTTGATTACCATTTCTCTTTGTTGAAGTATTCTTTTTTGCCATAATATCAACCTCCTAGCTTTGATTTCATTTTATCTGCAAAACCTTTATCTAAAATGCCTACTGCCATACGATTACTCTTTCCTATTGCTTTTGAGATTTGATCACTCGAACCAATAACTTCATAATCACAATGATAGTATTTACATTTATCACTAATTTTTTTCAATGTGTTTTCACTTGCATCATTTGCAATTAAGACTAGAAAAACTTTCTTTTGTCTGATGTCATTTATTAAAACATCTCCCGTTGAAGTCTTTCTTGCTGCCGTAGCAAGTCCTAGTAAAGAAGCAACTTCTCTACTTAACATATGATTTTAACTCCTCAAATATCTCCGTTGGAATTTCAATCTGTAAAGATTTTTGTAAAACTCCTTTTTTTTGAGCTAACTCAATGGCATCTAAACTGCGTTTTAGATATGCTCCTCTACCATTCATTTTTCCTGTAGAATCAACATGAACTTCACCATCTTTGTTTTTTACAACACGGATTAATTCTTTTTTAGGGAGTTGTTCTCCCGTTGCAACACATTTTCTTAAAGGTACTTTTTTCATCAATACCACCTCTATTTAATCATAATATTTATCAAATTCATCATAATCAATGTCTTCGTCATATTTAGGATCATATTCATAGTCTTCATCTTCTTCATCATCTTCGATAGTCTTTTTAACTTTTTTAGCAGGCTTTTCAACCTTAACTTCTTCAACTACATCTTCAACGATAGGTTCAATGATTTCTTCTTTGACCTCTTCAATTGTTTCTTCAATAATTTCTTCAACAACTGGTTCAATAATTTCTTCTTGAATAACTTCTTCGATAATAGGTTCTTCAATAATTGTCTCAACAACCTCTTCTTCGAATACTTCTTCAACAATTTCTTCTTGTATAACTGGTTCTTCAACTGATTCTTTAATCATCTCTTCTTCAAAAGCTTTTTCGAATTCAGCATCTTCACTAATTATAATTCCAGCAGCACTTGCTTCAGAAACAGACTTAATATCAATCTTCCAACCAGTTAGACGAACAGCTAATCTCGCATTTTGTCCTTTTTTTCCAATTGCTAATGATAATTGATTATCAGGAACAATAACTTGAGCACTGTGATCAGCTTCTCTAATTTGAACTGAAACAACTTCTGAAGGAGATAAAGCATGAGAGATAAAAGTAACTGGATCAATGCTCCATTCAATAATATCAATCATTTCTCCATTTAATTCATTAACAACATTTCTCACACGTGTTCCTTTTGGTCCAACACAAGACCCAATAGGATCGACGTTATCATTTGTTGTATAAACAGCAATCTTACTACGATCACCTGCTTCACGAGATACTGATTTGATTTCTACTGTTCCATCATAGATTTCAGGAACTTCCATTTCAAACAATCTTCTCACAAGACCTGGTTCAGTTCTAGAAACACCAATATGTGTTCCTTTTGTATTTCTTTCAACATCATTTACATAAACTTTAAGATGCTGTCCTTCATAGATTTTTTCACCTGGAATTTGTTGATTAATTGGCAACAAAGCACCAGTTCTACCAATATTAATAATCGCAAATCTTTCTTCAACACGATCAACAATACCAGTAATGATATCATCTTTTTTATCAATGAACTCATTGAATAAATTTTCTTTTTCAGCTTCTCTAATCTTTTGTTTTAATAATTGCTTTGTTTGAACAGCTGCTAAACGACCAAATATCTCAGGATCGATTTCAGTAACAATTTCATCTCCAACAACATACTTTTCATTGACTAACTTTGCATCTTCTAAAGAAATTTCAAAGTCATCATCTTCAACTTCTTCAACAATTTTCTTTATTTCATATAAACGAATCTTTCCTGTCTTTTCATTGATTTCAACACGAATCACTGATTCAGGACCGGCATAGTTTTTCTTATATGACTTTTCTAATGCCTCTTTTAAAGCATCTAAAACAACTTCTTTTTGAATCCCTTTTTCATTTTCTAATAATTCTAAAGCTTGAATAAATTTCTTACTAGCCATTAATCTTTTCCTCCTTAAAACTGAACAGCTAATCTAATAAAAGCAATATCATCATAATTGATAATACATTTTTTCTTGATGTTTTTTACTAAATATTGAAGTTCAATCATTTTATTGTCAACATTTAAGATAGTTCCTTGAACTTCATCCATTCCTTGAGTTGGGTTTTTAAATTGAATATAGACATATTCACCAATAGAACCTTGGACTTTCTCAAGTGATTTTAGGGGTTTTTCAACTCCCGGAGAAGAAACTTCTAAGTAGTATTCACTCTTAATTACATCTTCTTCATCTAATAGCAAACTTATGTCTTCACTCACATTTACACAAGTATCCATATCTAAATGACCTTGATTTTTTTCAATAAAGATTCTTAAATACCATTCATTTTTTTCTTGAACATATTCAATATCATCAAGATATACATCATGATTCTTAAGAATTGGTTCAATTAATTTCGTGATTTTTTCTACCATATAATCCTCCGTCTACAAATATAAACGAGAGGGTTGCCCCTCTCGTAAATCACTTATTACTCATACACTATAACATAGTTTATCCTAAAAAACAATGTTTCCATCATATTTTTTTAATATTTATATGAGTTCAATTATAGGTCAAATAAAGACAATTGATTTTCATCAGACATATTGTCAAATACACCCATCTTTGTAAGGACTTCGATTTGTGTATTATTCAACTTTGTTCGTGAAATAACATCTTCTTTTGATAAGAAAATATTATTTTTACGAGCCTCAATGACACTCTCTCCTACTGATTCACCAAGACCATCAATAGAAGTAAACGGTGGTAATAAGGCATGATCATCATCAGGATCTAATATAAAGTTAACAGATTGTGATTTTTCTAGAGAAATATTATTAAAGTAGAACCCTCTTTCATACATTTCCATTGCAATTTCAAATACAGAAATAAGTGCTTCTTCTTTATTTGAAATCTTAACCCCTGATTGTTTTTCATTTAAAATCTGGTTGTAACGATTTAAGATAGTTTCCTTACCTTGCGTTAATATTTCAATGTCATATGCATCACAACGTGTTGTAAAATAAACAGCATAATATTCTCTTGGATAATATAGTTTCCACCAAGCGACACGCACAGCACTTAAAACATAGGCAGCAGCATGGGCTTTAGGGAACATGTATTTGATTTTCTTACATGATTCTATATACCACGATGGAACATCATGTTCGCGCATTAATTCTTCGTATTTCTTTTCTGGGAATACTCCGGGTGCTTTTCCTTTACGTACAGATTCCATGATATCGAATGCATCTTTATTTGGTAAACCTTTTTCAATTAAATAAACCATGATATCATCACGACATCCAATAACTTCTTTTAAGGTACATGTTCCAGAAGAAATTAGGGTTTCAGCATTACCAAGATAAACATCAGTTCCATGTGATAGACCAGAGATAATGACCAAATCACTAAATGAAGTCGGATGTGTTTGTTCTAACATACCACGTACAAACTTTGTCCCAAATTCAGGTAATCCTAATGCACCCGTTTTACAATTTAAATAATTTAAATTGATCCCTAAAGCTTCGGTAGAGTTAAATAAACTCATGACCTTTTGATCGTTAGTTGGAATATCCTTAGGATTAATTCCGGTTAAATCTTGTAACATTCTAATGACTGTCGGATCAACATGTCCTAAAATATCAAATTTCAAAACATTATCGTGAATCGCATGGAAGTCAAAATGTGTTGTTTTCCATTCTGCTGATAAGTCATCAGCAGGAAATTGGAAAGGTGTAAAATCATATACGTCCATGTTTTCAGGAATAACAATAATACCACCTGGATGTTGACCAGTTGTTCTTTTAACTCCAGTACACCCTTTTGCGATTCTTTCTAATTCAGCGGAACGAATTGAATTTTCTCTTCCCATTAACTCAGCATAGCCGCGAGCATATCCATAAGCTGTTTTTTCAGCAACTGTAGATATTGTTCCTGCTCTATATACATGACTTTCCCCAAATATCTCTTTTGTGTAAGCATGTGCAGTCGGTTGATAATCACCAGAAAAGTTTAAGTCAATATCAGGTACCTTATCAGCATTAAAGCCAAGGAAAGTTTCAAAAGGAATATTATGACCATCTCCAATTAAAGGTTGACCACACTTAGGACAAACTTTATTTGGTAAATCAAATCCATTGACGATTTCACCCTCTTCTAAGAACTCATTATATTGACAATGAGGACAATAATAATGAGGAGGTAAAGGATTTACTTCTGAAATATTAGCCATGGTAGCTACAAATGATGATCCAACTGAACCTCGACTTCCTACTAAATATCCCGCTTCATTAGATTCCTTAACTAATTTATGAGCAATATAATAAATAACTCCAAAGCCATGTTTGATAATGTTATCCAATTCTTTTGTAAGTCTTTTTTCAACAACCGATGGTAAAGTTTCACCATATTGTTTATGAGCATTATCAAAACACAATTCTCTTAATTTTTCATCAGCTTGATCGATATGCGGTGTAAATAACTTATCATGAACGACTTGGAAATCACCATCTATCATATCTGCTACTAAATTTGTATTCTTAATAATATATTCATATTTTTCTTCATCATTTAGATATGAGAATGAATTCATCATTTCATCTGTTGTACGAAGATATTCTTCAGGTGTCCAAGCTTGAGGATTATTTCTATCAGTTAAAGGATGTAGTGTTCCTCCTAATCCAATTTTAGGATTACATGTAAAGACATCTCTAAATATTTTATCTTGTGGATCAAGATAATGAACATCCCCTGTGGCAACAATAATCTTATTCATTTCTTTTGCACAATCGACAATACGACGCATAACTCTTTGTAAATCATCGTAAGTATCAATACGTCCTCTTTCTACAAAATAATGACAAATATCCATTGGCAGAATTTCAACATAATCATAGAATGAGAGTGCTTGTTTCAATTCATCAATACTACGTGTCATTGCTAAATCAAAGATTTCCGAGTTATAACACCCAGTTCCAAATAAAAGCCCTTCACGATAGAATTCAAGCCTTTCACGAGGAATACGTGGTGTTCTTTGATAATAAGTTGTATTAGATTCAGAAACTAACTTAAACATATTTTTAAGTCCCGTTTTATTCCTTGCTAAAACACACATATGTTTAGGTCTAACTATTTTATAAGCATTTGGACACTCCATTGCATTCATATCATTTAAACTATATAAACGCTTCTGCATCATATCATGAATCATCATAGTAAAGACATTTGCCAATACTTCAGCATCATAATCAGCTCTATGAGCAATATCACCATCATAAGCAATACGATAACTTCTTGCAACATTACCTAAACGATATCCTTTTAAATTAGGCAATAATTTCCAAGCTAAAGCAAGTGAGTCAACCGAAGGATTCTTTAATGGTTCATAACCATGTCGATTTAAAACCTCATTAACAAAACCAACATCAAAAGTTGCATTGTGAGCAACTAAAACATCGTCCCCAAAAAATTCAAGGATTTTTGGTATAAATTCTTCAATAGTTATCGCATCTTTAACATCTTCATTCGTAATATGTGTTAAATTTGTTATCTTTTGAGAAATACGCTTATTTGGTTTAATTAAGCTCTGTAAACGACCAGATTCTTGACCATTTGTAATACGTACTGCCCCAAACTCGATAATATCGTCATCCATAACAGAAAGACCTGTCGTTTCTAAGTCAAAAGATATAAAAGTCATATCCTTTAAAGAAACATCTTTATCATTATAAACAACAGTAAATTCAGGATCAATCATATACATTTCAATCCCATATATCATCTTTATTTTATGTTTTGAACTTGCCATTTGCGCTTCAGGAAAAGATTGCACATTACCATGATCAGTAATAGCGATTGCTTTATGCCCCCATAACGCAGCTCTTTCAATATAATCACTAACATTAGCAATTCCATCCATTGATGACATCTTGGAATGAGTATGTAATTCAACTCTTTTTTCTTGAGCATTATCTTGTCTAATTTGTGGTGACGGAATAACTTCTACTTCTCTAGCAATAACAACTGTATCTTTCGCATACGTATCATACTCTACATTTCCTTTGATACGAACCCACATACCACCTTTTCTAACTTTATTCATTTCATCAAGGCTATTGCCACCTTTATTTTCAAATCTTTTTACAACAATACTGTTTGTATAATCAGTCACAAACAAAGATTGTATAGTCTTTCCGGTTTTAACTTTCTTAGAATCCTCTTTAAATACATAACCTTGAATCATAACTTCTTTAACTGTTTCATCGATTTCATCTATTGTTAAAGAAAAATATTCTTTCTTATAACTTTTTTGAAATCTATTTTCTTTTGGTTGATGATAACTATCAGGTTGAGGAATAATACTTTCATCAATATGGACTTCATTTAACTGATCCATCTCTTTTTGAATAGATTTATAGGACTCATTATTTTGATCAATATATGCATCAAAACCAATTTGAATACCAAACTTATTAAAGTACTTATCAAAAATTTGATATAAATGTCTAATTTGATCTAACTGAATCTCATTTAAAACTTCAATTGATAGAGTATTATCTTTAAAAGATAAATGACTCTGTGATATAAATTCAATTTGCGGATAACGAGCAGTTAAACCTTTGAATATAAATAAAGCATATTGAATAACATCTTCTAAATCATAAGAAGACATCCAATCAAAAACAAAATCAATAGGATAAGGAAATTCTTTTTTAGCTGAAAAAAGAATTCTAATTTCTTCTAAAGGAACAATATGAGAAGAAGATATATAAAAAACATATGAGTTATCATTATTTACAACAACCTTCTCTATATTCGCCTTTTTTAAAGAAGGAACCTCATCATTTAAATGTAATTGTTCTAGTAAAATCAACATTTTATTCATTCTTATACACTCCCTCATATATGAAAAGGGATTTTCATCCCATTATAACAATCTTGTAATATCT
The DNA here is from genome assembly GCA_964637725.1 of uncultured Coprobacillus sp. GTDB lineage: Bacteria > Bacillota_I > Bacilli_A > Erysipelotrichales > Coprobacillaceae > CAZWXH01. The sequence continues at coordinate 26,562 of CAZWXH010000005.1, read as the reverse complement.
TGATAAACAACAAATGCCATTAATAACATAACCAAACCTAACCCTACCATTTGTAAAGCCATCTTCACTTTTGTTGGTAATTCTCTACCAATAAGCTTTTCAACAAGCGCAAATATAATTTGACACCCATCTAAGCCCGGAATTGGTAATAAGTTAAATAATCCTACGTTAATTGATAACATTGCTAAAAACTTAAATAAAACTGAAATTTGACCAGTTTGGGTAATATCCGAAGTCATTTTAAAGATACCCACAGGTCCCGATAATTGGCCTACTGTGTTGGTAAAGTTTGTAACCAATTGTCCAATAGCACTAATAATTGCCATACTTAATGCTCCAAAAGAGATAAAAGTATCTTGAATTGATTCAGTAAAAGTCATATGTCTTGTCGCTTGCGTAACGCCAATAATGAATTGTTCTTTAGCAGTATTATAATCAACCTTTACGATAAGCTCCTTTTTATGAGAGTCTCTTTGAATTGTCATGTTTAACGTGATTGTATTCGCATCTGTATGAACATTGTCTTTTGTTAGACGAATTTCATCAAAACGTGAAACTAAAATTGAATCTCCAGTTTCAGCGACATCAATTTTTTGAATAACATCCCCTGGTTTTAAACCAGCTTTGTCAGCTGCGCTTCCTTCGGTAATTACTCCAATCTCAGCATTATTTACAGGAACTTGTCCAGTTGTGATATTGACTCCAAAAAGAATCACAATCGCAAGTAAGAAGTTCATTGCTACTCCAGCAAAGAAAATAATAACTTTCTTATAAGTTTTGATACCTTTTAAAGTTCTTTCTAAAGGAACATCTATCATTTCTTCATTGTCTTGTTGATCTTCTTCACCAGCCATGGCGACAAATCCACCAAAAGGCAATGCTCTTAATTCATACTCAGTTTCTTTACCTTTTTTAGACCAAATTTTAGGTCCAAAACCAATTGAAAATTGACCACAATAAACGCCAAAGTATTTCGCAGCTAAAAAGTGACCTAATTCATGAATAATAATAATTGAACCTAGTATAAATAAAAATACTATCATATCTATAATTAAACGCATTCTATTTCTCCTACTCTTTTTAAGACATAACCTCTTGCCCATTGATCAATCTCTAACAATTGCTCTAATGAAGGATTCATCACCAATGTATGAGCATTCATTGCTTCTTCTACTAACATTTCAATATCCAAAAATTTAATTTGACCTTCTAAAAACATCTGATTTGCTTGTTCATTGGCAGAATTTAAAACACATGGCATAGATCCACCTGTTCTTCCTGCATAATAAGCTAATTCTAATGCATGAAATCTTTTCAAATCAGGCTTATAGAAATGAAGTTCTCCTATATCTGATAAAGATAAACGTTTGGCATTTATTAAAGGAGCACGGTTGGGATAAGTTAAAGCATATTGAATTGGTAAACGCATATCTGGTGTTCCCAGCTGCGCAATAACAGCAGTATCAACATATTCTACCATAGAATGAATGATACTCTCAGGATGAATTAAAACTTCAATATCATCATAATCAATATCAAACAACCACTTTGCTTCCATAACCTCTAAGCCTTTATTAAATAAAGTAGCACTATCAATCGTAATTTTTGCACCCATTGACCAATTTGGATGATTTAAAGCTTCTTTAACAGTAACATCTTTTAACTCATCACGTGTTTTATCTCTAAAGCTCCCACCACTAGCGGTTAAGATTATCTTCGCTATCTCGCCATGATGTTCTCCATTCATTGATTGGAAAATAGCAGAGTGTTCACTATCAACTGGTAATAACTTAACATTGAACTCTTTAACTAAAGGACATATTAAATGACCAGCAACAACTAGTGTTTCTTTATTTGCTAAAGCAATATCTTTTTTTGCGTGAATTGCTTTGATTGTCGGAACAAGACCAGCAAAACCAACAATAGCATTTAAAACAATATCCACTTGCTTTAAAGTAGAAATATAAATCAACCCTTCTTGACCATAATAAAAATGACGATCTGAATACTTAGCTGATAACATTTCACAATCTTCTTGTGATTGAACACAAATATGCATAACATTTATATCATTTAAAATATCTTCTAATAAAGAAATATTTTTACCTGCACTCATAGCAACTATATTAAACTCATCAGGATGATTTTTAATCACATCAATACTCTGAGTTCCTATTGATCCAGTTACTCCTAAAATTGTTATATTTTTCATTTATTTCACCACCATAGTCGCAAAATGTAATAACATTCCATAAACCATTGCATTGAATAAAAACGAATCAAAACGATCTAAAACACCACCATGTCCAGGAAACAATTGAGAATAATCTTTGACTTCAAAAGTACGTTTGATACTACTAAAAGTAAGATCCCCAATTTGACTCGTAATTGTTAAAATGAAACATATAATAACTAAATATAGTGTTGGCATATCCATTTTAATATATGCTCCAAAAGTAACAGAAAGAACAGTCCCTAAAACAATCCCACCAATTGAACCTTCGATGGTCTTTTTAGGTGATAATCTAGGATTTAGTTTATGTTTACCAAAGAACATCCCAGTAAAATAAGCTCCTGTATCAGTTCCAAAAGTAGCTAAAGCTAATAATAGAATAGCTTCTATACCATAATGAATTCTTAATTGATAAAGCATATGGAACCCCATAGCAATCAGTACACCAACAGTAAAGTAATAACATAGGCGTTTAAAATTCATACCATAATCAAACATACTGCAAGCTAACAATATAATTAAATAAAGAACAAGAATAGCACTTGAAATTAATAAAGTTGTTTCAATAAATAAAGAATAAAAAACAAACAATCCTACCAAAGGATATAAATAAATATTCGCTTTAGGACGATCACAAATAGAAAGCATTTCAAACACTGCTCCAGCAGCTAGTAGCCCTAATAAGATTTGATAAGGAATATTACCAATAATAATACATGGAAGAATAACTGCAATTAATACCAAACCAGTAATTATTCTCGTTTTCATTTCACTACACCTCCAAATCTTCTTTCTCTTCCTTGATATATTCTAATAGCTTTATGAAGATGTTCTTCATCAAAATCAGGCCATAGAGTATCATCAAAGATAAATTCAGCATATGCTAATTGCCATGGTAAAAAATTTGATAAACGATATTCTCCACTACTTCTAATCATTAAATCAACTCCTGGTAAATCAGCAGTCATTAAATTCTCTTCAAAATAATCTTCAGTTATATCATCTAAAGATATTTCACCATCTTTGTATTTTTGACAAATGAGTTTTGTTGTTTCAACAATTTCATCACGTCCACCATATATAAATGCAAACGTTAAGATTAATCCATTATTTGTTGAAGTTTGTTTAATTGCTTCATTTATAATGTTCTGTGTCTCTTTTGGTGCTAATTCAAGATGTCCAATATATCTTATTTGAACATTGTTCTCAATTAATTCCTTTAAGTATAGATTAAAGAATTCTTTAGGTAACTTAAAAATATATTCAACTTCAGTTGCTTCCCTTTTGAAATTTTCAGTAGAGAAAGCATAAACTGTCATTGCCTTAACGCCTAAACGATTAGCTTCTAATGCTAATGTACGAATTGTCTTTGTTCCTTCATGATGACCATAAGTTCTAGGCATTTTTCTTTTCTTTGCCCATCTTCCATTTCCATCCATAATAAAAGCAATGTGCGAAGGAATGTTATTCATATCTAAATCAGTTTGAATGATCTTCTTCTTAAAAAACATAAACTCACCTCGTAATCTTTTAGTATTATACCATAGATAAGCATTTAAGAAAACAAAATAAGAAAAGAAAAAGGCTTTCGCCTTTTCTCTAAACAGTCATTAAATCATTTTCTTTTTCTTTTGTTAAATCATCAATTTTCTTTACAAATTCATCTGTTATTTTTTGAACTTGTTCTTTACCACTCTTTGTTTCATCTTCAGCTAAATCAGCCTTCTCAACATCATCATTAGCTGTTCTTCTAATATTACGTAAAGCAACTTTCGCTTCTTCAGCAAACTTCCAAGCAAGCTTTACGAATTCTTTTCTTCTTTCCTCAGTTAATGGTGGAACATTAATACGAATTAATTCCCCATCACTTTGTGGAGTTAATCCAAGCTCAGCCTCATAGACACCATGTTCAATATCTTTTAAAGTACTTTTATCAAATGGTTTAACAACCAATTGTCTACCTTCAGATACTGAAATACTAGCAACTTGATTTAATGGAGTAGGTTCTCCCCAATACATAACCATAACACGGTCAAGCATGACTGGGTTTGCTCTTCCAGTTCTTACATTAGCTAATTCTTTGTTAAAAGCATCTAAAGATTTTTGCATCTTTTCATTTACTTCTTCTAAAATTAATTCTAACATATTTATTCCTCCCCTTTTGAAATTGTTGTTCCTATAACAGTCCCATCACAAGCTTTTGCAATGTTACCGTCTTCTTGCATATTGAATACACATAAATCAATACCGTTATCTTTACATAATGTAATTGCAGTTTGATCCATGATATGAAGATCTTTATTTAAAACATCTAAGTAAGTAATATGTTCAAATCTTTGCGCATTTGGATCAATTTTTGGATCAGCAGAATAAACTCCATCAACACCATTTTTAGCCATGAGAATAACATCAGCATTCATTTCTGCTGCACGAAGTGCTGCAGTTGTATCTGTTGTAAAGAATGGACTTCCTGTCCCTGCTCCAAAAATAACAACTCTTCCTTTTTCTAAATGACGAACTGCTCTTCTTCGAATATAAGGTTCAGCAACTTCTTTCATATCAATTGCTGATAAAAGTCTTGTATTAACACCCATTGCTTCTAAAGCATTTTGTAAGGCCATACCGTTCATTACAGTTGCTAACATTCCCATGTAATCAGCAGTTGCTCTTTCCATTCCCATGTCACTACCAGTTTTTCCACGCCATATATTTCCACCACCACATACAATAGCAATTTCAACATTTAAGTCTTTAGCGTCTTTAATTTGTCTTGCAACATCACTAACAACAGCTGGGTTAATTCCAAATCCTTGAGCTCCGGCTAATGCTTCACCACTTACTTTTAATAATACTCTTTTGTATTTCATATTAATCTCCTTCATTTTACAAGAAAAGGGCACAATAGTGTCCTCCCCCGATTATTTAATTATCCTTTAATTTGAGCAGCAACTTCAGCGGCAAAGTCTTCTTCTCTTTTTTCCATACCTTCACCTACTTGGAAACGAACCATTTCAACAACAGCACCTTCTCCTAAGTATTTTGCTACTGTTTGATCAGGATCTTTAATGAATTCTTGATCAACTAAACACATTTCTTTTAAGTTCTTATTTAAACGACCTTCAACCATTTTTTCAATAATATTTTCTGGTTTTGGTTTAGCACTTTGAGCATTTTCTTCCATTGCTTGAGTTTTTAATACAGTTAATTCTCTATCTAAAACTTCAGTAGGAATAGCAGTTCTATCGATATATTGAGGTGCACTAGCAGCAACATGCATAGCGATATCTCTTGCTTTTTCTTCAGTTGTGTTTGAGATTTTTACAATTGCAGAAATCTTACCACCCATGTGAGAATAAGCACCAAAAACTTCATCAGCAGTTTTGTTTAAAACTGTGAATCTTCTTAAACTTAATTTTTCACCAATTTTCCCTGTTTTTTCAGCGATAACTGTTTCTAAATCTTTTCCATCTACATCAATTTTTAATGCAGCTTCTAAATCAGCAGGATTATGATCACAAACAATTTTTGCGATTGATGCTACTAATTCTTGGAATTCAGTGTTTTTTGCTACGAAATCTGTTTCTGAGTTCACTTCAACAATTGCAGCCTTATCATTATTTGATACAAAAGCAGTTAATCCTTCAGCTGCAATACGATCAGCTTTCTTTGCAGCTTTTGCAATTCCTTTTTCTCTTAACCAGTCGAATGATGCTTCTAAATCACCATTACATTCTTCTAATGCTTTTTTACAATCCATCATTCCAGCACCAGTTTTTTCACGTAATTCTTTTACTAAACTTGCAGTAATTGCCATTTTTTAAATCCTCCATTTTCATTTGTTTTCATTTCTATAAAAAAGGGAAAGACAATAAGCCTTCCCATAATTAACTATGCTTCAGTTTTTTTAACTTTAACTTCAGCTGGTCTGCTTACATCAGCATTTCTGTTTCTAGCTTGATTGTTATTTTTGTATCTAGGACCTCTATTTTGTTTGCTTTGTTCTACAGAAGCAACAGCATCATTCATAGAGACTTCTTTATCATCTTCATCTTTTACATATGCTACAGTTAAAGGTTCACCCTTTGCTTCACATACAGCATCAGCCATAGCAGCAACAATTAATTTAACTGCTCTAATAGCATCATCATTTGCAGGGATTACAAAATCAACTTCATCAGGATCACAGTTAGTATCAACGATACCAAATACAGGGATACCTAAGATTTTTGCTTCTGCAACTGCATTATGTTCAACTTTAGGATCAATTACGAATAAAGCATTAGGTAATCTCTTCATTTCTTTGATACCACCTAAGTTCTTTTCTAATTTTGCTTGTTCTTTCTTAAGTAAGATAGCTTCTTTCTTAGTGAACAATTCTAAAGTTCCATCTTCATCCATTTTTTCTAATTCTTTTAATCTTCTAATTCTCTTTTGAATAGTTTTGAAGTTTGTTAAAGTTCCTCCTAACCAACGAGAATTAACATAGAAGCTTTCAGATCTTTCTGCTTCTAATTGCACTGCTTCTTGTGCTTGTTTCTTAGTTCCAACAAATAGAACTTTTCCACCTTTAGCAACGATGTCTAACATAGCTGCATAAGCTTCATCAATTTTGTCTGATGATTTCTTTAAATCAATAATGTAAATACCATTTCTTGAAGTAAAGATATATGGAGCCATTTTTGGATTCCATCTTTTTGTTTGATGTCCAAAATGAACACCAACTTCTAATAATTTTTTCATTGAAATTACTGCCATTGTAACTTCCTCCCTTTCGTTTTTTTCCTCCATTGTTTCTAACATAAACCACCATGAACAGGCACTCGATTTATGAATTCACAATGTGTGTATTTTCAATACC
>CAZWXH010000005.1:0-19461 GCA_964637725.1 uncultured Coprobacillus sp. | reverse complement strand
CCATTGCTTCTAACACAAACCACCTTTTCAGGCACCTGATTTATGAATCCACAATGTGTGTATTTGAAATACCTGTTGTATAATACCATAAAGTTGATAAAAACACAAGATAAATTCAAGTGTTTTTGTGCTTTTTTACATCTTTTAATAATAAATAGACAATATCTTTTTCATCATAAAGATTATCATTTAATAAATAATAATTATGATATCCTCTACGATACAATAAGTCCTTATGAACAATAATTTTAGAAGCAGTACTAAATGTTGATATCTGACTATAATATTTTCTTAAATATATTGATATAGACTTATAACAATAAAACTGTTGTATAAATAAATAACTTAAAATAACCATGGTATTAACTCTAAAATATAATAAACTAAATACACAAAAACAAAAGACTGATACCTTTAAACTTATATAAAATGAGTCCTTTAAATCTGTTACATATTGTAATAGTAAACATATGATTCTATGACCATCCATGGGATATATAGGTATAAGATTAAACATAAACACCCATGTATTCATACTGTATAAATACTCTTGATAGACACCAGTTGTCATTTGTTGAATAAAAAAAGCGATAAATAAATGACTACATGGTCCACAAAGGACAACACATAATTCATGTAAGATTGGATGAAAGTAAAAGTCATCTAATGATAGATATGCCCCAAAGGGTAAAATTTCAACTTTATTAATTTTAAAATGAAAATAATATGCCATCAAAAGATGGCATATCTCATGTATACAGACAATCAATAAAGTCGAAAGATACCATTTCAAATATCCTCCAAACCAAGCTAAGATTAAATAGAGAAAAGTTAATGGATGAACTTCTATAATACTAAAGAAGTTCTTCAAATGTCTCATAATCAATTTCCCTATCTCCTTGAGTAAATACAATGAGCACCTTGTCTTGATATGTTCCTAAAATCGTTGAAGCATTCACTTGATCATAGGCACTTACAAATATATCTGTCATTTGGCCAAATGTTACTTCAACATTGTTTTCTAATAAAACAGTCACATACTTGCCAAGCATATCTTGCTGACCAACATATATAACTCTTCCCTTAGCAAAATTAAGAACTTCATTACTATTGTTTGTATAGTAATTTCCTTCAATATTCTTATATCCTACCTTTGTTGATACAGTGGCAGCATTATTATCATTATCATTCGTTAATGATAATATTTGATTATTAACCCATTTTGTAAACTCAGAAAAATGGAGATCATTTAATACATAGTTCTTTATATATTCCCCATTTGGACTTGTTTTCACATATGCACTAATTGCTATTCCAACCATAAGTACAACCATACATTTGACCATAGCATTATAAAACTTTAAAAAATGTCTATCAGTAAGCTTTGGATTTTTCCTTCCTTTTCGCTTTGTAATTCTTCTTCTTATTTCATCTAATTCATTCACAAGTATGTCACCCCTCATCTATACTTATGAAATTATTTTTAAAATATTATCTAAATATTCTTTCAAATAACGCTTTCTTTTTATTTTTTTGAAAAGGAACCTCTTCCCCTTCTATTCTTTTTACAATACGATCAAAGCAACCAGATACAAATGCATTCTTATTTTGATATATTGGCATTCCTTTATTATTGGCTTCAATGATTTGATGATCATCATAAACAATCCCTATTAAAGGAATAGATAAAATATCATAAGCATCTTTAATCGTCAAACTTCTTCTTTTAACAACATCGTCATCATTATATTTATTAATTAACATATGTAATGTAGTTACCCCTTGTTTCAATAACAATCCTACAACACGATCAGCATCACGTAGAGAAACAACATCTAAAGTCACCACAATAATTGCTTCATTAGATAAACCACTCGCATATTGAAATCCTTTTTCAATACCAGCGGGACTATCAATTAAAATGTAATCAAAGTCATCTTTTAACTCTTCAATCATTTTAATCATGTAGTCAATATTTAAACTATCAAAAGATAAAGCCTTACATGCAGGTAACAAAAATAAAGAAGACATTCTTTTATCTTTAACTAATATTTGTTTTAAAGAACATTTATTAGAAATAACATCCTTTAGATCATAAATAACACGATTTTCTAACCCCATCATCACATCTAAGTTTTTTAACCCAAAATCAGCATCAATTAAACAAACACGATTCCCTTTTTGAGCAAGTGCATAAGCTATATTAATACTCATACTACTTTTACCTACACCACCTTTACCCGATGTAATTACAATAGTTCTGCTCATAACCATCCTCCTTTACAACTTGAATATTGCCTTTATCATAATAAACACTTGTCAATGCAGAAGTTGTCAAATCATGTATAGTTTCGTGATTAATTATAACTTGAGCATTTTTAAAATCGTGACCAAAGATTTTTATATTTTCATTCATTGCTATAATTGTCCCTTTTACAACATTTAAGAAATATACATTATCATAACAATAAACATAACTTCCTGGATTCACAACTCCTAAAAACAATGTCTCATTATAAATATAAACCTCTTCTCCATTATGAAGTTGTTCTCTTTTAACATCCAATTGATTTTGTATATGGGGTAAAGAAATACCATCAAAGATTACTTTTTTCTTTTGATATAATAAAGTAATTAATTCTTTTATTTCATAATCTTCCAATTGTCGACAACCAAAATCAAAAAACACCCTTGGATAATACCCATCTTGATTAAAGATTGGTTGATCCAAAAGTGTTTCAATATCATTTAAAATTAAATTAAAATCACAATCATTAAAAACTTTCATTACTAAAATATCATTAACACCTTTTACTTCAACGTTCATTATTCCACCTCTATCTTGACTTTATTATAGATCCAATAAACAAGAATAGATAAAATAATATTAAATCCAATCGTTGGTAAAAGTCTCATTAAACCAAACGGAATTATAGAATATCTTGTTACATTGGTAATCCACATAAGCCAATATACCACCATTTCTTGTGCGAATACTGTCGAAATACAAAAAGCCATAGATTCAACAAGGTTAAAAGAGCCGATTTTTATAATATATGAACGAACAAAAGCAATTAAAGTATAAATAAGTATATATATAGCTAAAGAGTTAGAATAAACTATTGAATAATAAACACCACAAATAGCACCGAAAAAGTATCTTTCTACACCATCAATAGATCTTACAAGTAAACTATACATCATTAAGCCTATACAAGGAACGATCGTGATACCTGTTTTAGCATAGTTATAAGGCAAGAAATATGCAATTGTGCTATCAATAATAAAACACAAAAAAATCATGACTAAACATTTTATCAAATAACTATCTCTGACTTTGTTTTTCATTATTCATTCACCCTTTGTACAACCGCAACATAATTTAATGAATTAAAATTAGCTGAAGGTTTAACAACACAAGCAGATTGAGTAGAATCATCACCAGCAGTATAACTGTTAACAGTTCCAACTAATATCCCTTTAGGACTCTTACCTTTACCACCAAGACCACTCGTAACAACAATCGAATCTTTCTCAAGTTTTTCGACATCACTTAATAAAGTAATTAAATAACTCTTTGACTCTAAATCATAACGACTTAATAGACCATAATACTCTTGACCACCACTTAAAATAACAACAGGTAATTGACTTTTTGAACTTTCAGTTGATAACAATGATACAGTTGAAGAAATCTGACTGACACTTGTAACTGTCCCTATCATCCCTTGTGAAGTGATAACAGCCATCCCTTCTTTAATACCTGAAACACTTCCTAAATTGATAGTAACCTCGTTATTCCAACTTTCAGCATCTCTAGAAATAACACTTGTATATTTAACATTATAATCCGTTGGTAAAAAATCAATTTCAGTTAATTCTTTTAATTGTTTCATCTCTTGATCTAAAACTTCATTAAGAGCAGTTTCTCTTGCATAATTATCTAGTTTTTCTTTTAATATTGCATTTTCATCATAAACATCCTTAAGTTCGTTGTATTCATCAACTAAACCACCAATATATTGAATAGGTGCTTTGATTATATAATATTCAATATTCGCAATTGTATCTTTAAAAATTGTCTCAATTGAAGAAGCAGAACGCCCAACAATTAATGTTAAAATAGAAAAAACAACAATGACTATAGTTACAATAATAATTCTTTTATTATATTTATTTGATTTATCATTACGTTTATACAAGATATCACCTCTAATCTTTTACATTATAATATCTATGCTTAAAAAAAGCAAATTAAAAAAGACAAACATATACCTAATGTTTATCTTTGAAAAGTTTAGTATTTTTTATACTATAATATTGATTCCATCCAATAATAATATGATCAAGTATTTCAATTGACATCATCTCCCCTAGTTTAATAAATTGATCTGTGATATGAATATCTTCTTGACTTGGAGAGGCATCACCACTTGGATGATTATGACATAAGATTAGCTTTGCGCTACTTACACTTACTGCCTCTTTAAAAACCTCTCGAGGAGTTACAACACTCATATTAATTGAACCAATAAATAAAGTCTTTTCTTTAATGACATTACACTTATTATCTAAGCATAAAACAACAAAATGTTCTTGTTTTAAAAACATAAGTTGATTACGCATTCTTTGAAAAACATCAGTTGGGGAAGTTATTATCGAATTATCAAAGTCTTTATCTTTCAATCTTTTTGCGATTTCTAATACTGCTAGTATTTCAATTGCTTTCGCTTGTTTAATCCCTTTAATAGAAACCAAAAAAGCATAATTAATATTGCCTAACTGAGACATTCCTCCTATCTCTACTAGTAACCTTTGTGCAACCTGTAAAACTGATTCTTCTTTATTTCCAGTTCTTAAAATCAATGCCAACAATTCAGTATTATTTAAAGACTCAATACCTAATGATAAAGCCTTTTCTCTAGGGTTTTCTTCTTTTGGTAAAGTCTTAATCATGAATTTGACCATTTCTTAATGAATTTAACAATAATTCATTATTAGTATCTGAGGATACAATATATTCTTTAATAATTCCTTTTACACTTTGATTGTGCTTTACAACTTCATCATAATTATCACTAATTATTGACAATACATAAAACTGATTATCCTTAGAGTAAACATAGCCTTCAATACTTTGTTGTTTTAACTCAGCTAATTTTTGATCTTTATTTGTTTCTTCTTTATAAATACCGACTTGATTTACATACATCTTTTTTTCAGCAAATGAACATGCATATGTAAATGATAACATACATAAAAATGAAAATACCAAACTTAATAGAATTAATTTAATTTCAAACTTCATTTTATCACCCCTGTAAATTATATGAAATAAATTTAAAAATATGAAAGGCACTATGTGCCTTTCTTCATTAATTTCTCCACTCGAGTTGAATCAACCTAGGGATTGAAATACGACCTTTTTTAGAAGTGAATATTTTGTATAAACCTGCCCCTAAAATCAAATAAATAATTGCACTTCCTAATAGTGATCCACCTTGAATTTCTAATTGTTCTTGCATTGATAATTCTTTCATTATATTGTCCTTTCTTCTATAGCCCCTTACTTATATATACGCTTTTAATTTTGATTTTTCTTTTAAAAAATAAAAAAAGATGCATATTTTGCATCTTTTACATGTTTTCTATTTTTTCTTTAATTCCTTCATACTTAGATTGATAATCTTTAAGCTTTGTTTTTTCAGCTTCAACTTTTTCTTGAGGAGCTTTTGTTGTGAAATTAGGATTAGATAGCATCCCTTCACATCTTTTGATTTCCCCTTGAAGTTTTTTTAATTCCTCTTCTAGTTTTGTTTTCTCAGCTGATAAATCAATATAGTCACCAAGCTCAACAATTAATGCATGACCGCCTTTTATAATTTCAATAGCAACATTAGATGTTATTTCAACATTATATCCGATACATAATGCATGGCATAATTTATAGATATATGGTGAAAGCTCATTGAGTAAAATTGGAAGATCTTCATCTTTAGTTTGAATACTATAGGCAATTTCAATAGAATTTTTAATAACATATTGAGCACGCATATTTCTAATGCCTTTTACTATGTCAAATAAATATTGAAATTTATCATTGATATTCACTTGGTTAAAGTCTTCATTGATTGTTGGCCAATCAGCAATACATATAGATTCTTTTAAATGAGGGATTGATTGATAAATTTCCTCAGTCACAAAAGGCATAAATGGATGTAATAATCGAACAATCGAATTAAGCACATAAACCAAAGTGTTTTGTGTTGCTTTCTTTTCGATAGAATCATCACTTGTTAAATGAACTTTTGCAAGTTCGATATACCAAGAGCAGAATTCATCCCATATAAATGTATATAATTCATTTCCAACATTAACAAATTCAAATTTATCCATATTCTCATCTACGGAAGCAATAACTTCATTTAAACGATTTAAAATCCATTGATCAGATAAATTCAATTGACTAAAATCTAAATCCTCATATTTCATATCTTCATCAATATTCATTAACACAAATCTAGCAGAATTCCAAATTTTATTAATAAAATTCCACGAAGCTTCTAGTTTTTCAGGAACATATCTTAAATCCATACCAGGGGCTGAGTTTGTTGTTAAAAAGAAACGAAGAGTATCAGCACCGTATTGACCAATAACATCCATTGGATCAACACCATTACCTAGTGATTTTGACATCTTACGACCTTCTTCATCACGAATAAGTCCATGAATTAAAACATTCTCAAACGGTCTTTCTTCGGTTAATTCTAATGATTGGAAAATCATACGAGATACCCAAAAGAAAATAATATCATAAGCTGTAACTAAACTGCTTGTAGGAAAATAACGTTTGAATAATTCGTTTTCAGTATCTGGCCAACCTAATGTTGAAAATGGCCATAGAGCACTTGAAAACCATGTATCTAATACGTCTTGATCTTGTGTCCAGTTTTCAATATCTTCTGGAGCACTCTTTCCAACATAGATCTCACCAGTTTCATTATGATACCACGCTGGTATTTGATGTCCCCACCAAAGTTGTCTAGATACACACCAATCTTCAATATTCTCCATCCATTGCTTAAATGTTTTTTCAAATCTTCCAGGCACAAAGTTAACTTTATTGCTTCCTTCTTGATTTTTCAAAGCCTCAGATGCTAGTGGTTCCATTTTAACAAACCATTGTTTTGATAAATATGGTTCTACAACAGCATTGCTACGTTCTGAATGGCCAACTTGATGAATGTGAGTTTCTATACGATCTACAACGCCGGCCTCGTAGAAGTCTTTAATTAAAGCTTCACGACATTCGAAACGATCCATTCCGTTATACTTTCCACACATTTCATTCATTGTCCCATTATCATGCATACAAATTGGCATCTTTAAATTATATTTTTTCGCTAACGCAAAATCGTTAGGATCATGAGCTGGTGTACACTTCATAACAGCAGTTCCAAAACTCATATCAATATAATGATCAGCCATAATGATTAACGGTTCATTATTTGCAGGATTGATCGCATGTTTCCCTACTAAGTGAGTATATCTTTCATCATCAGGATGAACAAAAATTGCTTGATCAGCAAACATTGTTTCAGGACGAGTCGTCGCTATCACCAATGTTTCATCAGTTTCAACCACTTTGTATTTAAAATAGTACATATGTCCTTCAACTTCTTTGTGAATAACTTCAATATTAGATAAAGCAGTTCTTTGAACTGGATCCCAGTTAATAATACGTTCACCTTGATAAATATAACCTTTTTCATATAACTTAATAAACACAGTATTAACCGCTTCACTAAGCCCTTCATCTAGTGTAAAACGTTCTTTAGAATAATCTAAAGATAGTCCTAGTTTTTCCCATTGACTTCTAATAATTGAAGCATACTCTTCTTTCCAAGACCATGCTTTGTCAAGAAAACCTTCTCTCCCTAAGTCATAACGAGAGATACCTTCTTCACGCATTCTCGCTTCCACTTTAGCTTGAGTGGCTATTCCAGCATGATCCATCCCAGGTAACCACAATGCATCATAACCTTGCATTCTTTTATATCGAATAATCATATCTTGTAATGTTGTATTCCAAGCATGACCTAAATGCAATTTACCAGTAACATTTGGTGGTGGAATCACAATACTATAAGGTTTTTTAGATGTATCTCCAGCTTCAAAATATTTTTTATCAAGCCACTTTTGATACTTTCCATCTTCAACTGTGTGATGATCGTATTTACTCGCTAGTTCTTTCATCACTATCATCTTCACTTTCTTCTTCAATCTCTTCTAAATCTTCTGGAATATCATTATCATAGAAGTCTTCTTTATGTGCTAATATATAATCAGTCATCTTACCATTTAAATTTGTAGTACTTACCAAAGTAACAAACTCATTAGTAAAGTCAGAGAAGTTATATCTTGCATAATCACCCATTTCTGGATCATCCTCTTCATCATCTTCATTATTTTCAATGATTTCTGCAAATCTTCTCGCAGCTTTCATTAACACAGCAATATCATGAGATCCAATTTCTTCAAAAATCTCAACAATATTGGGAATAAAAGGTTTATTTGCTGGCGATAAAAAGAAACTGTGTAAAGATGCATTAGATCCTTGAAGAGCAAGAGTCACTTGATAAACTCCATAAATAACTCTTTCACTATTATTCATATTTTCAAAATAGTTATCAAAATCTTCATCTTCTTTTCTCATACAATGAAATAAAGCAGCTGCAGTAATATCATCATGTGGAATCATATCAAAAATCCCTGGTTTCAAATATGTATACATTACTTTCTTTTCATCATAAGCTCTTTGTGCTTTTTCTTTACGTTCTTTGTTTTTCTTTAATCTCTTAGATAAAGGAAAACTTAAAAAAACAATTAAAACTGCAGCAAAAATCCATACATAAAATTGCATTTGTTCATTACTTAAATTCATACTTTTCTCCTCCTTGAATAAAAAAGAACATTCGTATAAGGACGAATGTTCGTGGTACCACCTTAATTTGTATACAACTGTATACCTCTAAACTTTAACGCAGTTATACGTGCTTTTCTACTGAATTCAAAAAGCATACTCCGAGGCTACCTTCCACTTCTTCTTCTATCTCTTTTCACCAACCAGAGACTCTCTTTAAGAATACGAAATGTACTCCTCCTCATCAACGTAATCATATTTTAACAAAGTGAGTGATGAAAGTCAATTACAATTGGTTAATAAAATTGTGAATAGAATCTAAGTAATAAAGCAGTCTTGATAGCTTAATGATATTTTCGATTTCATCATTTTTATAATCAATGATAGGAACAATATTCATCAAACAACACAATAACATTTTTTCATCTTGTTTTAATTCAATCTTTTTAAAATAGTACTCACTAAAACAATCTAGATCAAAAAGAATATCGGGAATTCTTTGATAGATATCAAAAAGATCATAAATAGGCAAATCAACACAAACATTATCAATAGATATAAATTTGTTTTGTTTTAATGATATATGATCATAATCAAAATGTTTGTAATTCAAACAAACTCTCACTTGATGAAAATCTTTAGTATGTTCTATATATTGCGAAAGATATTGTCTTGCCCCGCATAACGATTCATAAATTCTATAATAATTCATAACTAACATCCATTGACTTGGTGATCTTAATACAATGTTCTCAAAGTTTTGGATCATTTGTTGATAATAAATAGTTCTCTCATTAATAATCATAAGAATATCATCTTGTAAAGTCTCAAAATATTGTTGATTAACTTTTGTATAATAAAAACTATTATAATGCAGATAAGCTAAAGTCTCAAAATAAAATTTTATCTTCATTTCTTTTAACATTCCTTGGCTATTATCAATATAAGGCATTAAATAAAGAAAATTTGATTGATAAGGAGTTAAAATTTCATTGTTTTTATTAAGAAATATTGAAACAAAGCATTTAATATGCAATGTTTCAATATAATCGTATACTTTTTCAATATGTTTATCTTTAACAATTTTAATAATATAACAATTATCACTTGTCTTTATTTTATAAACATTTGAAGTGAGTTTGATTTGACCAACAATGCGTAAAGAATAATATTCTAAAATAATTTGATTCATGAATAATATGGAACAATAACAATAGCTCCCTTAGATAAAGATCGTTCATGATTATAATCTTTTAGTTTATATTCATCAACTTGATAACGAGCAGCTATAGATTGATAACTATCTCCATCTTGCACAATATATAAATAATAAGTACCAAGATCATCATCTTCTTCTAAAGAAACCTCTTTTTCTTCTTTATCAACAATGACTTTATCTGTCTGACTTGTTTCTATAATATCTTGAATTTTCTGAGTTTCAACCACCGGTTCTTCAAGAAAAGATACATCAAGTTCCTCTTCTTCTCTTAAAAGATTCTCTATTTCATCAACGATTTCTTCGTCAGAACTATCCTTTCGTTCTTGAGTTTCAATAACTCTATCTTCATCATCTTTTACACCATAGACTGAAGTTTGAATCACTAATGATAAATTCCCTTCAATAAAAGAATAATCAAAATCTTCAACTTTTATATGAAAATCTCTTTTATCAATTATTTTGTCAAACTGAGCCAATATATCTAAATCGATAGATTCATGGAACTCTTTTTTTACTTCTTCATCTTTAAACTCACCATTAATCATTATACAACCAACAGCTCTCATTCCTTGAGTTTCCATTTTATAATTAATTGATTCATCAACTGAAACAGAAACCAATTCCTTTAACTTATGATCAAGGTCAACCATTTTTTTAAAATATATTTTTTGCATACTTTCCCTCCTATCAAACTGTATGCAAATAACTATAAAATATGAAAAAAAGAAACAACAATTAGTGTTTCTTTTCAATCATTTCAATTGCTTGCTTTAAAACAGCTTCCCCATTCATCATTCCATATTCACGCATCCCAATATGTGCAACAGGTACACCATTAGCATCATCTTCAATACGTTTTTTTGCGTATCTTACTTGTGGTCCAAGTAAAATAACATCGGCTTTTAAAGCATTGTCTTTTATTTCTTCAGTACTTACAGCCCAAATATCAACCTTGATGTTTTGTTGATGTGCTGATTTCTTCATTTTTTCAACTAATAGACTTGTTGACATCCCCGATGCACAACATAATATAATATTTAACATATTTATCCCCCCATATATGATTATATATAACTACAAACAAATTAGCGATGACATAATTCTATAATTGCATCCCAAACATTATCAATTCCTGTTTTACTCAAACTAGAAAATGGTATAAATGAGTCGTTAGGATGAAATTTCAAAGTCTCTTTAATTAATTTCTCATTCTTTTTTAAGTCATTTCTTTTTATTTTATCTTCTTTTGTAGCAACAACAATAACAGGAATATGATAATACTTAGCATATTCATACATACCAATATCATCATGTGTTGGTTTGTGTCGGTAATCTACAATCAAAACAAGACCTTTGAGATTATCACGATCTTTAAGATATGTATCAATCATATCACCAAAACTCTCTTTGATTTTATCATTGACTTTTGCATAACCATATCCTGGCACGTCCACTAAACGAAGTTCATCGTTTATATTAAAGAAGTTAAGTGTGCGTGTTTTCCCCGGTGTTCCAGACACCTTCGCCAACTTACTGTGATTAGTGATGGTATTGATGAGACTAGATTTTCCTACATTACTTCTTCCTGCCATACAAATTTCAGGCAATGTATTATCAGGCCATTGTATCTTCCAAGCAGCACAAAGCATAAATTCAACTTTATTTATTTTATACATTTTATATCCTCCTGAAAAATAGAGTCAATACGATGACTCTATTTTATAAACGCATGTTCAATCACTTGATCAATATGATCAGCTAAAACAATATCTAAATCTTTTTGAACTGACTTTGGAATATCGTCGATATCTTTTGCATTATCTTTAGGGATAATAATTGTTTTAATCCCACTACGATGTGCCGATATTGATTTTTCTTTTAAGCCACCTATCGGTAAGACTTGACCTCTTAATGTAATTTCACCTGTCATGGCAACATCATCTCTTACAGCTCGATTACTAAAAGCAGATAAGATGGCAGTTGTTAAAGTGACTCCAGCACTTGGTCCATCTTTTTTAACAGCCCCTTCAGGCACGTGAATGTGAATATCTTCTTTATCAAATGCAATTTCTTGTAGTCCATATTTATCACGATTTGCTTTCATATAGTCTAAAGCAATTGATGCAGATTCTTTCATAACATCACCTAATTGACCAGTAATTATAAACTGACCAGTTCCATTAAAATGATTCACTTCAATAGGTAGAATATCTCCACCATATTGAGTATATGCCATACCAGTGACAACCCCAATTTGTGGTTTGTCCATTTTTCTTGTATGTTCAAATGGTGCTTTTCCTAAGAAATCCTCAAGATCAGTAATTTTAAGATCAACAATCAAATCTTTATTCTTTAATATTTTTAATACTGACTTTCGACATATCTGAGCAATTAATCTTTCTAATTGTCTCACCCCAGATTCCCTTGTATAATGTCGAACTATATACATCATAGTCTCATCAGATATTAAAACTTGTTGAGAATTCAAGCCATGTAACTCAATTTCCTTTTTTAACAAGTGGTTTTGAGCAATCTGTAATTTTTCTTGTTCTGTATATGAAGATATTTCAATGATTTCTAAACGATCTCTTAATGGTTCAGGAATACTTCCTAAATCATTTGCAGTAGCAATAAAGAGTACTTTAGATAAATCATAAGGTTCTTCTAAATAATTATCTGAGAAAAATTGATTTTGTTCAGGATCTAAAACTTCAAGCATTGCACTTGTTGGATCACCTTTATAATCACTTGACATTTTATCAATTTCATCAAGTAAGAATACTGGATTAATGACTCCGGCTTTTTTCATACCTTGAATAATTCTACCAGGCATTGAACCTAAGTAAGTTCTACGATGACCTCTAACTTCAGCTTCATCTTTAACACCACCAAGTGATGCTTTTACAAACTTTCTGCCTAATGCTCTTGCAATTGATTTTGAGATAGAAGTCTTTCCTACTCCTGGTGGACCTACTAAACATATAATAGGCGCATTTAAAGATTGAGTCATTTGTTTAACAGCTAAATGTTCAACAATTCTTTCTTTAGGTTTCTCTAAACCAAAATGATCTTCATCCAATACTTTTTCAACAATTGATATATCATCAGTATCTTCTGTTTGTTGATACCAAGGTGTTTTTAAAACCCAATCAATATAAGTACGAACAACATTGGCTTCTGAAGAAGCCGCAGGCATCATATCATAACGTCTTAACTCTTCTTTGACTTTTTCTTTAATATATTCCGGATATGGATGAGCATCCAATTCTTTTAAAATAGCTTCAGTGTCATCTTCTTTGTTTGGCGTATCACCCAACTCTTCTTTAATAGCACGAAGTTTTTCTCTAAGATAGTATTCTTTTTGATTCTCATCAATACTTTCCTTAACTTTATTATTAATTTTTTCTTCTAATTCATTAATAACTTTCTCTTCTTCCATACTTGCAAGTACAAGAAGCAAACGTTTATTAACATCACATTCAGCTAATATACTTTGTTTAGTTGCTATTTCAACATTAATATATTGACCAATAGTATCTGCTAAAGCACTAGGTTTCATTCCTTGAGAAATATTAGAGAAGACTTCACGAGGAAACATTTGAAGATTCTTGCTCATAGATTGCATTTGATCACTAATTTTTCTAATCAATGCTACTTCTTCGTTTTTATCACCAATAATATCTTCAAGATATCTAGTCTTTGCATATAAACATCCATTTCTTTCTTCTAAACTTAAAATTTCAATTCTTTTTTGTCCTTCTACTGTTAATTTAATAGTCCCATGATTATCTCTTTTCAATCTTCTCTTTACTTTACATAAAGTTCCATAATGATAAACATGATCAAAATCAGCATTTTCATCAAGTGGATTTATTTGAGAAACAAACACAATGTTTTCATCATGTTCATTAACACTATTTTCAATCGCCTTTAGACTAAAACTTCTTCCAACATCTAAAGATAATTCATGTTCAGGAAAAACAATCATACCTCTTGTACATACAACAGGTAAATCAACTACTATATCTAATTCTTCCATATTCATTACCTCCTTTTAAAACATTATATATCAATTCTATAATCAACATTATATACAAAACACTATCTATTGTCTATGACTTTGCATTTGAATAAAACAAGACGCATAGCAGCGTCTTATTTCACATTATCTTTGATTAATTGAACTGCTTTACGAGTTGCTAAATCATTTTTAATTTGTTGTAATTGACCTTCAAAAATCTTTTTCACTTCATCAACTTCTTTACCATAATAAGAAGCGATTTCAGTAATTTCAGTATCTACTTCTGTTTCTGTTACTTCAATATTTTCTGCTTTTACTACTTCGGCAAGAATTAAATTAAATTTAACACGGTTTTCAGCTTGTTCTCTCATCTCTGCTTTTACATCATCCATAGTTTTCCCAGTTAATTGTTGGAATAATTCCATGTTTAATCCTTGTTGAGATAAGTTTTGTTCTACTTCTCTAACCATTGATTGAGTTTCAGTTTCAATCATTGCTTCTGGTACATCAAGTGGTGTGTTTTCAACAACTGCCTTAAATACATCATCACTAAATTTACTTTCAGCTTCTGATTCTTTTTTATTCTTAAGTTGTTCTTTTGTATAAGTTTCTAAATCAGCTAATGTTTCAACTCCATCAATATTAACATCTTTAGCGAGTTCATCATCAATTGCAGGTAATACCTTAGATTTGATTTCATGAACTTTTACTTTGAAAACAACTTCTTTTCCTGCTAAATCAGGTGCTTGATAGTTTTCAGGGAAAGTAATATTAATTTCTTTTTCTTCATCAATTTTCATATCAATAACTTGTTCTTCAAAACCAGGAATAAATGATCCTGAACCAATTTCTAATGGATGGTTTTCACCTTTTCCACCATCAAAAGCAACACCATCTTTAAATCCTTCGAAATCGATAATAGCTGTATCGCCGTTTTCAACTTTACCTTTTTCTTTAATAACCAATTCAGCAAATTGATTTTGATAATTTGTTAATTCAGCATCAACATCTTTTTTTGTTACTTTAACACTGTCTTTTTTAACTTCTAATCCTTTATATTTTCCTAATTTAACTTCAGGAGCAACAGGCGCATTGACAGTGACTTTTAATACTTCTTTTGTTAATTCATCAATTTTTACTTCTGGTTGTCCAACTGGTTGAATGTTATTATCTACCAATATACCAGCATAGCTTGTTTGTAAAATAATATCAGTTGCTTCTTCTAAAATAGCAGCAGTTCCGATTCTTGATTTAATCATATTGATAGGAGCTTTCCCTTGTCTAAATCCATCAATTTTTACATTTTTAGCTAACTTATTTAACGCTTTATCTTGAGCTTCTTTCCATTCTTCTGTAGTGAACTCTACTTTCACTTCAATCATACATTTTTCTAGTTTATTACAAACAGTTTTCATTTATACTTCCTCCATTAATTTAACATGCTTTATTATACATGAATAACTCTAATATTGCAACTAATTTAACACTCTATTTGTTTGAGTGCTAAAACTTGCTGTTCTATTTCATTTCTACCACAATAATATATAACCTCTAGCTCTTCAATATCAATCTCCATTGATTGTAAAGTCGCAACATAATAATGAATTGCTGCTGCTAGAACATTGTATTCATCTTCATAGATTTCTCTAGGATAAATCGCATATAACGTGTATTCTAAATACTCGATGCATTGTTGCAATAAATTAGGGTTATCATCTTCTAGTCCACTCTCTAAGTACTTATAAACTCCCATATATTGTTCTTGTTGTAAAACAAGAGGCATATAGCTAGGGTTTATTTGATAAATTTGACCGAACTTATCAACTTCAAAGTCTTCATCTACTTGTTGATCAATCATGATTTCAATAATTAAAGTTTTAGCAAAAAAATGATTGTCTTGATTCATTAAATAATCTTGTATAACAGGAATAATCATACGAACATTTAATTGTTGTAATTGATCTATAGCCATATATAAAAGATCATCATTACATTGTTTATTCTTTAATAATTGAGCAATTTCTTCAATTGAAAAGATCTGATTTTTAGATTCTACTTGATAGTTGGCTTCTTGTTTATCTAATAACAATTCATCATATGCCGTATTAAACAACATTTCATATTGATAAGGAACATAAGGCATTGATAGTTCTTCAATTAATATATCAATTGCTTCCTCATACTCACCTAACTCTTTTAAAGTTGTTACATACATAGAAACAATATCATAGTATGTTTCTTTCGCATTTGCTTTAGCAACTAAGCCTTCTTGCTTGGCTTTTTGATACTCATTTAAACCAACTAAACAAACCAATCTTAAATATCTTGTTTGTTCGTCATTTATATCAGTTAACAAAGACAATGCATCTTGATACTGCCCTTCACTAATTAGTTGATCAACCATATTTTCACCTTCCTAAACTCACTAGCAATTCTAACAAAATATATATATTTAAGCAATCTTTTTTAATAAAGAAAAAGTCCATCTCTGGACTTTTATTCATCACCGAATGAAACACCAATAGCTTTTGCAGCATTGACAAGTTCACCTTGAGGATCAACACATTTTTGTTTACCGACTTTTGCATCACCAATCACTTCTTCAAGTGATGTAAAACTCATGTTTTCTCCACGAATTGTTGCCACATTACCGAATTGACCTTTGTTGATCATTTCGCAAGCATGGACACCAAAACGAATAGAAAGAATTCTATCATAAGGCGCAATATCACCACCACGAATAATATGTCCTGGATTTACCGAACGGACTTCATGATTAGGAACAACAGCTTCTAAATCATCAGCGACTTTGGCAGCTAAACCACTATAACGTACTGGATCAGGTGAATCTTCTACAATCTTACCAATAACTTTAGTTCCATCTGCGTACTTAGCACCTTCAGCAACTGCTATAACAGTATAAGGATAACCTTCTTCGTCACGTTTTGCTATATGTTTAGCAATGTTTTCAATTGTAAAAGGAATTTCAGGAATTAAACAAACACCGGCATTTCCAGCCAATCCTGAATATAAAGCAATCCACCCTGCATCTCTTCCCATCAATTCACAACATATAACACGATGATGAGATTTTGCAGTCGTTTGTAAACGATCAATAAATTCAGTACCAACACTCATAGCACTTATAAAACCATAAGTTAAATCAGTACTTGATAAATCATTGTCCATTGTTTTAGGAACACCAATAACATTAACACCTTTTCGAGAAAAATCTCTAGCACTTGTTAAAGTTCCATCGCCACCTAAAACAACCAAAACATCAACACCTGCATCCTTTAGGTTTTGAACACCAATATCACTAACATCTTTTTTTACTTTCCCACCATGGCCATCATCAACCAAATAATCAAAAAGGTTATCTTTGTTAGAACTATATAAAATAGTTCCACCTTCTTTATAAATGTTTTCAACCTTTTCTTCAGTTAATTCAATATAATCATTATTATATAATCCTCTATATCCATAAACATAACCAATAACTTCCCAACCATGTTTACGAATTGCAGTTTTTGTAATTGTTCTAATAACAGCATTTAAACCTGGGCAATCTCCCCCTCCAGATAGTAAAGCTATTCTTTTTACTTTTTTATCCATATCTATATCCTCCACTTTTTTTCTACCATTATATTATAATCAAAACCACAACAAAACACAACAAAAAAAGAATGCGTTTACATAATACATCAAAAATACAACAACATATATAAAAAAGAATACTAAATTGCATTCTTCTTATATAATAATTCAATCACTCTTTTAACTGGTAATCCAATCACATTGTCACGATCACCAACAATTTTTTCAACAAACATATTAGCAGTTCCTTGAATGCCATATGCGCCTGCTTTACCTTGCCATTCATTTGAATGAATATAATCATTTAAATCTAATGAAATGTCCCTAAAATAGACATCAGTTTGATCAACAAATGTAATCAACTCATCTTTAAAATAAATAGCAACTGCTGTATATACAGAATGTTTATGTGAAGACAACATTAATAATATCCTTTTTGCTTCATCAGCTGATTTCGCTTTTCCAATAACTTGATTATCGAAATATACAATTGTATCAGCCCCAATAATGATATCATCAGGATATCGATCATGAATCGGTTTAGCTTTCTGTACTGCTAAGTTCTCAAGTCTTTTTTGTAAAGGTAAATTTTCATCCATAGTTTCATCTATAGAAGAAGCATCGATTATAAAATCGATGCCTGCTTTTTCAAGTAATTCTTTTCTTCTTGGCGAAGTTGATGCCAAAATTATTTTATTCACTTTTTTCTTCTTTTGCTTGAACTGGTCTAGGTAATAATGCTTTTCTAGAAACATTAACACCTTTATCAGTAATTTTTATAACTTTTACCTTTACAACATCATCAAGTTTTAAAACATCAGATACTTTTTCAGTTCTTTCATGTGCAACATCTCCAACATGTAAGAAACCATTTGTTCCTTCAAATATTTCAACAAAAGCATACTTGTCTTCAACTCTTACAACTTTACCGTCATAAACTTCTCCAACTTCAGCTTTTTTAACAATATTTTCGATTAATCTTGCAGCATTATTAATAGCATCTTGATCGAAATGATAAATAGTGACACGACCATCTTGTTCAATATCAATTTTTACATCATTTGATTTCTCAATGATTTCATTAATGTTTTTACCACCAGGTCCAATGACATCTTTGATTTGTTCTGGTTCAATTCTCATCATAAATACTTTAGGTGCATAATCACTTAATTGTTCTCTTGTTTCAGAGATAGCTCCTAACATATTATCCATAATCACTTGTCTACCCACTTTTGCTTGCGCTAAAGCTTCTTGCAAGATTTCTTTTGTTATACCATCAATTTTAATATCCATTTGTAAAGCACAAATACCATTCTTAGTACCTGCAACTTTAAAGTCCATATCACCTAAATGATCTTCCATACCTTGAATATCAGTTAAAATTGTATAATCATCACCTTTTTTAACAAGTCCCATTGCAACTCCACTTACTGGATTTGTAATTGGTACACCTGCAGCCATCAAAGCCATTGAAGATGCACATATAGAACCTTGTGAAGAAGAACCATTTGATTCTAATACTTCAGAAACAAGACGAATTGTATATGGGAATTCATCTTCACTAGGAATAACTTGAGCTAAAGCTCTTTCTCCTAATGCACCATGTCCTATTTCTCTACGACCTGGAGCTCCATACCTTCCCGTTTCCCCAACGGAAAATTGAGGGAAATTATAGTGAAGCATAAATCTTTTTTGATCTTC
>CAZWXH010000004.1:29852-37378 GCA_964637725.1 uncultured Coprobacillus sp. | reverse complement strand
GCCTGCTTTGCACGCAGGAGGTCAGCGGTTCGATCCCGCTAAGCTCCACCAATTTACACTTAACGTTACATTGTAACGTTTTTATTATATTATGGAGGAAATATTATGGAGAAATATGTCAGTTCACTTATCATTTCATTTTTTATCTATGCCTTTGCAGGATGGATATGGGAATCTTTTGTTCTGCCTATAATTTTAAGAAATAAAATAAAAAATAGTGGTTTTTTAAATGGACCGATTGTTCCTATTTATGGAGTAGGAGCACTGGCTGTTTCTTTATTGTTTTCACCAAACGAAGGCTTTCTTTCAATCTTTATTGAAGGGGCATTTGTAGCTTGTGTTATCGAGTATATTACATCATGGGGAATGGAAAAAATGTATCATCAAAGATGGTGGGATTATAGTGATAAAGCCTTTCATGTTAATGGACGAGTATGTTTAGAAGGGTTTTTGGTTTTTGGATTGTTTAGTGTAATCGCTGTTAAATATATTCAACCATCAATTCTAACATGGCTAAATCAATACAGTATGACTTTGTTAATTATTATTGCAACCTCTTTATCAACTGTTTTGATTATTGATTTAGCAATAACAGTTAAGAAATTAGCAAGATTAGAAGATCGTATAGAAGATTTTATTAAAGATATTGAAAATTATGCGCAAGGGGCATTTGATGAGTTTGAAAAGTATCGTAGTAATATGATAGAACTTGTTGATATGATGAAGAAAAGTGATGAAGATTTTTATAAAACTGTATATAAACAAAAAAGTTATACAGATCGTCGTATTACAAAAGCCTTTCCTCAACTTATGAAGAAAAAGAAACCGGAGGATCAGTAAATGAAAAAGTTTTTTGGTAACAAGAAATTTTATATAACAACTTTATCAATTGCTTTACCTATTATGGCACAACAATTTGTGACTAGCTTTGTCAATTTAATTGACAATATAATGATAGGTAGTGTTGGGAGTGTCGCTTTAACATCTGTAACGGTGGCTAATAGAGTTTACCTGATATTCAATTCAACAATGTTTGGTATATGTGGTGCTGCTGGAATATTTATTGCACAGTATTATGGTGCGAAAAACAAGGAGAACTGTCAAAAGATACTCAATATAAATATTGTATGTGGTCAAATCATCGCAAGCTTGTTTGTGATTGCTTTGTTATTTTTTCCTAAACAACTGATGTTAATCTTCACTTCTGATCAACAAGTTCTCAGTGAAAGCTTACGCTATTTGCAATATGCCTTACTTACCTATATTCCTTTTGCCTTTAGTTTTAGTGTGATGATGGCACTTAGAGCAGTAGGAATCAATAAAATACAATTGTTAGTAGGAGCTATTACGGTTGTGACAAATACAACTTTGAATTATTTTTTAATCTTTGGTAACTTTGGTTTTCCTGAACTTGGGGTTCAAGGAGCAGCGATTGCAACTGCAATTGCCCGTTTTGTTGAAATGTTTATATACATTATCATTCTGATAAGAAAGAAACATCTTTTCCATATCAGTTTAAAAGATCTCTTTCATTTAGATATTATGATGATTAGATCAATGATCAAAAAAGCTATTCCTTTGACAATTAATGAAATTCTCTTTTCATTAGGAATGATGATGATATTTTTATCATATATGCGTAGCGATGAAAGCTTAATTTCAGCAATTAGTGTTGTTGATACAGTATTACAAATTGCTTTTATTATATTTGGAGGATTATCCAGTGCTGTTTCTATTATGATTGGAAATCGCTTAGGGGCTAATCAAATAGAAGAAGCAAAGGCTAATGCGAATAAATTATTGATGTTTGGTGTTTTAGTCGCATTATCAATAGGGCTATTGTTTATATTCCTAGCACCATACATTGCAAAGTTCTATAATGTAGATGATAGAATTAAAGAAACAATAGTTACACTTATACGTTTTAAAGCAATGTTATTACCTGTTTTTGCTTATAATGTTTGTATATTCTTTACGCTAAGGGCTGGTGGCGATACTTTTTCTACATTATTAATGGACTCCGGATTCTTATGGTGTGCGGGTGTTATTCTTTCAACTGTTTTATCAATGTTTTTTGATATCCCACTTGTTTTACTATTTATGATTGTAGAATCATGTGATATCTTAAAATCGTTTGTTTCAACGTATTTCTTTAGAAAAGGAAAATGGGCAAAGAATATGACAATAACATATTCAAAGGGAGGATAGAATTATGGCAAGAGTGGTGCGTAGAGAAAATTATGTTGTTAAGACATTAAATGGAATGGCATATGGATTTTTTGCGAGTCTTATTATTGGAACAATTTTAAAGCAGATTGGTTTAGCAATTCACTTCAATGATTTAGTGAATTGGGGACAAATCGCAAGTTATTTAATGGGGCCTGCGATTGGTGTGGGGATTGCCTATGTCATTGAAGCGAAAGGTCTAAACATGATATCAGCAGTTATTGCTGGAACAATAGGTGCGGGAACTTTTACTATCACAAATGGCAATGTAGCCGTTGCAGTTGGAAATCCCGTATCAGCTTATTTAGCGGTTATTGTTGCTGTTGAGGCAACAAAGTTAGTTCAGGATAAAACCCCTTTAGATATTATTTTAGTGCCTTTTACATCAATACTATGCGCTGGAATTGTTACAAAATTTATTGGTCCTTATATATCACAAGTCATTGTGTTTCTAGGCGATTTAATTAATCAAGGAGTCAGAATGCAACCACTATTAATGGGGATGATTGTTGCGGTTTTGATGGGTATGGCATTAACGGCTCCAATATCATCAGCCGCCATAGGGATCATGCTTGGATTAGATGGTTTAGCTGCCGGGGCAGCACTTGCTGGTTGTTGTGCTCAAATGGTCGGACTTGCGATTATGTCATTAGATGATAATTCGATTGGTGATGTTATCGCAATTGGCGTGGGAACAAGTATGTTGCAGTTTAAAAACATTGTCAAAAGACCTCTTATATGGTTACCACCAATTGTTGCAAGTTTAATTACTGGACCTCTTTCAGCAGCTATACTGGGAATTAAATGTACGGCAGTAGGTTCTGGAATGGGAACAGCAGGACTGGTAGGGTTACTAGAATGTATTCAAGTAATGGGTTCATCTTTTTGGTTACCTTTGATTTTGGTAGATGTTGTTTTACCAATTGTTATTTGTTTTGGGATGTATAAAGCTTTTAGAAAGTTAAATTATATAAAGAGTGGGGATATGAAACTCACAAGTTTATAAAATCATCTTCGGATGATTTTTCCTTTCTTTCATAAGTAAAAACATATATAATGAAAATGGTGAGAAAAATGAAACTAGAAGAACTATTAAAAGAAATTGATTATCAATTATTACAAGGAAATATTGATCAAGAAGTCGTTCAAATTGATTACGATTCAAGACAAGTTAAGTTGGGAAGCTTATTTGTATGTATTCAAGGTGCCAATGTTGATGGTCATGATTATATTGATCAAGTGATCAAACAAGGCGCAAACGTTATAGTTGTTGAAAAAGTAGTGAGCCAAAGAAGTGGTGTTACTTTTGTTAAGGTTGATGATGCGAGATATGCATTAGCATTGTTATCATGTGCTTTTTATGATCATCCAAGTCGTAAGATGACAGTGATTGGGATTACTGGCACAAAAGGTAAGACAACAACTTCCTATATGATGGAGTCTATCCTTCAAAATGCTTCTAAAAAAGTAGGCATTATTGGTACAATTGGTTCAATTGTTAATGGTCAATTGAGACCAACAAAAAACACAACACCAGAATCATTTGAACTTCAAAAATTAATGAATGAAATGGTTGAAGCTGGATGTGAATATTGTGTTATGGAAGTATCTTCACAAGGCTTGATGTTGAATCGTGTTGCGGGAATAGATTTTGACTATGGAATATTTACAAATCTTTCTTCTGATCATATTGGTGAAAACGAACATCGTTCTTTTGAACACTATATGGAATGCAAAAAAATGTTGTTTCAAATGTGTAAAATTGGAATTTTTAATTCTGATGATGAGCATTATAAAGATATGATTAAAGATGTCAAATGCCAAATACTCACATATTCTATTCATCAACAAAGTGATTTAAAAGCTTCTCATATTCAATTACTACAAAGACCAGGTATTTTAGGTGTATCATTTCAAACGAATGGAATTATTGATGATACATTTGAAACAAATATTCCAGGAAACTTTAGTGTCTATAATTCTTTAGTCGCAATTATGGTTTGTGCACTTTTAAAAATAGACACATCGATAATTAAAGAAGCTTTAGAAAATGTAAGAGTAAAAGGACGTGTTGAGATTATACCAACGCATAAAGATTATACTGTTATTATTGATTATGCTCATAATGCCTTTTCTTTTGAGAGTGTTATCCAAACAATCAATGAATACCATCCTAATCGTCTTATCTGTGTTTATGGTGCTGGTGGACATCGTGATGTCAAACGTCGCTATGATACGGGTGAAGTTGTCGCAAAGTATAAAGCATTTTCTATTCTAACAGCGGATAATCCTAGAGGTGAAAAGGTTTTGGATATATGTCAAGATATTGTCATTGGGATTGATAGATATCAAGGTGACTATATTATTATTGAAGATCGTAAAGAAGCACTTATTTATGCGCTAGAACAAGCCAAAAAAGGTGATGTAATTTTATGCCTAGGGAAAGGTCATGAAGATTATCAAATTCTTGATAAAGAGAAATTACCTTTTAGTGAAAAACAAATCATTGAAGAATATTTAAATAATTAGACTAAAAAAGACAATTCTATCATATAGTATCTTGGTGAGACATATGAAGAAAGTCTTTTTTTCTATAGGAATTATATTATGTGGAATAATCATTGTTTTTATCTCTAGGCAACCACGTATTCATTTTATACAAGATGAAGTTCATCTTGCCTTATATGATGAAATCAAACCATATGACTATATAGATGCAGTCAGTCATATGGATATCAATGATATAAAAATACATCCTCAAGTTAATAATCAAAATCTTGGAGAATATAAAATTGATTATATTTATAAAGAAAAGATTTTTTCTTTAAAAGTATTTATTGATGATAAGATATCTCCTTCTTTTGATACAAAAAACATCAAGATATTAAAGAATGAAACAGTAAAACCAGAATCATTAGTAGAGAATATAATAGATGATTCAAAAACACATGTTTATTTTAAACAAGATTATATTTTCAATGAGGTCAAAACATATAAAGTTATTGTTGTTGTAGAAGATAGTTATAAGAACAGGACTGAAAAGTTTGCATATGTCATGGTAGAAAAACAAGATAATGAAGCTCCTTCATTATTAGGATTAGATAAAGCTAGTATGCTTTTGGGTGAAACTATTGATTTAAAAAAAGGTGTTCAAATTATCGATGATCATGATAAAAATCCCAAATATACAATTGATGATTCAAAACTAAATATTAATAAAATAGGCGAGTATACTATCTATTATCATGTTTTAGATGCGAGTGGCAATAAAGAAGTATATCCAAGAGTAGTAGAAGTCTTTAGTAAATATGATAATATTGAAGCAGTAAAAGATGGAATCAAAACTTGTTATTTAACTTTTGATGATGGACCATCAAGAAATACTAAAAAAGTTCTAGAAATACTTAAAAAATATAATATAAAAGCGACTTTCTTTGTGACAGGAACATCTCCTAATGATTATCATTATATTAAAGAAGCACATGAACAAGGGCATACCATAGGACTTCATACCTTTAGTCATGATTATGAAAAGATATATAGTTCTTTAAAGAACTATATTACTGATCTTAATCAAATCAAAGAACTGGTATATCAACAAACCGGTGTTTATTCTCGTTATATGAGATTTCCAGGGGGCTCTAGTAATCTTGTTTCTAAGAAATATAATGTTGGGATTATGAAAAGATTAACCCACAAAGTCATTGATTTAGGATATCAATATTATGATTGGACAAGTATTAATGGTGATGGTGAAAATATTAAGACTGTTAGTGGTTTAAAGAAAAAAGCAATTGAAGAAATTGGGAACAGCGAAGATATTATGTTTTTAATGCATGATAGTGCCTCTTGTGATAATACTGTCAAGTCGTTGCCTTCTATCTTAGAGTATTTGATTAAAAAAGGGTATCAGTTTGAAGTTATTGATGAAAGTTCACCAACCTTTCATCACACAGTTCATAATTAGTTTTCAAAACATAAAAATGTTTTTCGTATAATGAAAAAATAATGATTAAATTTTGTTAATTTAGTAGTATAATAAAGACAAGAAACGGAGGATATAATATGGTATTAAGCAAAGACTTTTTATGGGGTGGAGCTTTAGCTGCTCATCAATTTGAAGGTGGTGTGTTAGAAACTTCTAAGGGGTATAGTGTTGCAGATGTGATGACTGCAGGAGCTCATGGGGTTCCGCGTGTTATTACTGATACAATTGAAGAAGGGAAGTATTACCCTAATCATGTAGGTATTGATTTTTATCATCGTTATAAAGAAGATATTGCATTGTTTGCAGAACTTGGTTTTAAATGCTTTAGAACATCTATAGCATGGACAAGAATCTTTCCTAATGGTGATGAAGAACAACCTGATGAAGAAGGATTAAAGTTTTATGATGATGTTTTCGATGAATTATTAAAATATGGAATTGAACCTGTCGTAACTTTATCACATTTTGAAATGCCTTATCATCTTGCAAAAGAATATGGTGGTTTCATGAATCGAAAGACAATTGATTTCTTCGTTAAGTTTGCGAAGGTTTGTTTTGAAAGATACAAAGGAAAAGTAAAATACTGGATGACTTTTAATGAAATTAATAATCAAATGAACTTTAAAAATGATATCTTTGGTTGGACAAACTCAGGAGCTCATTTTGGTAATTATCCAAATCCTGAAGAAGCAATGTATCAATGTGGTCATTATGAATTAGTAGCAAGTGCTCTAGCTGTGAAAGCTGGATATGAGATTAATAAAGATTTTAGAATTGGAAATATGATCGCAATGGTTCCAATTTATCCATTCTCATGTCGTCCAGCTGATATGATGTTATCAGTTGAAGCCATGCATGATCGTTGGTTCTTTTGTGATGTACAATGCCGTGGACATTATCCTGCATATGCATTAAAGATGTTTGAAAGAAAAGGATTTAATTTAGATATTACAAAAGATGACTTAAAGGCTTTAAAAGAAGGAACAGTTGATTATATTGGTTTCTCTTATTATATGACAAATGTTGTTGATTCTACAGTTAACAATGATGTCTCTGAATCATTAGATGGTTCTGGTGAACATTCAGTTAAGAATCCATTTATTAAGGAATCTGATTGGGGTTGGGCAATTGATCCAGAAGGTTTACGTTATGCTTTAAATTTATTCTATGAAAGATATGAATTACCTTTATTTATCGTAGAAAATGGTTTTGGAGCTATTGATCAAAAAGAAGCTGATGGAAGCTGTCTTGATCCTTACCGTATTGATTACTTAAGAAATCATATTATTGAAATGAAGAAACCAATATAATC
>CAZWXH010000004.1:20488-29842 GCA_964637725.1 uncultured Coprobacillus sp. | reverse complement strand
AAATAGATGGTGTAGATTTAATGGGATATACACCATGGGGTTGTATTGATTGTGTATCATTTACAACTGGAGAAATGAAAAAACGTTATGGTTTCATTTATGTAGATAGAGATAACGAAGGAAATGGAACTTTAGAAAGAAGTAAAAAACAATCATTTGAATGGTATAAAAAAGTAGTATCAACAAATGGTGAAGACTTATCAGACATCGATTAACCGATGTCTTTTTTTTATTCGTTATAGTTGCTTATAGTAAATAATATGATATAATTATTTCAATAAATATTATCTAAAAAAAGAAAAATATAAAAATAATATGTATATATAAGTAGGAGGATATTTTATGAAGACACACATTGTTAAAGAAAAATCAGTGGTTTATCCAATAAACATCATGAAGAACGTTATAACATCTGATGGTTTTTTCCATTATGTTATGGAAAAGTCCGATATTTTAAGATTGCTTATCTGTCAGTCTATTATAGATGATCATATCATTGAAACAAAAGTAGAGAAAACAGAGTTTTATCAAAATGCATATAATGGCAAGAAGATGATCTTAGATATAGTAGCTAGAGATGAACAAAGACATCTTTATAATATAGAAATGCAAAAAGGGCTAATTAATGAGGATGATTTTATTAGATTTCAATGTTATGCTTATAAGTTATTAGAAAGACAAGAAAGAAAAGGAGTAAATTATCATAAAATTAAAGATGTCTATCAGCTAATAATAAGTGAAAAAAATATATCTGACTTAGATGAATATCAATATGATTTTATGATGTATGATGAAAAACAAAGAAAGTCATTACCATATCATAAGGTACATATGAGAATCGTTCAGTTAGAGAGGCTAGAAAGAGTAGAGACAACAATAGATAAGGTTATGTATTTATTAAAGACAGGAAGAAGATATCAGGAAGAGAGGACATGTAAGGAGGTTGAGGAGATTATGGATAAGTATTGGGAGTTTATAGAATCAGATGATTACTTTGCATGGTGTGCAAAAGATAGAGATGAGAGATTATATCATTCAAAACTTAATTATGCACGAAAAGAAGGAATAGCCAAAGGTAAAGAAGAAGGTAAGGAAGAAGGAATAGCGAAAGGGAAAGAAGAAGGTAGAAAAGAAACATTATATCAAATGTATTCGCACATTTTAGAAAAGAAGTATCATAAAGATACAAGTTGGTTAAAAAGATGTTCTTTAGAACAATTGAGTTCTATAGGGGATTATATACTAGAGGATATATCTTTGACTGATCTAAAAAAGTATGTATTCAATGTATTATAATTATCGATTGTTTTTCTTTCACATCATGAAAACGTATTTCACAAAATGAAAAAAGTCCTTGTTTTAAAAGAGAAGGTTTATACTAAAAATAAGGAGTTGATCTTATGAAGAAATTACGTAAAGATTTTTTATGGGGTGGCGCAATTGCGGCAAATCAATCAGAAGGTGCATATTTAGAAGATGGTAAAGGTATCAATGTAACTGATGTTTCAACTGGTCTTGTTTATGAAGCAGATGATAAAGTGATTGAAGGGAAATACTATCCTTCTCATGATGCTATTGATTTTTATCATACTTATAAAGAGGATCTTGAGTTCATGAGTAAAATAGGTTTTAATTGTTTTAGAACATCAATTTCATGGGCGAGGATATTCCCTAACGGGGATGAAGAAGCACCCAATGAAAAAGGTCTTAAGTTTTATGATGATTTATTTAATGAAATGTTAGAATTAGGAATGGAACCAATAGTGACAATATCACATTATGAGACACCGTTACATTTATATGATGAATATGGTGGATGGGAGAATCGAAAACTGATTGAGTTCTTTCAAAGATATTGTGAAGTTATTTTTAATCGTTATAAAGATCAAGTTAAATATTGGATGACTTTTAATGAGATTAATAATGTTCATACAATCCCCTTTGCGGCTGGCGCAATTAAGCCTAAAACAAAAGACAATCAAATGCAGTGTATTTTTCAAGCTGCTCACAATATGTTTGTTGCAAGTAGCCAAGCAAATAAGCTTTGTCATGAAATTATTCCTCAAGCAAAGATAGGTTGTATGTTATCATTAAGTGGTGTCTATCCTCATACATGTAAACCTGAAGATGTATTTGGTGCATATAATTTAAGAAGACGTTCGTTATTCTTTAGTGATGTTATGATGCGAGGATACTATCCAACATATAGCGAAAGAATATTTGAAGAATTTGATGTTCATTTAGATATTCAACCAGGAGATTTAGAAATTATAAAAGAGTATCCAAGTGATTATTTAGGGCTTTCTTATTATCGAACAACGACATATAAAGAAGGGATGCCAATACTTGGACATACTGGAGGTTTAGTAGGTGAGCCTAATCCTTATTTAAAAGAAACACCTTGGGGTTGGCAAATTGATCCTTTAGGATTTAGATATGTCTTAAATGAAGTTTATGATCGTTATCAAAAACCTCTCTTTGTGGTTGAAAATGGAATGGGTACTGAAGATGAATTGATTGACAATACAGTTAATGATGATTATCGTATTGATTATCTTAGAGATCATATTCAAGCAATGAAAGAAGCTGTAAGTGATGGTGTTGATTTAATTGGTTATACTTATTGGGGACCTATTGATATTGTTTCAGCAGGTACTGGTGAGATGAAAAAAAGATATGGTTTTATTTATGTAGATAAAGATAATGAAGGTCATGGAACTCTTAAAAGATATAAGAAAAAATCTTTTGACTGGTATAAGAAAGTTATTGAAACAAATGGGGAAGAATTAGACTAAAGGAAGTGTAATATGAATAATAAAGTTGATGTATTTATAAGTGAACTACCACCACTTGCTAAAGAATGGATAGAATACTTTGTCAATTATATGCGTAAGCATTACGCATCTTTAGATGAAGTCATCTCATTTCAAATGCCTACCTATAAATTAGGTAGTGGAGCCGCTAGAAATTATATTGCTTTTGGTTATGGGAAGAATCATTTTTCTTTACATACAATGGATTTTGATTATATTGTCATACTGAAAGAAAAACTTTCTCGTCCAGGTAAGGGAAAAGGTTGTGTGAATGTTGCATTTGATAAGATTGAAGAAAGAACTATAATTATTCAAGCAATTCAAGAGATTGTTGAAAGAAATCATAAATGATACCTATTTTGGGTATCATTTATTCATTGATAATTAAAAAATAAAATGATATCATTACAGACAGAAAAGAGTGATAATATGAAAACAATAGCGATAGTTGCTACTGGGGGTACGATTGCTGGAACTGGGCAGTTAGGAAAGACAACTTCATATAAAGCAGGGGAGATGACAGTTGATCAAGTCATTGAATCAATTCCTATGATTAAAGAAGTTGCCCATATTCAAGAATATCAATTAATGAATATTGATAGTAATGAAATGGGCCCAGAGAAATGGACGATACTCGCAAATAAGATTAATGAGATTGTTGCTGATGATAATATTGATGGTGTTGTTGTAACACATGGAACAGATACTTTAGATGAAACAGCATATTTTTTAACATTAACTTTGAATACTGCCAAACCAATTGTAATTACTGGAGCAATGCGTCCTGCGACTGCAACAAGTGCAGATGGACCTTATAACCTATATCAAGCAATTTGTTTAGCAACCGATAATGAAGCTCACCACCAAGGAGTAATGGGATTGTTTTCTAATACTATATATTCAGGTAGAGATATTCAAAAAATCACCAATTATAAAATGGATGCCTTTGATCAAAAAGCCTTTGGGTGTTTAGGGTATATGCAAGATGATCAAGTCTATTTTTTCTCAAGAACTTTTAAAATACATACCTTAGCTTCACGTTTCTCTAAAGAAAAATTCACGACTTTACCAAATGTTGCAATCGCATATTTCTATGCTGGAGCAACTGAAAACATCTTATATGATTTAGCCAAAACAAATAAAGGAATTATCATAGTAGGATCAGGAAATGGTAATTATAATGATATGTGGTTAAAAGCCATTAATGATTTATCAAGACAAGGGAAAGTATTTGTAAGAGCTTCTCGTGTATCACAAGGGATTGTATTTAGCGATTCTGTGTTTGATCCTTATCAATTCTGTATACCAGCGAATACACTATCTGCTCAAAAAGCAAGAGTATTATTGATGTTAGCGCTCTTACAAACCGATGATAGAAAAGAGATTCAAGTTATTTTTAATGAATATTAGACATATAGAAAAAGGAGGGAAGTCATATATGAAAGACATTGAAGAACTTATAAAACATCTTAAACATTTAGATTCTTTTGTTTTAGCAATTGATGGAATGTGTGGTTCAGGAAAATCCACATTAGCTTCATTACTACAAAAAGAGTTTGATTGCTTAGTTTTCCATATGGATGACTTTTATTTGCCTTTAGAAAAAAGAACAGAAGAACGTTTATCTAGACCTGGGGGAAATGTAGATTATGAAAGGTTTTTAGATACTGTTTTAAAACCTATTTCTTTAAAACAAGATATTCATTATCAAGTTTTCAATTGTGCTACAATGACCTTTAATGATATAGATATAATTCCTTATCATCCTAAAATAATTATAGAGGGAAGTTATTCGTTAAGAGATGAACTTGTTCCTTATTACACAAATATCGTTGCTTTACAAATATCCCCATCTCTACAAATAGAAAGAATCAAACAAAGAAACAAAAAAGCATTAAAAACTTTTCAAGAGAAATGGATACCTTTAGAAAATAAATATTTTGACTATTATAAAATCTTTGAAAAATATCCTACAATACAAATAAAATAAGCATAAATGATAACATCACTCATATAATATATGGGTGATGTTATGTTATTAAACGAAAGGGAAGTACAGACGTGTTTAGAATATTCTTTAGCTCCTTTACTAGAGAAGTATTCTGTGTATATAAAGGAATCGCAATTAACTGTGTTAGATAAAATAATGATAAAAGCAGTTATTATTTACCAAGATCATGTTTTTGACTTGAATACTTCTTTTCTGATTAAATATGAAAATAAACATATTTGTTTTTATAATATTGAAGGAAAGATTGAATACTTATTTTTACAATTGAATATCATTGGAGTTCTTCAACAAATCTTAACGGATGAACATATCTTATTTAGAGGGAATAGCTGTTATTATGAATTCGATATACCTATAGAAGATATTCATTTATTAGAGCATCAAGTAGAAGTGATTTTAAAATAGACAAATAAAAGTTTGTCTATTTTATAAATGAATGATCTTTTTGAATGAATAGTTGTAAGGCTCACAAAAAAATATATTCTCTCCTAGATAAAAATGGAAAATATAGGAATGATATGATAGAATGTACGTGAGGATAGAGGTGAGAAAAATATGGAAAAGCAAGTTCTAAAAATTACATTGTTTAATGAGTTTACCTTTGAATATCAGGGTACAAAATATAATTTGGAAAACATTCTATCAAAACGTTTGTTGAACCTTCTTAGAATGTTGATCTTGAGGTATGGTGAGTCGGTATCAACAGAGTCGTTGATCAATATATTATGGGATGATAGTGATAATCCAAAGAGTGCTGTAAAATTCCATGTTTTCAAACTTCGTCAAATCTTAAAAGATATTCCGGGTTTTGAAGATATCAAGATTATTCAGACTAAAAAAGGTGGATATGAGTTTAAGCCAGATATAGAATGCATTATTGATGTCATTGTGTTTCAAGATAATTATCTATATATTCAAGAAACTGAGACATTAAGTAAAAATGATTTACAATATGCAGAAACGATTGAACAAGTTTATAAAGGTTTGTTAAAAATGGATTCAACTAATATGCGTTTATTTCAAATTGTAGAATATTATCATGATATTTATATGAAGACAGTTCATAAACTGTTTAAGTATTATTCGCAAAACGATATGAACGAAAAACTAAAATCTGTAGCTCTTAAAGCGGCGATTATTGATCCATCGGTAGAAGAAAATCATATTTTCTATATTCAGTCTTTAATTAGTTTAAAGGAATATGCACAGGCATTTGAGTATTATCAAAAATCAACAAAGATGCTTGTTGAGGTTTATGCGATATCTTTATCAAATAGAATGGAAATTTTATATGATTTCTTAGTTGATGAAATCGAAGAAAAAAGAAGTGTAGAAGCTATTAAAGTTCACTTTAAAAACAAAGTTTATGATAAAGGGGCTTTTTACTGTGAAAGTTCTTTGTTTGAATATATCTATGATATGTTTTTAAGAAGTTCAGAAAGAACGGATAATCGTTATTATATATTTATATTTGAAATTCAACCAAAAATTGATATTAAAAAGATTATTCCTAAAGTTAAAAATGTTATTAAAAGTTCATTAAGAAGTGGTGACGTCTATACAAAAATTAATAAGTTCCAGTTCTTAGCTTTATTGCCATGTAACAGTGATGAAACAGCTCATATGGTTGCTCAACGTGTTACTCAAAACATTAGGAAAACAGTAGGTCATGACAAGGCTAATGTATATTACTCTATCGATAAAGTCATAGAGGGCGGAGAAGAAAGATTATAATCTTTCTTTTTTTGTTTTATATTAAATAAAACTCAAAATAATCGTAATAAACTAACCGTTTTCTAACTACCTTTCATATAAAATAACAGTGTAAGATAACATAGACTTATGAAAGGAGAGAACATTATGCTAAAGAAAATATTTATATCGGTCATTGCTTTTGGGCTGTTTATTCAAGGAGGTTCGTTATATCCAAGAAATGTTTACGCTACTGACCAAGTTGAAGAAAACACTGTAAAGAATGAGACGATAAGTGTGGGAATAAATGGAGTGGACGGTGAAACGCAAGGTGTTATATCAATTGGCCAAATTGAGCCGTTGAAGTATGAAGGTTATACTTTTGTGAATGCTACTGTTAATGGAGTAGTGATTGATTATATTGGGATCATTAATGGCCAATATTATTATACGAATACAAAAGATCAAAACCTTGGATCTCTTCTGCTTGAAGATAAAGTTATTATATTAAACTATAAAAAGATACTAGATAATTTTACAATAGATTATAAGTATGATTCAAATGTTATAGTGGTAGATGGTTTAAAAGAGGCAGTTGAGAATTCTGATGTTAAGTTCCGTGTTGAATTCAAAGAAGGGGTAAAAAATTATAGAATTACTTCTGTAGTTATGGGTAAAGAGACTTTAACAGCTGATTCAAACGGATATTATTGGATTAAAGGTATCCAAGAAAATAAAGAAATTACTATTAATACCGAAATGATTACAGAGTATTTTGTAACTGTAAGAAAAGATAATTTAGCTGACGCTGAATATAACTTTCCTCCATCAGCAAAAGTCGGTGAAAGTTGGGTAGGAACAATTTTTCTAAAAAGAAAAACATTGAACTCAATTGTTGTCAATGATCAATATCTTGATATTCCAAAAGGATATCCAAATGACAATAGAGATACAATTCTAAAAGATGGAACAAAGATCAATGTGAGTGTGGTCAGAGAATATAATTTTATTCCACCAGGACATAATTATTATTACACTATTACAGCAACAAATATTCAAAGTGATTTATTCTTTAACCCAGCAGTTTATCTAAATGAATATGACATAGCAATTACTTCTTTAGGTGGTGCAGAGTTATATCATTGGGATGGAGAAAGATTAATACCGCAGAAGATTGGAAATTTAGTTTATAAAAATAATGACACTGATGTTTTCTTTGTTAAAACAAAACCAGGTTATCAACCAAGTTTAGTAATTGGGGGTACTGGATCAAAAATAATCGAGACAATTAGTGAAGCTGGAGAAATTAAAAAAGTTCCAGGAGGTTATAGTAATGCAAAAGCTGAAGCAGAAAAAATTGGCTGTGGATATGTGTTCTATTATAGTTATCGAGGAGTAAAGAATCGTACAGTTGAGTTAGCGACTGAGCTAATCAACTATCAAGTCGTATATGATCTAAATGGTGGGAACGCAGATCCTGCTATTGTAGATAATACAAAATACAATATTGAAGATAAAGATAAAAATACAATAACAATCAGTTCAGAAATTCCAAATAGAGAAAATTACACTTTTACAGGATGGAAATTGGTTGCTACAAACGAAATATATCATGGGAATGATAAAATTGTTATTAATGAAGAGTTTGCGAATAGTTTGAAATCTAATGAAATTAAACTACAAGCACAGTGGAAAGTAAAAGAAGATGTGAAAACTTCATCATATCAAACCGAGTACTATTTTGAACAAGAGAGTGGAGAGTTTATAGAAAATATAGAAATGCGTAAAACCTTTGAAAATGTACCTATAGGTGAAACAGCGATTTTTAATAATCCACAAATAATTGGTGCATATGATTTCGATCAAGATAATCAAAATAATGTTTTGACTCTTAAAATTGGAGAAAATAGTAAGTCAAATGTTTTAAAAGCTTATTACATTATCGCAGAGAGAACTATGACTTATGAAAAAGGAAACGCTGTGAGTGGTGATGTACCAATAGATGCTGAAAGTCCTTACCATAAAGGTGATGAAGCGATAGTTCTTGAAAACACTGGAAACTTAGTTGGAAGTTTTGAAACTGATCTTGACAAACAATTTGTTTGTTGGAAAGAAGCGGGTTCAAATGAATATTATTTTGCTGGTGATAAAGTAATAATGAATGATAATTTAGTATTACAGCCAGTCTTTATGGGTGATCTAGTTAATGAAATGATTTTATCATTTGCAGCTGGAGATAATGGAAAAATAGAAGGACAAGATAGATATGCTGTACCAGCCAGTCATGGATTTGGAAATGTAATCTTGAATTCTGAACAATTACCTATACCAATAGCTAATGCAGGATATAAATTTGATGGATGGTATATAGAGAATATTAAAATTGCAGTTAATGCAAGTGAACTCTATACAAAAGTT
Source organism: uncultured Coprobacillus sp. (assembly GCA_964637725.1). GTDB lineage: Bacteria > Bacillota_I > Bacilli_A > Erysipelotrichales > Coprobacillaceae > CAZWXH01. The sequence continues at coordinate 20,908 of CAZWXH010000004.1, read as the reverse complement.
GTTTTGTTAGATAGTTCATCAGTAATTCAAGCTAGATTTGTTAAAGATGATACGAAATGGACGACAGTTCAATTTAATGTCGGAGAACATGGTTACTTAAATGGTGAAAAATCTGATATTACAACTGCGATGTTCTTATAGGATCAACATTTGATGATCAAGGTATTACAATTCCTGAGATAACAGCAGAAGAAGGTTGGATGGTTAATGGTTGGGATGTAAAACCAGAAAATACTTCAATTATTAAAAAAGGAATGGTGTTTACTGCACAATATGTGGAAGATAGAAATGAAGATGGTGTTGATGATAATGAACAATACGTTACTGTAACATTTAATGCAGGTGCCTATGGTAATTATAATGGTGAAGCAACAGTGAAGACTGAAAAGATGTTACCAGGTGATGTGATTAATGTTCCTA
>CAZWXH010000004.1:0-20388 GCA_964637725.1 uncultured Coprobacillus sp. | reverse complement strand
CTGGATATGATTCAACAGTATTGACAACTATACCAACAGATTTAGAAACAAAAGAGTTGGTATACACTGCACAATATGTGGAAGATAGAAATGACGATGGTGTTGATGATAATGAACAATACGTTACTGTAACATTTAATGCTGGTGCCTATGGTAATTATAATGGCGAAGCAACAGTGAAGACTGAAAAGATGTTACCAGGTGATGTGATTAATGTTCCTACATTAACAACAGACGAAGGATATCTATTTACTGGATATGATTCAACAGTATTGACAACTATACCAACAGATTTAGAAACAAAAGAATTGGTATATACTGCACAATATGAAGTTGTTACTGAAACAACACCAGAACCTACTGAACCTGTGGTTCCAGTAGTGCCTGATAATCCAGTAACACCTACTCCACCAGCAGGGCCTCAAGAGAATATCGTAGTAGCTCCTGAACCAGAAACGGAAGAAGATGTTATTACACCAAATGATGTTCCTTTAGGAAATCCTGATGATGTAAGACCAAATGAAACAATTGAGGACAATGAAGTACCTCTAGGTAAATTGCATAAGGAATGGGCATTACTTAACTTAGTATCTGCTGTCATTACAGTAATTGGAGCTGTGATCTTATTACTAATGAATAAGAGAAAAGATGATGAGCAAGAAGAAAATGAAGAAAACAAACCAAGTATTATGACAAATGTTTTAAGTGTTATACTTGCGTTAGCTTCTGTTGTACTCTTCTTTGTAACTCAAGACTTAGCAGCAAAAATGACAATAGTAGATAATTGGACAATCGTAATGGTTATTCTATTAGTTGTTCAAGTTGGATTAATCGCTTTAAAAAAAGTAAGAAAATAAAAAGATGTTAACAATACAGTTAATGGTCATAATCGATTGATTATGACCATTTTCTTTTATTCGTTAGATAAGACTTCATCTACTAATCCATATTCTAAAGCTTCACTTGCACTCATAAAATAATCTCTGTCTGTGTCTTTTTTTATCTTTTTTAATGGTTGAGAAGTCATTTTAGATAATAGACGATTTAATTTATCTTTTTGTTTGAGAATATGTTTAGTAGTAATTTCAATATCACTTGCTTGTCCACTCGTTCCGCCTAGTGGTTGATGAATCATGATTTCACTATTTTCTAAAGCACAACGTTTTCCTTTTTTTCCTGCTGCTAATAAAAAGGCTCCCATGCTTGCTGATAATCCAACACTAATTGTAGAGACATCTGATTTTACAAAGTTCATGGTATCATATATTGCTAAACCGGCGGAAACACTACCTCCAGGTGAGTTGATATACATAAATATATCAGATGTACTATCTAATGAATCTAAATAGAGTAGTTGACTGACTATTGAACTTGACATTTCATCGTTGATTTCTCCACATAACATAATAATACGATCTTCTAATAATCTAGAGTATATATCATAGGCATATTCTTTCGATTGTTTTTTTAAAATAACTGTTGGGACTAGATGCATTATATTTACCTCCACAGTTCATTATAGAGATATTTTTTGTGATTATTCATAAAATGAAAAGATATAATTGATTAATCATCAAGCTTTCATAAAAAATGGAAAAAGATTTTTCTAATTGGAAAAATGTGTTTATTTTTGATATTGATATGTAGGAAAAAGTCTTTTCTCGTATGGAAGTGTTTTCATTTGTCATGCTTGTGAATTTTTTTGTATAAACCTTATTTCTTTTATTGATTTATTTATTTTTCTAGACTATAATAGAGGCATAAATAGAAAACAAGGAGGAATTCAATAAAATGGCAGTAAAAGTAGCAATTAATGGTTTTGGACGTATTGGACGTCTTGCATTCAGACAAATGTTTGGTGCTGAAGGATATGAAATTGTAGCAATTAACGATTTAACAGATCCTAAAATGTTAGCACATTTATTAAAATACGATTCAGCTCAAGGTAGATATGCTTTAGCTGATAAAGTAGTTGCTGGAGATGATTCAATTACAGTAGATGGTAAAACAATCAAAATCTATGCAAAAGCAAATGCAGCTGAATTACCTTGGGGTGATTTAGGAGTAGACGTAGTTTTAGAATGTACAGGTTTCTATGTATCTAAAGCTAAATCTCAAGCTCATATTGATGCAGGAGCTAAAAAAGTTGTTATCTCTGCACCAGCAGGAAATGACTTACCAACAGTAGTATTTGGTGTAAACGAAGGAATCTTAAAAGCAGATGACACTATTATTTCAGCAGCTTCTTGTACAACTAACTGTTTAGCACCAATGGCTAATGCTTTAAATAACTTAGCTAAAATCAAATCAGGTATCATGTTAACAGTACATGCTTACACTGGTGACCAAATGGTATTAGATGGACCTCATAGAAAAGGTGATTTAAGAAGAGCTCGTGCAGCTGCAGTTAATATCGTACCTAACTCTACAGGTGCAGCTAAAGCAATCGGATTAGTTATCCCAGAATTAAATGGTGTATTAATCGGTTCTGCTCAACGTGTTCCAGTTCCAACTGGATCAGTAACTATCTTAACTTCTGTTGTAGATGGTGAAGTTTCTGTTGAAGATGTAAACAATGCTATGAAAGCAGCAGCAAATCCATCATTCGGATATACTGAAGAAGAATTAGTATCTTCAGACATTATCGGAATTAACTATGGTTCATTATTTGATGCAACTCAAACAATGGTTAAAGTATTAGACAACGGAACTACTGAAGTTCAAACAGTTGCTTGGTATGATAACGAAAATTCATATACTTCTAACATGGTTAGAACTATTAAATATTTCTCTGATTTAAAATAATTAATGAAGAACCTCTCGGGGTTCTTTTTTTTACATCATTTTATAACAATATAAGTAATCATTATTTTTGCATTATTGATAAAAAAGGAGTATAGTTAGTCTTGACTAATAGGAGGAAAACATATGGATAAATCAATTATTATGGGATTATTAATTCCATTTGTAGGAACAACATTAGGTTCAGCCTGTGTCTTCTTTATGAGAAAGAAAATGAACAGCCTTGTTCAAAAGGTATTATTAGGATTTGCATCAGGTGTTATGATTGCTGCATCAGTGTGGTCGTTATTAATACCTGCTATAGATATGTCAGATTCATTAGGTAAATTTGCGTTTATGCCTGCAGCTGTTGGGTTTTTATTAGGAATGGGATTCTTATTATTACTAGATCATACTATTCCTCATATGCACTTAGATAACAAACCAGAAGGGAAAGTCTCGCAATTAAAGAAGTCAACAATGCTTGTTTTGGCAGTGACACTTCATAACATCCCAGAAGGAATGGCAGTTGGTGTTGTTTTTGCAGGAGTTATGCTTGGAAACAGTGAAGTTTCTATGATGGGTGCAATTGCTTTATCAATTGGTATTGCAATACAAAACTTCCCTGAAGGTGCAATTATTTCGATGCCCTTAAGAAGTGAAGGAGTTTCTAAACGTAAATCATTCTTATATGGTATGGGTTCAGGAATAGTGGAACCTATTGCAGCACTTGTGACTATTCTGTTATCAGAATTAGTCGTTCCAATATTACCTTATTTACTAGCTTTTGCAGCTGGTGCAATGGCTTATGTTGTTGTAGAGGAATTAATACCAGAAGCAAGCGAAGGAGAGCATTCTAATATAGCAACAATTGGTTTTGCGGTTGGATTTGTAGTAATGATGGTTTTAGATGTAGCATTAAGTTAAATGAATATGTTATAATAAGGAAAAGTCTTGAGGTGATTATATGGATTTACATGAATCTGGTGAAATGTATTTAGAAACAATTTTAACTTTAAAAAATAAAAATCAATATGTAAGATCTATTGATATCGCAAATGCTCTTGATTATTCTAAACCAAGTGTATCTAGAGCGATTAAGTTATTAAAAGAATCAAACTTAATCACGATAGATGAAAAGGGTTATATTGATTTTACAAATGAAGGAAGAACTATTGCTGAGGGTGTATACGATCGTCATAAAGTTCTTACTGAATTTTTAAAGTTAGTAGGTGTTAATGATGAAATTGCTGAAAATGATGCATGTCGTATTGAACATATTGTAAGTGATGAAACTTATCAATGCATTAAGAACTTTATACAAAAGCAGTCATAGAATTGCTTTTGTATATTTTTTTCCTTGAGGTGTTATATTTTGAAGAAATATATGATAAAATAGGTGAATGAGGTGCTTGTATGGATAACTTTGAATTTGAGAATAAAAAGAAAAAGAGATTAAAAAGAGAACCAATATATATTGGTCTTTGTGTTTTATGTTTAATTGGTGGATTGTTTGGAGGATATATGTATTCTTCAAGTAAAAATAATGAAAACACTAAAAAAAATGTCGATGAATACACACAGATAAAAACAATTATTGAAGACTTGTTTTTAGATACGACAGAGAGTAAATATTCATTAAAAGATCGTATGTTAACAGGTATGGTTGGAGCTTTAGGAGATCGTTATACGACTTTTATGAGTTCTAGTGAAAACAAAGAATATACAACATCAATTAATGGAAGTTTTCAAGGGATTGGGGTCTCTTTTACAGCATTAAAGGACTGCGCAATAATTCTAGAAGTTTATAAAGGGACACCCGCTCATAAAGCTGGTGTTAAAGCAGGAGATTTAATTACGCATGTTCAAGGAACATCTATCGCAGGATATGATTCTGATAAAATAAAGGATACTATTGGTGGTGAAAAAGGGACGGAAGTTACAATTCGAGTTTTACGTAATGGAAAATCTCAAGATATAAAAATATTAAGACAAAATGTTGAGACATCATTAAGTTATGAAGTGAGAACTTCTGGGAATCATAATATAGGATATATTCGTTTAACAACTTTTGGTGATTCTACAACAGATTTATTTGAAAATGCTTTAAAAGAATTCAAAGCTAAGAAAGTGGAAACATTATGTATTGATTTAAGAAACAATGGTGGAGGATATCTAGAATCTGCTAAAGGGATATTGAATTTATTAGTACCTGAGGATAAAGTTCTTTATAAAGTACAATCAAAGGATGAAAGTATAGAAACAACAGTTGCTGAAAAAGGAAATAAGTATATTTTTAATAAAGGCTATATTCTTGCTAATGATGGATCGGCGAGTGCTTCAGAAGTATTAAGTGCAGGACTCATTGATAATTTAGACTATCAAATGATAGGAAGTCAAACTTATGGAAAAGGATTAGTTCAAACACAAGCAATTTTAAAAGATTCATCAGTTCTTAAATATACAAATGCGAGGTGGTTAACACCTAAAGGTATATGTATACAAGGTGAAGGAATTAAACCTACCTACGAGATTATAGAAAAAGTTATTCAAGATTTCTCTTATGAAGGCATTGAAAAATCATATCAATATGATCAAGTCGATGTAGCGATTTCAGAGATGCAAATTATATTAAAAGAATTAGGTTTTAAAGTAGATAGAGAAGATGGTTATTTTTCTAAGAATACAGAATCTGCTTTTAAAGCTTTTGAAGCTCAATATGGTTTAAAAGTAGATGGTATATATGATAAAAATGATTCAAATATTTTACTAAGTGCTTTAGCTTATCAAGTTTTTAATCAAGAAGATAAAGTTTATTTAAAGGTAGAAAATTTATTAAAATAGGAGGTGTTAGAAATGGAAAAGTTTAAACTTGTGTCTGAGTATTCTCCAATGGGAGATCAACCAAGCGCAATCAAACAATTAGTTGAAGGTGTTTTATCAGGAAAAAGAGAACAAGTTCTGCTAGGAGGAACAGGAACAGGGAAGACTTTTACTGTTTCTAATGTCATCGCAGAAGTGAATAAGCCAACGCTTGTTTTGGCTCATAATAAAACATTAGCAGGACAACTATATTCTGAGTTAAAGGAATTCTTTCCAGAAAATCGTGTGGAATACTTTATTTCCAACTTCGATTTTTATCAACCAGAAGCATATATTCCTAAGAGTGATGTTTATATCGATAAGAATGCCCAAACAAACTATGAAATAGAAATGTTACGTTCCGCCGCAATGAACTCTTTACTAGAAAGAAGAGATACAATCGTTGTGGCTTCTGTTGCTTCTATTTATGGGTTATCTAATCCAGCTCAATATAAAGAAATGATCTTTTCTTTACGAGTTGGAGAAATTATGGATCGTAAAGAGTTATTAATGTTTTTAGTAGATAGACAATATCATCGAAATGATATTGAACAAAGTAAAGGTACTTTTAGAGTGCGTGGAGATGTTATTGAAATTGTTCCAGGACATACTGAGAGTTGGTTAATTAGAATTGAAATGTTTGGGGATGAAATAGAGAGAATAAGTGAGGCTGATCCTTTAACGGGAAAAGTTTTAGGTAGTTATTCAACTTATACAATCTATCCAGCTTATGGTTATGTAACAAGAAAAGAACAAATGTTAAAAGCATGTGAAACAATTTCTGAGGAATTAAAAGGTCGTTTAAAGGTCTTTGAAGATGAAATGAAACCTTTGGAATATGAAAGACTAGACCAAAGAACAAGACAAGATGTAGAAATGTTAAGAGAAGTAGGGATGTGCCCAGGAATTGAGAACTATTCTCGTCATATTGATGGCAGAGAAGAGGGTGAACGTCCTTATACCTTAATTGATTATTTTCCAGATGATTTCTTGCTGGTAGTAGATGAAAGTCATGTTATGCTTCCACAAGTTCGTGGGATGTTTAATGGTGACCGAAGTCGTAAAACAACACTTGTAGAATATGGATTTAGACTACCAAGTGCAATGGATAATAGACCATTACGTTTTGAAGAGTTTGAAAAAATTATTAATCAAGCAATTTATGTTTCAGCAACACCAGGTGATTATGAATTAGAGAAGGTCCAAGGTGTTGTAGCTGAACAGATTATTCGACCAACAGGATTATTAGATCCAGTCATTGAAGTAAGGCCTTCTAAGAATCAAATTGATGATATTATAAGTGAAATTAATGATCGTATTGAAAAGAATGAAAGAGATTTAATTACAACGCTTACCAAAAGAATGTCAGAAGATTTAAGTGCTTATTTAAAAGAGTTAGGTTTAAAGGTTGCTTATTTACATTCTGATACAAAGACTTTGGAAAGAACAGAAATCTTAAGAGATTTAAGATTAGGAAAACATGATGTTTTAGTAGGGATTAACCTATTAAGAGAAGGTTTGGATTTACCAGAAGTTTCACTTGTTTGTATTTTAGATGCTGATAAAGAAGGTTTCTTAAGAAGTGAACGTTCTTTAATTCAAACAATTGGACGTGCGGCTAGAAATTCAAATGGTAAAGTGATTATGTATGCTGATAGAATCACTGATTCTATGAGAAAAGCATTGGATGAAACAACACGTAGAAGAGTCATTCAAGAAGAATATAATAAAGTCCACAATATTACACCAACAACAATTAAGAAAGAAATTCGTGAAGCAATTCATGGTAAAGAAGTTATTGAAGATGCAACTTCATTGTTACATAAAGGTAAAAAAGCTGATAAGAAAGCGAAGAAACTATTAGTAGATGACTTAGAAAAACAAATGAAAGATGCTGCAAAGATCTTAGACTTTGAACGTGCAATGGAATTAAGAGATATTATTATGGAATTAAAAGGTGAGAAGTAATGAAGTTTTCTAAACTCGCAAAAGAGATTTTTGATGATATCTTAAAGCATGAAGGTAAAGTTTATATTGTTGGAGGGAGTATTAGAGATTATATCATGGGTGAAAAGCATGTGCATGATATGGATGTAGAGATATATCGATTATCATATCAAGAACTTTATGATATTTTATCAAAGTACGGAATAGTGAGTACTTTTGGGAAGACTTTTGCGATTATGCAGTTAGATAATTTAAAGGGCTATGATTTTGCGCTTCCCCGTCAAGAAAAGAAAACAGGCGATAAACATCAAGACTTTGAGGTGAGTATTGATCCTTTCTTACCTCTTGATAAAGCAATACAGAGAAGAGATTTAACGATGAATGCTTTGATGTATGATTATGAAAATGATCAAATCATTGATTTATGTCATGGATTAGAAGATATAAAAAAGAGAGTTATTCGTTGTGTGAATAAAGATACTTTTATTGAAGATCCTTTAAGAGTCTTAAGGATTGCTCAATTTATATCGAGATTTCAGATGAGTGTTGATCATGAGACTTTAAAGTTATGTCAAACAATGGTTAAAAATAAGATGTTAGAACATCTTTCTTTAGAAAGAGTTTATGAAGAATATTGTAAAATATTAATGTCTCAAAAACCTTCCCTTGGATTTGAATTTTTAAGAGATATTGATGCATTACCTCCCTATTTAAAAGCATTAACGAAAACTAAACAAAGGGCTGACTATCATCCTGAGGGTGATGTGTTTACGCATACTATGTTAGTTATTGATGTAGCAGCTTTAAGTAAATATAAAGTAGATGAACCATTAATGTTTATGTGGTCATGTCTATTACATGATATAGGGAAACCAAGAGTAACGACTCATGATGGACATGCACCTGGACATCATGATGCAGGGGTTGAGGTTTTTAAACAAGTCAACATGATTTCATCTAAAAAACAAAGGCAATATATAGCAACGATGATTATGTATCATATGCATCTTATGAATATGGTAAGGAATCATGCTAAGGATTTATCTTTTTTAAGATTATTAAAAAAGATAGAAGGAAAAATATCATTGAATGATTTAATCTGTATAAGTCGTTGTGATAAGCTTGGCAGAGGTGAAGTCGCTTATCAACAATATAATGATTTTGAAGAATTTATTAATGATAAGATAGAACGTTTAGGTTGTGAGGCACCGCAAGCTCTTATTGATGGTAATCTATTAATTGAAAATGGTTTTAAAGATGAGAAAAATTTTAAAGATATTTTAAATGAAGCATATGATTTACAGCTTCAAGGGTTAGATAAAGAGAGAATATTAAGGAGTTTAATGAAAAAATATGAATCAAGATAAAATAGTAATTAAAGGAGCAAGGGTTAATAATCTTAAGAATATTGATGTTGAAATTCCTAGAAATCAACTGGTTATTATGACTGGGTTATCAGGGAGTGGTAAAACATCATTAGCTTTTGATACAATTTATGCCGAAGGACAAAGACGTTATGTTGAGTCTTTAAGTGCATATGCAAGACAATTCTTGGGTGGTGTAGAAAAACCAGATGTTGATAGTATTGAAGGATTATCGCCATCTATCGCAATTGATCAAAAGACAACATCAAATAATCCTCGTTCAACAGTCGGGACTGTTACTGAGATATTTGATTACTTAAGATTATTATACGCCAGAGTAGGTCATGCATATTGTCCTACACACCATATAATGATTGAATCACAAACAGTGAAACAAATGGTTGAAATGGTTGATACATATGAAGAAGGAAGCAAACTTCAAGTCCTAGCAAGAATGTGTAAAAATCAAAAAGGAACGCATAAAGATTTATTTGAACAATTAATGAAAGATGGTTTTATTAGAGTAAGAGTTAATGGTGAAACAAAACTCTTAGAAGATGAAATCATTTTAGATAAGAATAAAAAACATAATGTTGATGTTATCATTGATAGAATTGTTAAAAAAGAAGGATATCGTACACGTTTAGCAGATTCATTAGAAACTGCTTTGAAGTTAACTGGTGGAGAAGCAATTGTTGAAAATCTAACAACAAAAACTGAAAAGTTATTCTCTCAACATTTGGCTTGTCCTCATTGTGGTTTTAGTGTTCCTAAATTAGAACCAAGACTTTTCTCTTTTAATAATCCTTTGGGAGCTTGTCCTGATTGTAAAGGGATAGGAGTTAAAAATGAAGTTGATGATGATTTACTTATTCCTGATTATTCTTTAAGTATTAATGAAGGTGGAATTCGTTATTTTAAGACATCGGTAGGAACTGATCGTATTGAATGGCAAAGATTTTTAGTTTTATGTAAAGAATATAATATTGATATGGATAAACCATTAAAAGATTTTACTAAAAAAGAAATGAATATTATTTTATATGGTTCAGATAAACCTATTTCATATGTGATTGAATCTAGTTCTGGAAATATAAATAAAACAACAAAGATTATTGAAGGTGTTAAAACACTTATACAAAGACGTTTTGAAGAAACAACATCTTCATGGTCAAAAGAATGGTATGCCTCTTTCATGGCTGAACATACTTGTCCGACATGTCAGGGAAGACGTTTAAATGATCAAGTATTAAGTGTATTAGTAAATGATATTAATATTAGTCAATTTACTGATATGTCAATTGAAAAAGCATTAATCTTTATTCAAGATTTAAAATTGAATGAAATGGAATCTAAAATCGCAAACTTAATTATAAAAGAAATAAAAGATCGTCTAACTTTCTTAAATGATGTGGGGTTAGGATATTTAACATTATCAAGAAGAGCGGGTGGATTATCTGGAGGAGAAGCGCAACGTATTCGTTTAGCTACTCAAATTGGATCTCGTTTAACAGGGGTACTTTATGTATTAGATGAACCTTCGATTGGTCTTCATCAAAGAGATAATGAAAAATTGATAAAGACTTTATGTAATATGCGTGATTTAGGAAACAGTGTTGTTGTGGTAGAACATGATGAAGACACAATGCGTGCTTCTGATTACATAATAGATATTGGTCCAGGGGCAGGAGTTCATGGTGGTACAGTTGTTGCAATGGGTACTCCAGAAGAGATTGCTGCTAATGAAGATTCAATTACTGGTCAATATTTATCAGGTAGATTAACGATTCCTTTGCCTAAAAAGCATCGTAAGGGAAATGGTCAATTTATTGAGATTAAAGGTGCTAAGGAAAACAATTTAAAGAATATTAATGTGAAGTTCCCACTTGGTAAATTCATTTGTGTCACAGGTGTTTCTGGAAGTGGTAAATCAACATTAGTTAATGAAATTTTATGTAAAGCAGTTCGTTCTAAACTATATCATTCTAAAGAAAAACCAGGAAAACATAAAGAAATTCTAGGTTTGGATTTAGTGGATAAAGTCATTGAAGTCTCACAAGATCCAATTGGCAGAACACCCCGTTCAAACCCCGTAACATATACAGGTGTCTTTGATGAAATAAGAGACTTGTTTGCGAAAACACCAGAAGCAAAAGTTCGTGGTTATGATAAAGGACGTTTTTCTTTCAATGTTAAAGGTGGACGTTGTGAAGCCTGCCAAGGTGATGGTGTAAGAAGAATAAGCATGCATTTTTTACCTGATGTCTTTGTACCTTGTGAAGAATGTAATGGTCAACGTTATAATGAAGAAACTTTACAAGTCACATATAAAGAAAAAAATATTTTTGATATTTTAGAAATGACAATAGAAGAAGCTATTGAATTCTTTGATAACTTACCTCGTATTAAATCAAGAATCCAAACTATCCATGATGTCGGTTTAGATTATGTCAAGCTTGGTCAAAGTGCAACAACACTTTCAGGTGGTGAAGCACAGCGTGTCAAACTGGCAAGTGAACTTCAAAAGAAGGCAACAGGAAAGACTGTTTATATTTTAGATGAACCAACAACTGGTTTACATAGCCATGATGTTGCTAGACTCATTGAAGTTCTTGATCGTATTGTTGATCAAGGAGATACAGTCATTGTTATTGAACATAACTTAGATGTTATAAAGGTTGCAGACCATATTATTGATTTAGGATTGGAAGGAGGCGACAATGGTGGTACAATTGTAGTAGAAGGTACACCAGAAAAAGTCGCTAAATGTAAAGAAAGTCATACAGGACGTTTTCTTAAGAACGTGTTAGAGTAGGAGGATATTATGAGCAAATCAGTTAAACTCAAAGATTTATTAAAAGCAACTTCGTTTAAACAAGTTTCAGGTAATGAAGAATCTCTTGAAAGAGAAGTCTTTGTGGCTGAAATGAATAGACCTGGTTTTGAACTTGCAGGTTTCTTTAAACATACAGATTTCAGAAGAATTATTATATTTGGAGAAAAAGAAATGGCTTTTGTTAAAGAAATGACAAAAGAAAGTCAGTTAGCTTGTTTCTCTAAATTAGCGAATGATGAAACACCTTGTATTGTGATAGCGAAGGGATATGAATGTCCGGAAATATTAAAGAATATTGCAGTGAAAAGGAATTTTCCAATATTTGAAACATTACAAGCAACTGGGCGTGTATCTATTGATTTAACAAGTACATTGGATGAAGCACTTGCTGCTGAAACATTAATTCATGGAGTTTTCCTTAATATCTATGGTAAAGGTGTTGTTATTAGAGGAGATAGTGGAATAGGGAAATCGGAAATTGCTTTAGAGTTAATTAAAAGAGGACATTTATTGATTGCTGATGATGCTATTGAACTCTATCATATAGGACAATCAATTATTGGTAAGGCACCCGAAGTGTTAAAGAATTTATTAGAAATTAGAGGTATCGGTGTTATTGATGCTTCTAAGATGTTTGGAGTTGCATCAGTATTGCCTAAGGATAATGTTGATTTAATTATTCAATTAGATAGATGGTTACCATCACAAGAATATACAAGAATTGGTGTTGAAGAAGATGATACAACAGAAGAAATCTTAACTGTTCAAATTCCTAAAATCGTTGTACCAGTTACTGGGGGACGTAGTATGTCAGTTATTATAGAAGCTGCTGTTATGAATATGCAATTAAAAGATTCAGGATTTGACTCTAGTAAAGAATTTGTAAATAGGATTCTTGATAATATCAAGAGTAAGACAATCTAATGGAGTTTTTTACATCATTTAGTAACTTTGTTAAGATTGGACCATGGACAATACAATGGTATGCTGTGGTTATTTTACTAGGTGCATTTTTTGCATATTTCTTAGGACAATATCGATTTAAACAATTAGGGTATAATAAAGAGATATTATCAGATTATTTTTTCACATTATTATTTATTGGAATCATAGGTGCACGAATCTGGTATGTAATTTTCACATTTAGTGAAAGATATTTTAATAATCCGTTAGAAATATTTGCAGTATGGCATGGTGGACTTGCTATTCAAGGTGGAATCTTTACGGGACTTATTTATAGTTATTTCTTCTTTAAAAAGAAAAATATTCCTTTCTTAGTGGCCGGTGATGCGATTATGCCAGGAGTGCTCATTGCTCAAGCGTGCGGTAGATGGGGGAATTTCTTTAATCATGAAGCTTTTGGTGGTGAAACAACTTTAAACTTCTTAAATAGTTTACATCTTCCTGATTTTATAATTAATAATATGTATATAGATGGGGCTTACCATCATCCTACATTCTTATATGAATCAATTGGCAATATCATAGCATTTTTAATTATTATATTTGTGATTAGAAAATTTCAAAAGAAGATTGGAACACAATTCTTTAGTTATTTTGTATTATATGGAATTGTCAGATTCTTTGTTGAAGGGATGAGAACGGATAGTTTGATGTGGGGCAGTTTAAGAACAGCCCAACTCGTCTCTATTGTTTTTGTTGTTGTAGGTATTATAGGATATATATACTTATATAAAAAAGGTGAAAATATTAAAGATTTAAAAGTAGAGTAGTAGGATTTTTAAAATTCTACTATTTTTATTTAGAAAGAAATTTCCTTTGTCACTTTAGTGTCATCATTATATAATAGAATAAGGATGGGTGATTATAAATGGAAACAATATTATTGGTAGAAGATGATATAGCTTTAGCAAAATCATTAAGAGAAGCACTGCTTATAAAAGGCTACAGTGTTTACAATGTTGATAGCTATCGACAGGCGTGGCAAGCGATTAATGAAAAGCAATTTCAATTAATTATTTTAGATATTCAACTTCCAGATGGAAACGGTATCCAGCTGTGTAAAGAGATTAGAAGCCAATCACAAGTTCCGATACTTTTCTTGACAGCTAATGATAATGAAAATATGTTAGTCGATGGCTTAAACAGTGGTGGCGACGATTATATGACTAAGCCTTTTAAGATAAAGGAACTATATGCGAGAATAAATGCTCTCTTAAGAAGAAATCAAAATTATGGAGATGATGTTCTTATTGGAGAATTACATATTGATTTGAAAAGAATGGAAGTCTATAAGAATAATGAATGTTTAAATTTATCTTGCATTGATTTTGAAATCTTAAAAATGTTAGTAACGCATAAAGATCAAGTGATAACAAGAAGAACTTTATTAGAGACAATAGAAAAAGATGAATATTATGTTGAAGATAATACGTTATCTGTACATGTGAAAAGATTAAGAGATAAGTTAGGGACTTATCATGGTATGTCATATATTGAAACAAAGCGTGGCATTGGATACAGGATAAATAGAGAGGTTTTATATGAAGACAAATAATAAAGAGTTTGATCAATTAAAATATTTATTTTTATTTATAATTTTCATTTTTATAATTCTTTATTTTTTAGGTATTTCTAAAGAGATACTTCTTTTTGTTTCAATAATAGGACTTTTTTCTTTGTATTTTTTTTCTGATTATATTCTCAAGAAAGTATATAAGGATATTCGAGGAGTTATTCAATATACCTCACAAAATAAAGAAGTTATTATAAAAGATGGTGATTTGGGTTTGTTGATAGATGAAGTTAATCAATTGAAAAATCGATCAGATGCTTATGAGAAAACGCTTAATAAAGAAAAAGATAAACTTCGTAAGACAATTGAGGATATATGTCATCAATTAAAAACGCCTTTAACAAGTATTTCTATTTATACTGAACTATCATTAGAAAAAGATAACAATAATCCTTATTTAAAAGAAATTAATCAACAAATTGATAAAATGAAGTATTTGATTCAGAGTTTATTAAGACTAGCAAAACTTCAAAGTCATCAAATAAATTTTGAATATGAATACTTATCAGTTAATAATTTAATAAATATCTCACTACAATCTTTACATTCGTTAATTCAAAAGAGTGATGTTGATATTAATATAACAGAGCAAGATATTTCTTTTTATTATGATGAAGATTGGTTACAAGAGGCCTTTTCTAATATTATAAAAAACTCTTTAGAACATAATAGTTCAATAATAGATATTTCATTCAAAGAATATAAAGAGTATTTAAAAATATATATACATAACAATGGTGATGAAGTAAGTAAAAAGGACTTACCTCATATATTTGAAAGATTCTATCATGCTTCACATCAAGAGGGAGTAGGCATTGGACTAGCTTTATCAAAAGAGATTATAGAGCGACATCATGGACAAGTTGAAGTATATAATCAAGCGGGCGTCGTGTTTGAAGTGACATTTCCTAAATATCAAGTCAGTCAGAAGTATAAAGTGTCATAAAAGTGTAAGATTGATAATCTATAATAGGATTAGGAGGTGAAAACATGGAAACTGTATTAAAGGTTGAAGCTGTCTCTAAGATATATGGGCACGGTGATAATAAAGTTGAAGCATTAAAAAGCATTGATTTAAGCATTGAACAAGGCACGTTTGTAGCAATTGTTGGGAAGAGTGGATCTGGAAAGTCGACATTGCTTCATGTTATGGGAGGACTAGAAAAACCAAATAGCGGAAGTGTTTTGATTAATGATATTTCTTTATATCAACTCTCATCAAATGAATTAACAATTTTAAGAAGGAGGCATGTAGGTTTTGTCTTTCAATTTTTTAATCTTATTCATAGTCAAAATGTATATGAAAACATAGTCTTACCTATCCATTTAGATGGTAGTGAAGAAGACAAAGAATATGTTGAGGCAATTATTAATGATTTAGGATTAAGTGATAAGAAGTTTTCTTATACAAATGAATTATCAGGAGGGCAACAACAAAGAGTTGCGATAGCAAGAGCATTGGCTTCTAAACCATCAGTCATTTTATTGGATGAACCAACGGGAAATCTTGATTCTCAAAATGGTCAGGAAGTGATGGATCTTTTAAAGATTTCTCAAAGAAAATACAATCAAACAATTATTATGGTAACCCATGATGCTTTAATGGCTAATAAAGCTGATCGCGTTATTGTGATTGAAGATGGTAAAATTAAAGGTGATCAAAATGTTTAAGCATAATTATATTCAAAAGATTGCTTTTGATAATATTAGAAGACAAAAAAAGTTTTATAATTTTATATTTGCATCATTAATTCTTGTTTTTGCATTATCGAGTGTAACATCAATTTTATTTTCTTCGTATGATGAAATAGAGCATCAAAATAGAGCAAAAGAAAGTGGGAATTGGTCAGTATCTTCCTATGATTTAACCAATCAACAAATTAAGTCGATTTCATCAAATCAAGAGGTTGTGGCAGGTAAAATATATCAAGTTGGCTCTGTTCATTATAATAATAATCAAAGAGGGAATTTAATATCAATTGATAATCACGGTGAAGATTTATTAAATTTAACGTTATTAGAAGGAAGATTTCCTAAAAACAATAAAGAAATTGTGATTGAAGAAGAACAGTTTTTATTGCTAAATATTCAAAAAAAAATTAATCAAAATATTGAACTCACTATTAATAATGAAAATATAGAGAGTTTTAAGATTGTTGGTATTGTTAAAGATTACTCAAGTCATTATCCTTTATCGATAGGATCTTATATAACAATAGGAATAAAGACTACAGATAGTTTGGTTTTATTAGATGCCAAGGATCACTTAAAGCTGTGGAATACTATTATTGATAATGAATTAGATGCAGGGGTTCAATTTAATCAATCAACTTATTCTAATTATGTAAGAAAAACAACAGAGGCTGATTATACAGAAAGTGAATATGCTACATTTTTAAAATATATATCATTGTTTATTGGATTTGTAGGAATTTTAGGGACTATGACTTCTGCCTTAAGTAAGCGTAATGATAATTTTATATTATTGAAATCCATAGGGGCAACAAACTTACAAATTCAGAAAATGATCTTATATGAGGGACTATTTTTAACAGTAATCGCATGTCTTATTGGTGTTGTCGTAGGAATGTTTTCTAGTTTACTAATATTATTAGGATATTATTATTTTATTGGTGAAACTTTTATCTATATTTTGGATTCAACATTTTATATACAAACTTTAGTGGCCTTTATAGTGGCGATAATTGCTATATTTATTCCTTCGTTATACGTTCGTAAAATATCAATGAGTAAAGAAAAAAAGTTTAAAATAATAAAAAATCATTCTTTAAAGATACGAAAGATAAATGTATTTACATTAGCATTTCAACAATTGTCTCAACACAAAATTGCTTCTATTCTACTTAGCTTAGGAATTTTGTTAGGAGTTGTTTCAGGTAATCTTATGAGTATTGGAATTGATAATTATTATACTCAAGAAAAAGATAATGATCCTCACAATCTTTTTGACTATAGAGTTAATATTAATGACAATCTATCAAATGATGAGATGAAACAATTAAATGAAGCAACCCAATATCAATCATTTGTTTATGAAAATAGTTTTTGTGAAATAAGTTGGAATGGTATTGAAAAAGAGAAGACTGCCCAAAAGAAAAGAAATAGGGGTTATGATATTAATACTGATATAACAGACTATAGAGAATTAGCAGGAGTCACTTATCATTACAATGATAAGATGATAAAAGAAGTACTTGATAAAGCTAATTTTAACGGAAGATATCCAAAAAATGATAATGAGACATTATTGATAAAGCCCTATTTTAAATATAATGAAGAATCGTTAAGAAAGGCTTTAAATAAACCAGATGACTTGAGTGGTTATGTGGATGATGTTGGTTTGGAAATAGGAGATCAAGTGAGTGTATATGCTGAAGATGAACAAGGACATCGTAATGACAAGCAATTACAAATTGTAGGAACTATTCGTTTTGATAATCTTTCTATTAAGGAAGAAAGATTATTTACGGGTGAGTATGAGTTGTTAGTTAATAAGAAGACTTATGATGAGTGTAGAGGCTATTCGTCTTATGCTCATGTTCGATATGATTGTTCTGATACGAAAAGAGTTCAAGAGTTAAAGCGCGTTGTTTATGATATAAAAAAAAGGAATCAAAATATTGATTTCATTAATAGTGATGCTAATATTCAGGAACGTAAAAGTGAATCGTTAGGTATGGTGATAAGAAATATGACTTTCTTTGGAATGATTATATCAGGATTGCTTGTTTCAACGTATCTCCATCGTAAGATTAAACTGTTAGCGCAAAGAAGAGAGATTGGAATATTTAGAGCAATCGGTATGACGAATAAACAGGTATATCTTATTCAGTGGATATATGGTTGTATAATATACATGGTGACGCTTGTTATGTATTGTATAATATGGACAATGATTTTATATCAGTCAAATTATCCTTTATCAGAAATAATTGATCAATTGATTAACCCAATACAGATTATAGCTTTTGTGATATTGTTTGTAGGATTTATTCTCTCTATTATTTTACCGATGCATGGAGAATTAAAAGAAAGTGTTTTAGATACAATCGCCAAGGAATAGAAAAAGTAAGAACAAGATTCTTACTTTTTATTATAGAATGATTATTTCTTTATTAATCCATCCGCAAATGTAACTGGTAAACCAAACATAATACCCGTATCGTGATTATCGATTCCACCAAGAACTTCATCGACAGTGTGCCTGATCAAATCTACTTGTTCATCTTGAACGATAAAGAAGATAGTTTTACTATCGGGGCGACTCGCATCTAGAAATAAACGTAAGGAACCAAGAAGATAACTTTCATCAGTTGATTCTAATGATTTAACCATTCCAGTTGAATCAAAGATTGTCCCTCCAGATACACCTGCTTTTTTAAGTCTTACCAATAGTTCATCTAAACACTCTATTTTATTTAATACTACAAATATAATTTGCATTATGACCACCTCTTTATATTTATTATAGACTTAATCATAATAAAATTCTAGTTATTGTATATGTTTTAGGTTATAATAATCTTAATAAAAAGAGGTGTGATTTATGAAATACGAATTTACAAAAAGAATGTCTTCGATTAAAGCTTCGGCAATTAGAGAAATTTTAAAAGCCACTGCTGATCCAAGTATGATTAGTTTTGCTGGTGGAAATCCAGCAAGTGATGCTTTTCCAATAAAGGAAATTGAAAGAATATCTGCTGATATTTTAAGCAACGATCCTATCAGTGTTTTACAATATGGAATTACTGAGGGAGATAAGGGATTAATAAAAGCAGCAACAAAATTCTTTAATAGAAATGAAGAAGTAACGAAAGAAAATGATCAAATGTTAATTACTTCTGGATCTCAACAAATCATGGAGTTTGCAGCGAAATGTCTTTGTAATGAAGGTGACATCGTTGTTTGTGAGAACCCCAGTTTCTTAGGTGCACTTAATGCATTTAAGTCACAAGGAGCCACTTTATTGGGAATTGAATACAAAGATGGGCAATTAGATATAAATGCCTTAGAAGAGGCTCTAAAGGCTAAAAAGAAGCCAAAATTTATCTATTTAATACCTAATTATCAAAACCCTACTGGTATGACAATGTCATTAGAAATAAGAGAAAGCGTTTTATTACTAGCTAAAAAATATGAAGTTCTTATATTAGAAGATAATCCATATGGAGACTTAAGATTTACAGGAGATTATATTCCATCAATTAAATCATTAGATAATGATGGACTCGTTATTTATGCTGCAAGTCTATCAAAGATAATTGCGCCTGGAATGCGTGTAGCATGCTGTATAGGACCTCAAGAAGTAATAGGTAAATTTATAGTCGCAAAACAAGCAAGTGACGTTCATTCAAATTTATGGGCCCAACGTGTTATGGCAAGATATTTAGATGAATGTGATATGGATAAACATATAACTGATATTAGAAAGATATATAAAGATAAATGTGAATTGATGTTATCAGAGATGAAAAAATACTTTGAGCCAAGTATTGAATATACGATTCCTACAGGAGGTATGTTTATTTGGGTGACATTACCAAACCATATTGATATGCAACAATTTGTAAAAGAAGCATTGAAACAAAGAGTTGCTGTTGTACCAGGAAATGCATTTTTAGATGATGATAAAAAAGAATGTCATAGTTTTAGAATGAATTTCTCTACACCATCAAATGAAAAGATAGTTGAAGGAGTTAAGATCTTAGGAAATTTAACTTATCAGATGAATAAATAGGAATAAAGTTTAGAAACAATCATAGAATGATAAAGGAGGAAAATAAGATGCCATTTATAAGATTTACAACTACAAAAACATTAACATTACATCAAGAAAAAGAAATTAAAAGAATTGCAGGAAAATTGATAACAATTTTACCTGGAAAAAAAGAAGAAAACTTAATGATTCATATTGAAGATAATCAAGTGATGTATTTCAAAGGAAAAGAAATGGATTGTATGAAAATACAATGCCAATTATTCCATCAAATTGACTTAGAATATAAACAAAAATTTGTAAGAGAACTTTCAAAAGAACTTGA
>CAZWXH010000003.1:0-43973 GCA_964637725.1 uncultured Coprobacillus sp. | reverse complement strand
TATTCTCTCTGCGAGATAAGAAGAGAAGCTTACTTTAACAAGTGAGTGGAATTATTGAAGATAATTCCTTTTCTCGTTGTGTAACCATAAGTTGTATTGAGTTATTATACTATAACCAGTCTTATTTCAGTTAATATAAGAAAACGGACTTCCAAATGATAATTAACATCTTTTTTACTTTTTAGCACCAAAGTGTTGACAGTGCTAAAAAGATGAGTATAATAAAGTTAGCACAAATATAGAATGAGTGCTAAAGGAGGCTGGAAGATGTTATCAGCAAGACAATTATTGATATTTAAATGCATTGTTGAAGAATTTGTTGATACAGCTGAACCAGTTGGGTCTAAGACTCTTATGGAGAAATACCAACTTCCTTATTCGAGTGCAACAATTCGTAATGAAATGTCATTTCTAGAAGAGAATGGTTACTTGGAAAAGACGCATACTTCATCTGGTCGTATTCCTTCAACTGAAGGATATCGGTTCTATGTAAAAACATTATTAGAACCAACTGTTGATGAAGATGTTAAAAATCAAGTTGCTGTTATTTTAGGTGATAAGCATCGTTCGTTAAATGAGATTATTCAAGAAACATGTCAAATGTTAAGTGAATTGACACATCTTACAACGGTTGCTTTAGGACCTGATTCAAGTTATGAACGTTTACAAAACATAACACTTGTTCCTTTAGCTGAACATAGTGTTACGGCAATTATTGTAACGAATAAAGGGCATGTAGAAAATCGTATCTTTAATATAAGTAATAATGCTTATCTTGAAGATCTGACAAGTTGTGTTAATGTAATCAATGAATTATTAGAAGGGACTCCAATTAATCAGGTTGCTTTTCGATTGGAAAGAGATGTTAAGCCTATTTTAAGAGCAAAGATAAAAGAACATGAAATACTGTTTAATGCTTTCTTAGAGGCATTTATGAAATTTGCTTCTAACCAAGTTTATTTCTCTGGTAAGGAAAACTTGCTCTATCAACCCGAATATAATGATGTTGATAAATTAAGAAAACTAGTGTCTGCCTTTGAAAATTCTCAATCATGGCAAAGTTTAGAACCTATTGCCTTAGAAGAAGGAGTAAGTGTACGCATTGGCTCTGATTCACAAATTGAGGATTTGAGTGATGTCTCGGTTATATCGGCATCATTTAAAACAGGCAATGAGTCTAAAGGATCAATCTCTGTTATTGGGCCAACTAGAATGCCTTATGAAAAAGTTGTTTCTTTAGTTGAGTATATTTCTGAGAGCTTGGAACAAGTTCTCACTAAACAAGAAGATGATGATAAATAGTGAGGTGAAAGAATGAAGAAGGAAGAAAAAAATGAAGAAGTTTTAGAAGACATTGTTGATGAAAGTACTGAAAATGTTGAAACAGAGGTTGTTGAATCAACTGATGATGTAATCAGCAAATTAGAAGAAGAAGTTACGACTTGGAAAACTGATTATTATAAAGTGTTTGCAGATATGGAAAACTTAAAAAGAAGAATGCAAAAAGAGCATGACAATTCTATGAAGTTTATGATGCAATCATTTATTGAACAGTTGCTGCCAATCATAGATAGCTTTGAACGATCTTTAAATGTTCAAAATCCTACTGATGAAATTAATACATTTTTAAAAGGTTATCAAATGATTTTTGATCAATTCATGGATGTATTAAATCAAAATGGAGTTGAAGCAATTGAAGCACAAGGTTTAGAATTTGATCCAAATTTCCATCAAGCAGTTATGACTGCGAATGATGATCAATTTGAATCAAATATTATTGTTGAAGAATTACAAAAAGGTTATAAATTAAAAGATCGCGTTATTCGTGCATCTTTAGTGAAAGTAAATGAATAAACTTAAGGAGGAATGAATTATGGGTAATAAAATTATTGGTATTGACTTAGGTACTACTAACTCATGTGTTAGTGTTATGGAAAATGGAGAAGCAAAAGTTATTGCGAATCCTGAAGGATTAAGAACAACAGCTTCTGTTGTTTCGTTTAAAAATGGTGAAATTGTTGTTGGTGAAGCTGCAAAACGACAAGCAGTCACTAATAAAGATACTGTTATGTCTGTAAAAAGACATATGGGAAGTTCTCATAAAGAACATGTTAATGATAAAAATTATACACCACAAGAAATTTCTGCAATGATTTTACAAAATTTAAAAGCAACTGCAGAAGCATATTTAGGTGAATCTGTTTCAAAAGCAGTTATCACTGTTCCAGCATATTTCAATGATGCACAACGTCAAGCAACTAAAGATGCAGGGAAAATTGCTGGTTTAGATGTTGAACGTATTATTAATGAGCCAACTGCTGCAGCTCTAGCATTTGGTGTTGATAAATTGGATACAGAACAAAAAGTATTAGTTTATGATTTAGGAGGAGGAACATTTGACGTTTCTATTCTAGATTTAGCTGATGGTACATTTGAAGTTCTTGCTACTGCAGGAGATAACAAACTAGGTGGAGATGACTTTGATGAAAAAGTTATGAACTGGATTGTTGATGAGTTCAAAAAAGAACAATCTGTTGATTTAGCACAAGATAAAATGGCTATGCAACGTGTAAAAGAAGCAGCAGAGAAAGCTAAGAAAGACTTATCTGGAATGATGCAAACACAAATTTCATTACCATTTATTTCTGCTGGTGCAGCTGGACCTTTACATTTAGAATTAACTTTAACAAGAGCAAAATTCGATGAATTAACACATGATTTAGTTGCTCGTACTGAGATTCCAGTAAAACAATCATTAAGTGATGCTGGTGTTAGTGCAAGTGAAATCGATCAAGTTTTATTAGTTGGTGGTTCTACACGTATTCCTGCTGTTCAAGAATCAGTTAAACGTTTATTAGGAAAAGAACCTAATAAGGGCGTTAATCCTGATGAAGTTGTTGCAATGGGAGCAGCTATTCAAGGTGGAGTTATCGCTGGTGATGTTAAAGATATCTTATTATTAGATGTTACACCATTATCATTAGGGATTGAAACTATGGGTGGAGTTATGACTGTATTAATCGAAAGAAATACAACAATTCCAACAACAAAATCTCAAGTATTCTCTACTGCTGCTGATAATCAACCAGCTGTAGATATCAATGTATTACAAGGTGAAAGATCAATGGCTAAAGATAATAAACAATTAGGTTTATTTAAATTAGATGGTATTGAAGCAGCACCAAGAGGAGTTCCTCAAATTGAAGTAACATTTAACATTGATGTGAATGGTATCGTTAATGTAAAAGCGAAAGATATGAAATCTCAAAAAGAACAATCTATTACAATTCAAAATTCAACTGGTTTAAGTGATGATGAAATTGATAGAATGGTAAAAGAAGCTGAAGCTAATAAAGCAGATGATGAATTAAAACGTAAAGAAATTGAAACAAGAAATAAAGCAGAACAAATGATTAATGAAATTGATAAAGCGTTAGCTGAACAAGGTGATAAGATTGATGAAAATCAAAAAGCTCAAGCTACTGCTTTAAAAGATGAATTAAAGAAAGCTTTAGATGATAATGATATGGCAACATTAGAAGCGAAAATGGCTGAATTAGAACAAGTTGCACAGCAAATGGCATCTTATCAATATCAACAACAAGAGGGAAACCCTGCTGATGATACTACAACATCAACAAATGATGATGATGTTGTTGATGCAGACTTTACAGAAAAAAATTAGTATAAAGCCAAGGCTTTGCCTTGGTTTTAACTAGTCAAGAGGTGAGAAGAAAATGGCTGATAAAAGAGATTATTATGAAGTGCTTGGAGTCACAAAAAGCGCAAGTGCTGATGAAATAAAACGAGCATATCGTAAGATGGCTAAAAAGTATCACCCCGATGTCAATAAAGATGCTGGAGCCGAAGATAAATTCAAAGAAGTACAAGAGGCTTATGATGTCTTATCAGATGACAATAAAAAGGCTGCCTATGATCGTTATGGTCATGCTGCATTTGATCAAACTGGTGGATTTGGCGGTGGTGGTGGATTCTCTGGAGGTTTCGGAGGATTTGAAGATGTAGATTTAGGAGATATATTTGGTTCTTTCTTTGGTGGTGGAGGCGGACAACGTCAGAGAAAGTCTGGACCTCTTCGTGGAGAGGATCGATTTGTCCAACTAGAAATTGATTTCATGGATGCAATTAAAGGTAAGAAAACTGAAATCAAGATTAATTATGATGAACAATGTACTCATTGCCATGGTAGTGGGGCTAAGACGCCAAATGATGTTCATACATGTACAAGATGTAATGGGACAGGTTCAATTCGTACTCAACAACGTTCTCCGTTTGGGACATTTGTGAACCAAACAACATGTCCTGACTGTAACGGAACTGGTAAAGTTGTTAAAGAAAAATGTGATCACTGTAAAGGCAAAGGGTATGTTAATAAAAACATCACTGTTGAGTTAAATATACCTGCTGGTATTAACACACATCAACAACTAAGAGTTCAAGGCAAAGGACATCGAGGAGCGAATGGTGGAAGTAATGGAGATTTATATGTTGAAATTTATGTAAAACCTCATTCTCATTTTATTCGAGATGGTAAGAATATCTCAATTCAGATTCCTATTTCAGCGATTGATGCTACACTAGGATGTGAAGTTGATGTTCCTACTGTTTATGGAGATGTCACATTGAAAGTGCCTGAAGGAACACAACCAGGGACAACAATGAGATTAAAAGGAAAAGGTGTAAAAGATATTCGTAGTGATAACTATGGTGATCAATTTGTAAAAATTGATGTAAAAGTGCCTACAAAGCTATCAAAAGATGAAAAAGATCTATACACTAAGCTAAGAAGTGGTGCAAAAAAAGATTCAATCTTTGATCAATTTAAAAAAGGTTTTAAGAAATAGTGAAAAACTACTTCTTTTGTATAATAAAAAAACAAATAATAAGAATATCTCTTAATATTTGTTTTTTTTATTTATATCGTAAACTTTTGATTTTTATGCTTGATATCCATAATTAATGATTGATATGGATTATCCAATTTTTCTGCCTTTAATTTATTGCTAATTGAATAGTCTCCAAAATAATGAATAGGAAATATATAACTTGATTGAACTTGTTTCAAGAAATATTGTAATCCTAAACAATAACTATCTTCTTGTCTTATATCTACAATAACAAATGCAATATCAAGTGGTTCATCGATGAGATTGATTTGATCTTGATAGGTTTCTTTTTGGTATGTATTGTTAGCGACTGATTCCTCTGGCCAATACCACCAATTTAAATCACCAGCGTGATAAATAGTCTTATCTTCAGCTTTGACTATAAATGCACATCCCTCATCAGTAGATAGTAATGTTTTTACAATGACATCATTAAATTGATATGTTTGATTTGTTTCAACATAATTAGCAAGATGTTTATGTCTAATTGATGTAGAAAGAATATAGGTAATATGAGGATGATTGATTTTGAATATAGCAGGATTATAATGATCATAATGACGATGTGATACAAATATATAGAGTGGTTTATTAATATTGAGTTCTAATTCACCTTGATAATAATCGAATAATAGAAGATGATTTTCTAATTCAACTAAAACACCACTGTGATAAAGATGTGTAACTATCATATAAAAAAAGATAACATGCAATGCATGTTATTCTTCTCCATCATCATAATTAGATACATTATGGTAAACTTGATCTACATCATCACAATCGTCTAATAAAGTCATCAAACGTTCAAACAATTCCATATCCTCACCATCTAATTCAACATATTCTTGTGGTGTTGTTGTTATTTCATCAACATCAAATTCAATATCTGGTTTTGCATTTTCTATAGCAGTTTTGATTTTATATAAATCAGTAGGTTCACCAATGACTTTAATACGATTATCATCAAGTGTTTGGATGTCTTTTGCATCAACTTCAGCCATAATTAATGCTTCTAATACTTCTTCTTCATTCATTCCAGCAAAGATAACAGTACTTTCTACATCATATAAATAAGAAACTGATCCTTCAGCACCTAACTTTGATTTAGATTTTGTAAATGCAGGACGTACTTGAGAGATTGTACGATTAATATTATCAGTCAAACATTTTACAATGACAGTAGAGTTATTAGCGCCAAATCCTTCAAATTGAATTTCTTCATAATTTTCAGTTACACCACTTTTAACTTTATCAATTGCACGTTTAATAACATCACCAGGAACTTGTTCCTTCTTTGCTTTTTCAACAAGACGTCTTAATGATAAATTAGCCTCAATATCTGGTCCACCAGCTTTTGCAGCTAGATATATTTCTTTTCCATAATATGAATATACTTTTGTTTTCTTTGCAGCCGTTTTAGCCATTGATGCTTTACGGACTTCATGTGCTCTTCCCATGCGAATTCCTCCTTCAAAACTTCCTTAATATTATAACCATTTTTTCGATATATTTCAATACATAATATGAATAGTGTTGGTTTTAGAAATTGGAGTCTATCATGACACTAAAAGGTCTTAAGGAAATGACTTGAAAAGTTATTTTAAAATGTTATGATTGATAATAAATGAATAAGAATTTTAAAGGATGAAAATGATGAAAAAAATTATAATTGTAGGTGCTGGCGTATCAGGTGTATACCTTTCAATTCTACTTAAACAAAATTTAATGGATAATATTGAAGTTATTATTTTAGAACAAAATGCAACTTCTTTAAAGAAATTGCTAGCGACAGGAAATGGCAGATGTAATCTTTCTAATCGCGATATGAATATACAATACTATCAAAGTGATAATCAAGATATTGTTAATAATATTATTTCTTCATTTGATATGAAGAGTATGATAGAACAATTAGGACTTTATTGTATATATCAAGGTCAATTGCTATATCCAAAAAGTGAACAGGCACAATCGGTAAAAAATATTTTAATGGATATAGCCAAAGATCTAGGTGTCATTTTCATATATAATCAATCAGTCACGAGTATTGAAAAGGGTGAACAGTATATTGTTCATGCGAATGAATCATATAAAGCTGATTATGTTGTTTTCGCGATGGGAAGTGAAGCAGGTAAGTTATCGGGAAGTGATAATAGAAGATATGATTTATTGAAAATGTTAAAACTTTCAGTTATTAAACCAACACCTTCACTTGTACAAATGAAAACTCAACCAGTTTTAAATCAATTAAAAGGGGTTAGAGTGAAAGGAACCTTTTCTTTATTAGAAGATGATGTTTGTATCCATAAAGAAAAGGGTGAATTGCTATTTACTGATTATGGTATTAGTGGTATTGCGGTTATGCAATTGTCTTCACTTTGTAAGGATAATCATGAATATCAAGTTGCAATTGATTTTTTTGATAATGAAGATGAAAAGAAAATGCGAGAATATATTGAACTTCGTCTGAATAAGGACTATAATCATTTTTACGATGGATTATTTCATAGTAAGATATCATCGTTCTTTGAATCTTTCGAAGATCAAGATGTTGAGTCAATCTTGAAAAGACTTAAAGACTTCAGATTATCTATAACATCGTTACAAACATATGAAACTGCACAAGTGATGAAGGGAGGATTGTCAATGAAAGAAGTTGACTCTTCATTACAAATCTCGAAGTATCCAGGAATGTATGCTATGGGGGAGATATTAAACGTAGCGGGTATGTGTGGTGGCTATAATTTACATTTTGCATTTTCAAGCGCTTATCGGGTAGCTCAAGCAATAAACAAAGATATGCTTGTCGAAGTGTAATGATGTAATAGTTTTAAATAGTATTGATTCTTTATTTTATCTTAGGGAGGTATAAGATGGAAGCCGTTGATATGCATCATGGAAAGAAAAGACGTAAGTTTTCTCCAGTGAGAAGAATTGCATTTAGTTTCTTAATGGTGATTTTTACTGGATCATTTTTGTTATCATTACCAATTGCGAATAATGGAGCAACAACATATATCAATCATTTATTTATTGCAACATCTGCGACTTGTGTAACAGGGCTTGTTCCTGTAACAGTAGCAGAGCAATATACAACATTTGGACATATTATTATTGTTATATTAATTCAAATTGGTGGTCTTGGTTTTTTAACTTTATTAAATTTAATGTTTGTTATGTTTAAGAAAAGACTTTCTTTTACTAATAAAATTGTAATGCAAGAAGCTTTAAATCAAAATTCTTTGAAAGATATCGGTAAGTTTTTAAAACATGTTATTAAATATACGTTGTTCTTTGAATTTGTTGGAGCTATTCTATTATCATTAGTCTTTGTTCCTGAATTTGGATTTGTTAAAGGTATTTATTATGGAGTTTGGCATTCTATATCAGCCTTCTGTAATGCTGGTTTTGATATTTTAGGAGCGAATTCACTTATTCCATATCAAGCTAATCTTATTATCAATTTCACAATAGGTGGTTTGATTATTGCTGGAGGACTTGGATTCCTTGTGTGGGTTGATTTAAAACATGCTATCTTTAATTATAAAAAGAAACATACTAAGCTAAAAATTCGTAAGTTTGTTGCTGATTTAAGTGTTCATTCCAAGGCTGTTATTATTATGACAACGCTTTTGTTGTTGATTGGAACAGTTGCTATTTTCTTATTAGAAACCAATAATCCTCAAACAATTGGAGATTTACCACTTTGGCAACAAATGATTGTAAGTTTCTTCCAATCTACGACCTTAAGAACGGCAGGCTTTGCAACAATGGATATGGCTTCATTACATACATCTACAAAGTTATTAATGAGTATATTTATGTTTATAGGTGGATCACCAGCTGGGACTGCTGGTGGTATTAAAACAACAACTTTCGCAATTATGATTCTTTATATTTTTTCACTAATGAAAGGAACAGAGAAGGTTGGGATGTTTAAACGTTCTATGTCGGATAATCTTGTCAAAAGAGCTTTATCTATTTCAATTATCAGTTTCTTTATAACTATGACTGGTTTATTTATTTTAAGTATTTCAGAGAATCAATCATTTATAAATATTATTTTCGAAGTATTTTCAGCATTTGGTACTGTGGGGTTAACAGCAGGTGTAACACCTACGTTAAGTTTCATAGGAAAACTTATTATTATTTCATTAATGTATATTGGACGTATTGGACCAATGACAATGTTATTAGTATTTGCAAAAAGATATAATCAAGCAAAAGGAAAGGAAATTGTATATCCTCAAGCGGATGTACTTATAGGTTAAAACATGGATGAGAAACAATATGTAGTTTTAGGTTTAGGTGTATTTGGTTCAACAATTGTTAAAACGTTATCTCAATTTGATTGCGAAGTTTTGGCAATTGATAAAGATGAAGAGTGTGTCCAAAGAGTTTCTGAATTTGCGACTAAGGCAGTAGTAGGAGATATTACTGATCAACAATTTTTAAGAGATTTAGGAATTGGTGAGTTTGATGTTGGGATTATTTCAATAGGTAATCATTTAGAGGAAAGCTTATTAGGATGTTTAAATCTTAAAGAAATTGGTGTTCCTTATATTATAGCAAAAGCTAAAAACAAACGATTTAAAGCTGTTTTAGAAAAAATCGGTGCTGACAGAGTTGTTCGCCCAGAAAAAGAAATGGGAGAAAGAGTTGCTCGTTCACTATTAAGAAAAAATATAACTGATTTAGTAGAAATTGATGATAGTTATAGTGTTGTAGAAATGAGTGTTCCTCAAGCTTGGGTTGGTCATTCTTTATCAGCGTTAGATTTAAGAAAGAATTATGGAATTAATATATTAGGTAGAAGAGATAGCGAAACACATAAGTTAGAAATATCTGTTGAACCAACATATGTTATTCAGTTAAATGATCATTTCCTAATGATTGCTGAAACAGAAAAAATTGAAAAATTCGATTATTTAGTTCTTGATTAAGAAAAAAGCGAAAGATTATTCTTTCGCTTTTATGATTTATTCACTTGAACTTCTTCATGTGTTTTCACATTATAGAATGTCGCTATTTTCGTCATAGTATCATAAAGAACATAAGTGTTAATTCTAGGGTAGGTTCTTGCAAGGGTTAAACTACCAGGGTTTAGAATTGTAAGATTCTCTTCATGGTGAATATAGGGCACATGGGTGTGGCCAAAACAAATAATGTCACTAGGATAGTTTTCTTGTAATTCTGTTAAAGTAATTGGATTGTATGCATAGCTGTTAATATGACCATGTGTTATTGTAAAGCGTACATTATCGATTGTGAAATTTAAGATTTTAGGTATATCCGCAAAATCGTTATTTCCTTTACATATGAAAAGATTATCAAAATCATTTTCTTGATAACCGATATAAATATCTCCACAATGAATAATGGCATCAACATCTTGAATTGAATGAATAAATTGCTTTAATTGTTCTTTTCTTAAAAAATGAGAATCAGAAATAATTAGAACTTGACTCATAAATATTATCCTCCATATATGAATTACACTTAAAATGTGATACTATTATAATAACAGATATGGACAAAGGATGGTAATAAAAATGAGTGCTTTTATTGAATTTAAAAATATTATAAAATCATATGTTATGGGTGATGTCACAATTAAAGCAAGTGATGGCGTTGATTTTGATATTAACAAAGGAGAATTTGTTGTTATTGTTGGAGCTTCTGGAGCTGGGAAAACAACAATTCTAAACTTGCTTGGTGGGATGGATTCTCCGACTAGTGGGTCAATCCTTGTTGATGGAGAAAATATTGCTATGTTTGATGAGAAGAAACTCACTGAATACCGTCGTAATGATATTGGCTTTGTTTTTCAGTTTTACAATTTAGTTCAAAACTTAACGGCACTAGAAAACGTAGAATTATCAACACAAATATCTAAACATCCTTTAGATCCTCAGAATGTATTACAAAGAGTAGGGTTAGATCATCGTATGATAAACTTTCCTTCTCAGATGTCTGGTGGCGAACAGCAACGTGTTGCAATTGCTAGAGCAATCGCTAAAAATCCTAAATTATTACTTTGTGATGAACCAACGGGAGCCTTAGACTATCAAACAGGAAAGTCTATTCTTTCATTACTTAGAGAAATGTGTGACACATATCAAATGACTGTTGTCGTCATTACACATAACTCTGCCTTAGCACCAATGGCAGATCGAGTTATCCATTTAAAAAATGGTAAAGTCAACGGGGTTGAAATTAATCAAAACCCAATGTTGATTGAGGATATTGAATGGTAAAGAAGAAATCAGTTTTCTATAAGAATCTATGGCGTTCTATAGGAAAAACAAAATCTAGATTTCTCTCTATCTTTCTAATTGTATTTCTAGGTGCCGCCTTTTTTGCAGGGTTGAGAAATACACCAGGGACAATGATGAATTCTGTTGATGCCTATTTAGATGAAAACACTTTTTCTGATTTGACTTATATTTCTTCGTTAGGATTTAGTGAAGAAGATATAAATAAAATCAAAGATATTGAAGGTATTGATAAATTAGAGTATGCGTATCAATTTGATGCTCAGATGATTCGTAATGGTAAATTAGAAGGTATTAATGTTTATACTGCAAAGAAGTTTGATAATCAAATGATTAATCATCCTGATTTGGTAAAAGGAAAATATCCAACCAAAGATGATGAATGTGTTATAGATGAACAATTGTCTAAAGATGGAACTCGCGTAGGTGACAAGATTGAAATATCTAATCTTCAAGGAGAGAAGACATTTACAGTTGTAGGGATTATTAATGATGCACGATATATTTCTAAGACCGAAAGAGGAACAAATACTCTTGGTGATGGAACAAATGCAGGATATATTGAAATATTAACACAAGGGAATGCTCATTTGGCGATGCCAAAAGATCTTAATGATTTAAGAGAAGAAGATGTTTTATATAATGTTGTTACTGTTTCTGTTAAAGGGGCTAAAGAGTTTAATATCTTTAGTGATCAATATGATGATCATATAGAACATGTCAATTCTAAGATTAAAAGTCTTCTATCATTACGTATGAGTGATTTATATGACAAACTTACAAATGATGCTTCTTCAAAAATTGATGATGCTCAAAAAGAGTATAATGATGGTTTAAAGACTTATAATGATTCAAAAATCATATTTGATGAAAAAATATTAGAAGGTAAAATCCAACTCACAAATGCTAAAATAGCTTTAGCATCTAAAGAAGAAGAATTTTTAAAAGGACAAGGAACACTTAATGAAGAAAGTCAAACTGTTGTTTCAGCAATTAAACAATCATCTGAACAGTTAAAGAAAGATTTAGCAGAATATCAAAAACAGTTAGAAGAGTTTCAAAAGAATCCGACCCAAACACCGCCATCTATAGAAACATTAGTGAAAGATATAAATGCGATTACAAGTATGCTGGATAATACTTCTGCTGCTCTTAGTGGTTTATCACAACTTAACCAAGCTGATATGCAGCTTCAAAAGGCTAAGCTTCAAATACAACAACAAGAGAATAAACTTACTCTAGAAGAATTGAAAACCAATAATATTTTGAATGAATCGAAAGCAAAATTAGATAATGCTCATCAACAAATACAAAATGCAAAACAAAAAATAAATGATATTCCAAAAGGGAAACTCTATACTCTCACATGGCATGAAAATACAGGTGTCGCTAGTTATGAAGCAAATAAGAATTCAATTGCTTCAATAGCAGCAATCTTCCCACTTATGTTCTTCCTTGTATCAGCATTAGTTTCTTTAACAACGATGACAAGAATGGTTGAAGAACAAAGAGGTCAAAGTGGAACGTTACGTGCATTAGGATACAGTAAATGGGATATTATTAAGCAATATATTATTTATGTTATACTCGCTACTTTCTTTGCCTGTATTTTAGGTATGGTAATAGGAACCCAATTTTTCCCAAGGATTATATATTATCTATATAATTTAATGTTGTTTCAAATTGATGCTCCTATTCTTATTTATTCAAGCTTGACTGTAAGTTTACTAACAATCATTATTTCAGTGTTTGTTACTTTAATAGCAACGCTGTTTGTCTGCAGTGAAGAACTAAACCATTTGCCGGCAACACTGATGCGACCAAAAGCACCAAAACTTGGTAAACGTATTCTATTAGAAAAAATAACGTTTATTTGGAAAAAATTATCCTTCCACTATAAAGTTACAATGCGAAATATATTTAGATATAAAAAACGTTTCTTAATGTCAATTATAGGAATTGCTGGATGTACGGCATTGATAATTACAGGATTTGGTATAAAATCATCTGTTTCACAAGTCTCTGACTTACAATATGAAAAGATTTTGAAATATGATGCAACAGTGAGATTGGAAGATAAGGTTTCTCTTACAGATGCAAAGAAATACCAAAGTCAACTGCTTAAACGAGATGAAGTCAGTAATGTTGAATATGTTTTGGAACAAAGTATAAATCTTTTAAAGAACAAAGAAGATTTATATGGTTCATTGGTTGTTTATCAATCAATGGATAATATTAAGAATTTTATCGAGTTTAATGATTTTTATAATCAAAATAAGATTAAGCTTGATGATGATGGAATCGTTTTAACTGCAAAAACAGCAGAACTTCTAGATGTAGGTGTTAATGATACAATTGATGTAGAATTATCAGGACAAAAATATAATGTAAAAGTTTCAAGTATAATGGAAAACTATTTTATGAATTATATTTATATGTCACAAAACTTATATGAAAGTTTGACGGGTAATGATTTAAGAGTCAATAATGCATTTATGACTTTAAAGAATATGAATGAGTCAAGTCAAAAAAGTATTGAAACATATATGAAAGAAAAAGACTTTGGAAGTGTCTCTTATTCTAATATTGCGGGGGATGAATTCAAAGATCAAGTGAAAAGTATTGATATAGTAATTGTTATTTTAATTATATGTGCAGGAGCATTGAATTTTATTGTTCTTTATAATTTAACTAACATTAATATTCAAGAAAGAAAGAGTGAAATAGCAACTATTAAAGTTTTAGGATTTAGACGAAGGGAAGTCTATGACTATATCTTTAGAGAAAATATCTTACTCTCAATTATTGGTTCAATATGTGGAACATTGTTTGGATACATCTTACATCAATTTATTATTAGAACAGTTGAGTTAGAGGTTACTATGTTTGTAAGGTCTATTAATCTTTCAAATTATATTCTAGCTGTTTTAATTACACTAGCATTTACTTACTTTATTAATTTTACAATGCGTCGTGTGTTAAATAAAGTTGATATGGTTGAATCGTTAAAAAGTATTGAATAGTATAAAAGATAAACTGCTTTGTTGTATAAACAATTGACAATAGGGCAGTTTTTTATTATCACTTTAGAATAAATGTATTTTTATATAGAGAAAAAATACGAATATTTATCTATAATCGAAATTTATTTGTTAATTTTAGATTATTTGAAAAAATAGATAATTTTTTTGTTGACTTGTATGAAATGTTTAGTATAATGGAATGTATATTATTAAATAAATGATAAAAGGGGGAGAATATTATGAATTATAAGAAGATTTTGGCATGTGTTGCATGTGCAAGTATGTTAGCGGCTTGTGGTGGAGATAAACCTGCGAGTGGTGGCAAAGAAGGGGATACAATTAAAATTGGATTTGTTGGTCCAACAACAGGAAAGACTTCTACTTATGGTATACCAGTTGCAAATTCGATTGAATTAGCGATTGAAGATTATAATAAGTCAGAAGGTGCTAAGTACAAGATTGAACTTATTAAAGAAGATTCTGCGGGTGATGAAACACAAGCGATTAATGCTTATAACAAATTAGTAGGAGAAGGTGTAGTAGGAATTGTTGGTCCTGTTTTAACAGGTGAAAGTTTAGCAGTTGGAACTGCTTCACAAGCAAAAATGACACCAATTGTTTCTTCTAGTGCTTCTGGAGATAAAGTTACATTAAATAGTGATGGAAAAACAAAACCAAACTTCTTTAGAACTTGTTCTAATGACTCTCATGGAGGACAATTTATCGCTTCTAAAGTAGGAGATGGAACAATTAAAGCAAGTAAGATTGCTATCTTAACAAATAGTGATAGTGATTATAGTATTGGATGTACAGATTCTTTTGTTGATGAAGCAAATAAAAACAAATCAGAAATTGTTGTTCAAGAAAAATATACTGCTGAAACTAAAGACTTTAAAACTTTTATTACTAAAGTTATGAACTCTGGTGCTGATACTGTTTATATTCCTGATTATTATGAAGTTATTGCAACAATTGTTAAACAATTTAAAGACTCTGGTTTCAATGGAACTTTCTTAGGAACTGATGGTTGGGATGGTGTGTTAGAAGTTAAGGGTGTTGATAAAACAATCTTTAATGGTGCTTATTATACAAATACTTTTGATGACACAGTTGAACCTATTAAAAATTATGTAAAAGCTTATAAAGCAAAATATAATTCAGAGACAAATATGTTTGGTACAATGGCTTATGATGCAACTATGGTTTTAATTAAAGCGATTGAAGCAGCTGGAAGTACTGATCCTGAAAAGGTGAATGCTGCTTTAGAAAAAACTAATTATACTGGAATTACAGGGAACTTCCAATATGATGAACAACATAACCCTACTAAAGATTTAGTTATTAAAACAATTAAAGAAGGAAAGTATAGTTATTTAGATTAACGAAGAAAGATAGAGGAGATTCTTCTCCTTTATTTTTTATGGAAAGAGGGAGGATTTTATGGATTTTATTACACAAATCATTAATGGTTTGAGTACTGGGGGTATGTATGCTCTTGTTGCTATTGGCTATACAATGGTTTATGGAATTGCAAAAATGATTAATTTTGCTCATGGTGAGATTATTATGGTTGGTGCCTATTTAGCCTTTGTAGTAAGTGTAATGCTAGGGATGCCAGTTGTAGTAAGTGTTATTGTTGCGATTGCTGGTTGTGCCATTTTAGGTGTTATAACTGAAAAAATCGCTTATAAGCCATTAAGAAATAGTGGTAGTTTATCGGTATTGATTACAGCTATTGGTGTTAGTTATTTGTTACAAAATGTTTTCTTAATAATATTTGGTTCTGCTTCTGTAACATTTCCTAATTTTTTACCAAGTGGATCAATCAGTTTTTTTGGTGCTAAAATTACATATGTATCATTATTATCATTGATTATTACAGCAGTTTGTACGATGTTGTTACTTTTCTTTATAAATAAAACAAAGTTAGGAAAAGCAATGCGTGCAGTAAGTGAGGATAAAGGTGCCGCAGAACTTATGGGTATTAATGTCAACAATACTATTTCTATGACATTTGCAATTGGTTCTGGATTAGGAGCTATTGCTGGAATTATATATGGTATGAGTTATTCATTGATTAATCCTTATATCGGAGCAATGCTAGGTATTAAAGCGTTTATTGCTGCTGTATTAGGTGGGATTGGTAATGTTCCAGGAGCGATGATTGGTGGCTTGATTATTGGGGTTGCTGAGTCAATAACGATTTCTTATATTTCTTCTGCGTTTTCTGATGCAGTAGTATTTGGAATATTAATCTTTATTTTACTGGTGAAACCTGCTGGGTTATTTGGCAAGAACATTAGAGAGAAAGTGTAGGTAGATAATATGAAGAAAAAACAAATTCAACAATTTATACTTTCATTCGTTTTAGCTTTAGGAATCTATGGTTTGTTAACATTTTTTATGAGTTCAGGAATCATTAGTGGTTATTGGTCAGGGATTATGGTTACTGCTGGTATTAATATTGTTCTGGCAACAAGTTTAAATCTTGCTAGTGGTTATTTAGGGCAATTAACATTAGGTCATGCCGGTTTTATGTCAGTAGGAGCATATGTTTCTGCGTTGTGTAGTATTTACTTAGGATTTCCTTTTATTATTAACTTATTTATCGGTGCTTTAGTTGCAGCTTTAATAGGATTAATCATAGGTATTCCTACTTTAAGATTAAAAGGGGATTATTTATGTATTATCACTTTAGCATTTAATGAGATTATTCGTGTTATTATGCTAAATCTTGGAATTACTAATGGAGCAAAAGGGTTAATGGGTATTCCTATGAATACTGACTTTACAGCTGTTTTTATTTCTGCCGTCATTACGATTTATGTTATTTATTCAATTGTAAAATCTCGCCATGGTCGTGCTATTATATCAATCCGTGAAGATGAAACAGCAAGTGAGTTAGCGGGAGTCCCAACATCTTACTATAAAATTTTAGCATTTTCTATTTCTGCATTTTTTGCTGGACTAGCAGGAGGGTTATATGCTCACTATATTACGATTTTAATTCCTAAAGTATTCGATTATAACAAATCAGTTGAAATATTGGTTATGGTTGTATTAGGGGGATTAGGAAGCTTAAAAGGATCAGTTATTGCTGCCATTGTATTAACTGTCTTACCTGAATATTTGCGTGCTTTTTCTGAATATCGTATGTTACTTTACGCGATTGTCTTAATAGCCGCAATGATTATTAAAGAAAAGAATCTTATGCCTTCAATTAAAGCGAAGTTCATGAAGAAAAAAGTTTCTAAGGAGGTGGCAGAATAATGACTCTATTAAAAGCCGAAGGATTGGGTATTCAATTTGGGGGTTTAAAAGCAGTTGATGAGTTTAATTTTGAGATTGATAAAAACCAACTTTATGGTCTTATTGGTCCTAATGGTGCAGGAAAAACAACTGTTTTTAACTTATTAACTGGAGTATATAAACCTACAAGTGGTCAAATTACATTTGATAATAAATCATTAATCAAAATGTCACCAACTCAGATTACACAATTTGGGATTGCGAGAACTTTTCAAAATATTCGTTTATTTAAAGATATGAGTGTTATTGATAATGTAAAAGTCGGGTTACATCATTCTCAAAATTATAGTTTCTTTTCTTCTATTTTGCACTCTCCAAAGTATTTTAAAGGAGAAGAAGCTATTGAGGAAATGGCATTAAGTTTACTAAGAGTTTTTGATCTTGATAGTTTTGCTCAAGCAAAGGCAAAAAATCTTCCATACGGAAAACAAAGAAAGCTAGAAATTGCCAGAGCATTAGCAACTTCTCCTAAATTATTGTTGTTGGATGAACCAGCAGCAGGAATGAATCCAACTGAAACAGCTGAGTTAATGGAAACTATTAAGATTGTTAGAGAAAAGTTTTCAATTGCTATTTTATTAATAGAACATGATATGAAACTAGTTATGGGGATATGTGAAAAGATTGCTGTTTTAAACTTTGGAACTGTGCTTGCATTTGGGACACCAGATGAAATACAAAATAATCCAGATGTTGTTGCAGCATATCTTGGAAATGATGAGTAGGGAGGAACACAAATGTTAAAAGTAGAGAATATAAATGTACATTATGGTGTTATTAATGCTATAAAGAGTGTTTCTTTTGAAGTTAATGAGGGAGAAATTGTTGCATTAATAGGAGCTAATGGAGCTGGTAAGACATCTATAATGCATGCTATTAGTGGACTTATTAAAACAACTGATGGAGTTATTTCGTTTTTAGATAATGATATTACAAAAACTCCTGCTCATAAGATTATTGCAAGAGGATTAGCACAAGTTCCTGAAGGAAGAAGAATATTTGCACAATTAACAGTTCAAGATAATCTTGAAATGGGTGCTTATTTACGTACTGATAGTAAGATTTCTCATGATTTAGAGAAAGTCTATCAAAGATTTCCTCGTCTTAAGGAAAGAAAAAATCAATTAGCTGGTACTTTATCTGGTGGAGAACAACAAATGTTAGCAATGGGAAGGGCTTTAATGTCTAAACCAAAATTATTATTGCTAGATGAACCTTCAATGGGATTATCACCAATCTTAGTGAGTGAAATCTTTAAGATCATTCAAGAGATAAATAAGGAGGACGGTGTTACAGTCCTTTTAGTTGAACAAAATGCTAATAAGGCATTATCTATCGCAAATCGTGCTTATGTCTTAGAAACGGGAAATATAACTGTTTCTGGAGATGCTGATCAAGTCGCAAGTAATCCTAAAGTAAGAGAAGCTTATTTAGGTTAAAGAAAAGAGAGTTCTATATCGAACTCTCTTTTCCTATTAATAAAATTTTTCTTTTCTTATTTAGTTTATTAATTGTGTCTTTGATAATAAATAGAATTATTAGCAAACTTATTAATAAAGTAAAAATATTACGGGGAATATATAATGAAATAAAAGGATGAATATAAATAATAAATAACAAACTTAAACATGACCACATCAAATAATAACCGATACATATGCGTCCTTGAAAATTTCCGATATGATGTGAATAATTCCAACACTTCGTATGAAACACTTTTTCTATATAAAGACTTGTTATATATTCTAGAATAGTCATTGATAGTCCTCCTACAAACAAACAAAGAATAATAGATTGTTTTAGGTATGGAGATAGTCCTATTAATATAATTCCGCCAATTCCATATAAAGGGATGTAAGGACCTTTAAGTAATCCGGAAGATACAAATCTCTTTTTAAAAAGTGAAATATAGCAAGATTCCATAAGATATCCTATAAAAGAATAAAGACAAAAGTAGATAATCATATTATTTTCCTTTCATTGATACTTCTATATTATGAAAAAACATAGAAATATATGTCTAAAATGCACTTTATTTGTGAATAATTGGAGTAATATAAGTGTTTTTTGCTTGAAATATCATATTTTATTAAAAAAATTAATTAAAATTATATTGATATAATCAACAAAATTTTCAATTCTTAAGAATTCCTTAAGAAAGTTGTGGACTTTTTGTGAACATTGGACTATAATTCTAAGTGGGTATATTATTGAAAGGAGGAAACGAATGGAAAGTAATATTAAGACTAATTTATTAGAAAATTTACATGATCAAGTTATTAAGCGTAAAGCTATGTTCATTCCATTGTTGTGTATTTCAACATTTGGTTTGGTAGGATATGCTGCGGTTGATAAGGAAGCTCCTGTAATTGAGTCAAATAAAATTGAAGTTCTTTATGGAACAAAACTTGATAAAACTATGTTTGCGATTTCGGATAATCGTGATTCACTAGACGCTTTAGATGTTCAATTCAATGATAAATCTTATGATGCAAATCAATTAGGTATTTATAACGTTGAGATAACTGCAACAGACTTATTCTCAAATACAATTACAAAAGAGGTAAAAGTAGAGGTGGTTGATAAAACTGCTCCTGAATTAACTCCAGTAGGAAAGAATAGTGGATATGTTGTTGATGTTGAAGTTAATGGAAGTAATGATATTGCACAATACATTCATGCAACTGATAATGTTGATGGTGATGTTACACCATTTATTGAAGCAAGCGCTGCGCTTGATACAACACAAATGGGAACTCAAGCAATTAATTTAACTGTATCTGATAATGCAGGGAATACAAAAAGTAAAACTTATGAATTCTTTGTTTCTGATACAACTGCTCCAGTTTTCAATTATGTAAATGGTGAAAATGTAACTGTTGATTATGGTTCAAAATTTGATTATACACAATTTGTAAAGATTAGTGATAACTTTGATTCTACTGTAACTGATATTAAAATTGATGGTACTGTTGATACAAAGAAATTAGAATCTAAGACATTAAATATTACAGCAGTAGACTCTGCTGGTAATGAATCTAAAGGTGTGTTAAACACTGTTGTTAAAGATATTAGTGGTGCTAATATTAATTTGTCTAAGTCTTCTGTAACTCTTACAACTGGTAATAGTTTCGATGCTAAGTCATATTTAAGAAGCGCTGTTGATAACAAAGATGGTGACATTACTTCAAAAGTTAGTATTTCTAGTTCTGTAAATGCTGGAAAAGCTGGAAGTTATTCTGTAAGCTATTCTGTAACAGATGCAGCTGGAAATAGTTCAAGTAAAACTTTAAGTGTTAAAGTTGAAAATCCGATTCCAAGTAATGCGGGTGTTGCTGCTACAGCATTAAGCCGTGTTGGAAGTAGATATGTTTATGGAGCATCTGGACCAAACAAATTTGACTGTTCTGGATTAACTTCATGGGCTTATAGACAAAATGGAAAATCAATTCCACGTACTTCTGGTGCTCAGTTTAGTGCTTCTAAGAGAATCTCTAAATCTGAATTAAAAACTGGAGACTTAGTGTTCTTTAGTGGAACAACTGGTGGAAGAGGAATTTCACACGTTGGTATTTATATCGGCGGAGGTAGATTCGTTCATGCTCCATCGTCAGGAAAAACTGTCACTACTGATAGTTTAAATAGTTCATACTATTCAAGACATTGGGCCGGTGGCGGAAGATTTTAATCAGAAAGGATAGATGTATTTCTATCCTTTTTTTGTTATAATATAAACAAAGGGGTGATTGTATGTATATTGGAAGCCAATCATTAATGAAAGACTATGATAACTATCTTATTAAAAAAGGTTGTACTATTGAAGAACTGGTAGATAAAGCGAGTGATTGTTTATTAAAACATATGTATCCATATAATCATATTAGTTTTTTATGCGGTCCAGGCAATAATGGGGCGGATGGATTATCATTAGCTATTAAAACACATCAACAACATAAAAAAGTAGATATTTATATATTTCAAACTACCAATCTATCTATCGCAAATGAAAAGTTACTTAATGTTTGTTATCAACTTGAATTAAAGGTGACTTTATTGAATGAGGACAATCTTGATGAGATGATTTTTACGATGACTCAATCTGATGTTATAATTGACTCAATGTTTGGAGTTGGATTAAATCAATCACCAAGAGGCATATATCAATCTTGTATTGAACAAGTCAATCAATTATACGATCAAGAGATTATTTCTATAGATATTCCAACAGGTCTTGATTGTAATACTGGAAATCCATTTCAAAGTATTATTTGTGCTACACAAACAATCACTTTAAGTGCTTTAAAAAATGGGTTCTTAAATCCTGATAGTTTATCCTTCACAGGAAAAGTAATACTAGAAGAGTTAGAAGTAGAAGATATATACGAAGAGGTTGGATTATATCAACTTGTTGATGAATGTTTTGTTTCTCCAAGAATAAAAAAAAGAAGATTCGATGGACATAAAGGTGATTATGGACATATTGGTTTTGTAACTGGATCACCTGAATATAAAGGGGCATCATTATTGAGTTGTAAAAGTGCAGTGTATACAGGATGTGGTATTGCAACTGTAATAACTTGTCAAGAAGTTATAGATTCACTAACAACTTTTTGTCCAGAAGCAACTTCAATGCAAAGACCTCCTATTTTTCGTAAAGAAGATTTCGAAAAATACGATTCATTATTAATTGGTTGTGGATTAGGGCTAAGTATTGATGCTTACCGCTATGTTATTGATACACTGAAGTTATCAAGTCAACCATTGGTAATAGATGCTGATGCTTTAACAATTTTGGCGAGTAATTTAGATTTATTGAAGAATCAAACAAGAGATATTATTTTAACACCACACATGGGTGAGTTTAAAAGACTGTGTCCTGATGATAATGAAGACGATATTTTAAAAAGTGTTACCCAATACGCAAAAGAACACCATGTTATTTTGGTTTTAAAAGGACCTTATACTTTAATTAGTGATGGTATAAATTCGTATCGGATTGCTGCTGGAAATAAAGCGATGT
Organism: uncultured Coprobacillus sp.; assembly: GCA_964637725.1. Taxonomy (GTDB): domain Bacteria; phylum Bacillota_I; class Bacilli_A; order Erysipelotrichales; family Coprobacillaceae; genus CAZWXH01. The sequence continues at coordinate 21,439 of CAZWXH010000003.1, read as the reverse complement.
CAAGTGGTGGCATGGGAGATGTGCTTTCTGGAATAATTACTTCATTGTTGGGCCAAGGTTATGGGGCTATTGAAGCGGCTATTATCGGTGTTTACATTCATGGCTATTGTGGGGACTTGCTTGCTAAAGATAATTATACTGTTATTCCATCAAAATTAGTGGACCTGATTCCACAAGCGATGAAAAAGCTTATGAAAAAAAGCAATCTCTAATTGAGATTACTTTAATTTAATAATTGTAATATTACGATGAGGACTTTTATCTCTTCTATAAGAGAAGAATAGGTCTTCATCTTTTATTGTACAAAATGATGATACTGTAATGTTCTTATCTTTGACTCCTAAGTTTAACAATTGTTGTTTGATCAAACCTTTACTATCAAGTAAATATGTGGATTCATCTTTTTTTGTATAAAACATTGATGTATCAAAAGACATTTTCTTTACTAAATCAATGATATCATCTTTTGCTTCAAAGTTATCTTTATGAATTGATGGTCCGATATAGGCATATATAGATTCTGGCTGACAATTCTCATTTTGAATGAGATGTTGTGTCACTTTACTAACGATTTCATTGACAGTTCCTTTCCATCCAGAATGAATCTCGGCAACAATTTTTTGATCCTTACAGTATAAGAGCACGGGACAACAATCAGCATGAAAACTAAGTAACCAAAGATTTCTATCTCTTGTGTACATAGCATCATAACCAATCAAGGCATCTTCTCTTTGATACATGCCTTTACCACCATCTTTTAAATAGACTTGTTTGAAATTGGTAGTATGCTGTTGAAATGTTGCCACCATATGATCAAGATCAGTGTTTAATATCTTTGCAAGTTCTTGTCTGTTTTTTAAAACTTGCTTGTCATCAATACCGTTATAACTCATATTGATAAGTTTTCTATGTTCATCATAAGCGCATATTGTATATGCTTCAATTTCATTAAAACAATTCCAAGGTAATAATTTCATAAAGACTCCTTTCATTTGCCCGTACACATTTTACATACCTTCATATTATATTGATGAAGGAGGGATATTCTATGTTTAATCAATCTTGCGGTTGTCAAGGAATGCACAATCAATCTGGTGGTTGTCAAAATATGCACAATCAATCATTTGGTTGTCAAAATGTACCAGGAATGGAAACAGGGGAAGGCAGCATCAATGGATGTCCAAGACCTCAACCTCTTGTAGCTCCAAAAAAAGTATGTATCACAAACCAATGTACACCTATTCCACAACCAGTTATTTGTCCAATTGAATGTAGACGTGTAAATCGTTGTATGTATTACCCAGTTTTTTATCCTCAATACCAACAAACATTCGTGACAATACCTGGTAATACACCATTTGGTCAGTCTAATGAATGGAATAATTCAATGGGACAATCTAATCAATGCATGTAATCTCATGAAGACAGTTTTCATCTGGATCAATATAAATCGTTGAATAATGATTTAAAATGACTTGTCCAGGTTTCGCATTTGAAGGTTTCTTCAAAGTCTTAACTTGAGCATAATTTACAGGTACAGATGAACTATGTTTTCCTTTTGAAAAGAAGGCAGCAAGTTGGCTTGCTAGTCTAATTGTATATTCATCGAGTTCTTCACTATGCACAATAACATGGCTTCCAGGCATATCTTTCGCATGAAACCACATGTCATTTTTAGAAGCTGTTTTAAAAGTTAAGAAATCATTTTGTAAATTATTTTTTCCAATAGAAATAAGAATATTATCTTTTGTTTTATAAGCTTCTATATGAAGCTTATTTTTTTGTCTATGCACTTGTTTTGTTGTTTTCTTTCTTAGATATCCTAAAGCTTCTAGTTCTTCCTTAATTTCAAGAGCATCATAATATGATGCATTTCCCATTAAAGTTTTTAAAGAATCAAAATATTCGATTTCTTCATTGGTTAAATCTATTTGAGTCCTTAAATGAATTAATGCATTTTTTGATTTTTGATATTTAGCATAATATTTTTTAGCATTAGTTTTCCCATCAAATCGCTCATCTAATTCAATATCCATAAGACTTCCATCATTATAATTTTCAACCGTAACTTCTTTTTGTCCCTTTTTGATTAAATGTAAATTCGCAAATAAAAGATCACCTTTGATACGGTATTCATCACTATTCTGAGAATCAAACAAAGACTTTTCTAGCTTATTTAATTTTGTCATATTTTTTTGATACTCATTATCAATATACTTAGCCAAATCAGAAGTTTGTTGTTTAATACGATCTTTTTGATCAATTAAATCATAATGTTTATCTAATCCTTCAAATAATGAATATTCAATATAAGGACATTGTATATGAGTTAAAGGAATAACATGGAAAAATTCTTTATTCTCATCTTTGTGTAGAAATAATGATTGGGAATCTTGGATGGAGTGCATCAGTTCTTTAAAATCTTCATTATTATCTATACGATAGAGAATTTCTCTAGACAACTCAGGAGATATTCCTTGATAAGTTTTTGTAAAATTATCTGTTAGAATATAGTCATCATAAAAAGGGTTTTTCTTATCTATCATTGGGGGCAACTTATAAGTACCACCAGGTTGTAAAATTCTTTCTGTATTCAATGACAAAGATACTCTTTTTAAACAATCAATTATTTTACTATCTTCATTTGTAAGTATAAAATTTGAATGTTTGCCCATTATTTCAATATAAATAAAGTATTTCACAGTATCTTTAAATTCATTCGTACCAATGAGCGATATTTTAACAATTCTATCTAATTGAATCTGTTCAATAGACTCAATAAAAGCACCTTCCAAATGTTTCCTCATTAACATTGTAAAAGCATTAGGAGTAGAAGGAGTAGGATATGTTAAATTTGTACATTGTAATCTTGCATACATTGGATGTATCGAGATTAATAGTTTTTTATTCTCAGATTGAGAGCGAATATGAAACAATAATTCATACTGCGATATCTGATATATTTTATTGATTCTGCCTCTTGTTAATTGATTTTGAAGTTGATTCACAACACGAGACATCATAATTCCATCATAAGCCATATTTATCACCGTTATTTAGTATAACATATTTCAAAAAGAATTGACATTAAAGTTATGTTCATGTAACATTATTTCAAAGGAAGGTGTATATTGTGAAAAGAGGGTTGTTAATTATATTAAGTGGTCCTAGTGGAGTAGGAAAAGGAACAGTCCGTCAAGAGTTGTTTAAAGATGAATCTTTAAATTTGGCATATTCAATTTCTATGACGACAAGAAAACCAAGACCTGGTGAAGTGGATGGGGTTGATTATTTTTTTGTTGAAGAAAATGAATTTGATGACAAAATTGAAAAAGGCGAATTACTTGAATATGCGAGATTTGTAGGAAACTGTTATGGAACACCTCAATTCTATGTTGATAAACTGTTAAATGAGGGAAAAAATGTAGTTTTAGAAATTGAAGTGCAAGGAGCTTTACAAGTGATTGAAAAATGTCCAGATGCACTTACAATATTCTTAGTACCTCCTTCATTTGAAGAATTAGAACGTCGTATCCGTGGAAGACGAACAGAAGAAGAATCAGTCGTTAAAGAAAGACTTGATAAAGCAAGAAAAGAAATAGCAACTCAAGATCAATATAAATATGTCGTTGAAAATGATGATGTTATGGCTGCAAAAAACAAGATTGCACAAATAATTAAGGAAAACATATAAGGATACATTGTATCCTTTTTTCTATTCAAAAGGGACTTTTTATGATAGAATATGGCAAAAAGGTGGTGGGGTATTATGTATATAATTAAAGTCTTAACAGAACATCCAGTACATAGTTTGGATACAACTTTCGACTATCTTTATGAGAGTCCTTTACAAAAAGGAATTCGTGTCTCTATTCCTTTCAACCATCGTCAAATTATTGGTTATGTTGAATCAATAGAAGAAACCACTTTTACAAAAGAAGAACTTGAAGAAAAGGCAGGTTTTAAATATCAATTTATTCAAAGTGTAATTGATGAAGAACCACTATTGAATGAAGAATTACAAGAACTTGCCATTTCTCTTTCAAAGATGACGTTATCACCACGTATCTCATGTTTACAAGCAATGTTGCCAACCCAACTTAAACCTAGTACTTCAAAAGCTGTTGGAATGAGAATGAAAACGATTATAGAAGTTATTAATGAAGGAACTCCTCAAACAACAAAACAAAAGGAATGTTTAGAATATTTAATAAATAATCCTTCTTCTCAAGTTAAAGAGATTCCTTTTACAAAAGGGGTCGTTGATCATCTTGAAAAGCAAGGTTTTGTCATTTATAAACAAGTAGAGAATTATAGAAATCCTTTTTCTTATGCCCAAAACGAAGAAAAAGAAGTTGTTTTAACTGCTTCACAAAAAAGTGTAGTTGAGGGAATATTATCACATCAAGCAAGAGTGTCTCTAATTCATGGAGTGACTGGTTCTGGAAAGACTGAGGTTTATCTATCACTTGCTAGGGATGTTTTGAACCATAATCAAGGTGTTTTAATGTTAGTTCCTGAAATATCATTAACACCAATGATGGTTGAAGTCTTTAAACAACGCTTTGGAGAACAAGTCGCAATACTTCATTCACGTTTATCACAAGGTGAAAAATATGATGAGTATCGTCGTATTAAAAGACAAGAAGTGAAAATTGTAGTAGGGGCACGTTCAGCAATATTTGCACCTTTAGAAAATATAGGTTTAATCATTTTAGATGAGGAACATGATTCAAGTTACAAGCAAGAGTCTAAACCACGCTATCTCACTTCACAAATTGCTAAAATAAGAGGTCAATACCATCATGCTTCTGTTGTCTTAGGAAGCGCGACACCTTCTTTAGAAAGCTATTCAAGAGCTACAAAAGGAATTTATGATTTATATGAGTTACCAAATCGTATTAATAAAAAACCATTACCAGAAGTGAAGGTAGTTGATATGGTTGATGAAATGAAAAATCATAATTATTCATTGTTTTCAAAAGAAATGAAGATAAGAATACAAGAAACCCTTGATAAAGATGAACAAATTATTTTATTACTCAACAAAAGAGGCTATGCTACATATATACAATGTTTAGAATGTAAAGAAACAATAAAATGCCCTCATTGTGATGTCACTTTAACATATCATAAAAACGATAATAAACTGAAATGTCATTACTGTGAATATCAAATACCTTATCCTAAAGAATGTCCAACTTGTCATACATCACGTTTAAAGATTGTTGGTTTTGGTACTCAAAAAATCGAAGAAGAAATTGAGAAGATGTTTAAGAATGCCAAAGTAATTCGCTATGATGTTGATACAACCAAGACAAAAAATGGACATCTTCAATTATTGGAAAAATTTAAGAATCAAGAAGGAAATATACTATTAGGAACACAGATGATAGCAAAAGGACTCGATTTTGAAAATGTAACCTTTGTGGGAGTGCTCAATGCTGATCTAAGTCTAAATATTCCAGATTTTAGATCTAGTGAACGTACATTTCAATTGTTGTGTCAAGTTGCAGGAAGAAGTGGGCGTGGTAAAAAGCCAGGAACAGTTCTTATTCAAACATATAACCCAGATCATTATGCGATTGTAACAGCAGCAAATCATGATTATAAGACTTTCTATAATCAGGAAATGACATATCGACAAAAGGCGAAGTATCCACCATTTTGTCATATGGTGAGTATCATTATTCAATCAAAGAAACAAGATGAGGTTCATCAATGTGCTGTTGATATTAAAAAATATTTAGAAACAGAGATTAAGAATGGAACAACCTTAGGACCTGCCAAGAGTACAATTTATAAATTGCAGGATATCTATCGAGAACGAATACTTGTTAAGTTTATAAATAGTAAAGAAGTTTATTTAGCATTAGAAAATATTAATGATTATTATAATAAAAAACAAAAAGGAAAGGTGAAAGTGATATGCGATTTTAATCCATATTCACAAATATAAATATGGATAGAATTATAGCGTTAGAAATCTTATTACTTTATAAAAAAGAAAATTGTTATTTAAATCTTACAATTAATTCTTTTTTTAAGAAATATGATTTATCAAAGGATAATAAGAATTTAATCACAACAATTGTTTATGGAACAGTTCAAAATTTAATTTATTTAGAATATATGTTGGAACCATGTTTAAAAACAAGAGTGAAACCATTTGAAAAAATGTTATTGTTAATGAGTTTGTATCAACATCATTTTTTAAATCAAATACCTGATTATGCAATTGTCAATGAAGCAGTTCAAATAGCGAAAAAGAAAAAAGGAAAGAAAACTGCTGATTTCATTAATGCAGTTTTACAAAATGCTTTTTTAAACCATCGATCTTTAGAACGCTTAAATGAACAAGAAAAATTATCAGTAGAAACAAGTCATCCTTTGTGGTTAGTGAAAATGATTATTAAACAATATGGAATGGAAAAAACTTTAAAAATATGTTCTGCAAATAATGAAATTCCTTATAAATCAGCAAGAGTTAATTCGCTAAAAACAACAAAAGAAGAGTTGTTAAAAGATAATTTATTTAAACAAGGCAAACTTAGTCAAGACTGTTTGTATTATGAAGGAGGAAATCTTGCTCATACATCATACTTTCAAGATGGCTATATAACGATTCAAGATGAATCAAGTCAAATGGTAGCAAGACTATTAAACCCATGTCAGGGAGATTATGTGTTAGACATGTGTTGCGCTCCTGGGAGTAAAACATCTCATCTTGCATCATTGATGAACAATCAAGGCAAAATCGAAGCGTATGATCTCTATATGCATAAGATACCTTTGGTAGAAGCACAAATGAAACGCTTAGGAGTTGACAATGTTGAAGTCCATTGTTATGATTCTACAAAACTTTCAAATCTCTACAACAAAGAGACTTTCGATAAAATCTTATTAGATGCTCCTTGTAGTGGGTTAGGTGTTTTAGCAAGAAAACCAGAAATAAAATACCATGAGTCATCTGCAATGGATGAAATCATACAAATTCAACAAAATTTATTAGAAAATGCATATGATTTATTAAAGAAAAATGGTAAGATGGTCTATAGTACTTGTACAATTAACAAAAAAGAAAATGAAAAACAAATCGCTACTTTTATAAGTAATCATCTTGATATGAAAATTATAGAAGAAAGAACGATTTTACCATATGAATATCACAGTGATGGGTTCTATATGTGTCTATTAGAAAAGGAATGAAACAATGAAATATATATATGATTATACGCAAGAACAATTGATTGAGGAATTTTTAGGACTTAATGAAAAAAAATATAGAGCCACTCAAGTTTTTGAATGGATTTATCGTCAAGGTATTTATTCATTTGAAAGCATGAATAATTTATCTTTAGATTTAAGAAATAAATTAAAATCTACATATTCAATTGAATTATTAAATATTAAAGAGAAACAAGTTTCTCAAGATGGAACAATTAAATATCTTTTTGAATTATCAGATGGTGGTTTAGTTGAAGCTGTTTTAATGATCCATGAATATGGGAGAAGTCTATGTGTAACAAGTCAACTTGGTTGTAATATGGGTTGTACTTTTTGTGCCAGTGGTTTAATTAAAAAGCAAAGAAACTTAACTTCAGGAGAAATGGTTAATCAAGTTTTAAGTGTAATGAATGATACAACGCAAAGAGTATCACATGTTGTTGTTATGGGAACTGGTGAACCTTTTGATAATTATGATGAAGTTATGAATTTTGTTCGTATTATTAATCATCCAAAAGGATTAGCAATTGGAGCTAGACATATTACTATTTCGACTTGCGGAATATGTGATAAAATTGAAAGATATGCAAAAGAGGGAATTCAAACCAATTTGGCAATTTCTTTACATGCTCCAAATGATGAAATAAGAAATCAACTGATGCCTATTAATAAAACATATTCAATGGATATGTTAAGAGCATCTATTGAATACTATATTAAAGAAACAAATAGAAGAGTAACATTTGAATATATATTATTAGAAGGAGTTAATGATGATATTATTTATGCAAGACAATTGGCTCATTATTTAAGAGGATTAAATGCTTATGTTAATTTAATTCCATATAATGCGGTTGATGAACATGGATATAGTCAATCATCTGATAAAAAAGTAGAGAAGTTTAAAGAAGAATTATTAAGACTTAAGATTAATACGACACAAAGAAAAGAGCATGGTCGTGATATTGATGGTGCTTGTGGTCAATTAAGAGCAAAGAGGGTAGGTGAGTAAACATGGAAATTATTGCAATGAGTGATGTTGGGAATGTTCGTTCAATTAACCAAGATTACGTTCGTTATTTTCAAAAAAATAAAGATGAAAGTTTAATTGTTTTATGTGATGGAATGGGTGGTCATAACGCTGGAGAAATAGCTTCTCAAATGACTTGTGATGATATTATTGAACATTATAAAAATCATGGTGATTTTGAAAATGAAAATGAAATTCAAGTCTGGATGCAAGATATTATTAATCATGCTCATAAAACTGTTAAAGAAAAAAGTCTTGAATTTGAAGAATTAGAAGGTATGGGAACAACAGTTGTGATTATGTTAATCAAAGATAATCATCTTTATGTTTCTCATGTTGGAGATTCACGTGCTTATTTATTTGAAGATAATCAACTTATTCAATTAACAAAGGATGATACACTTGTTAATGTTTTGTTAGATTCAGGAACAATTTCTAAAGATGAAGCTTTAGTTCATCCCCAAAAAAATATATTACTACAAGCGGTTGGGGTGAGTGATGTTTTAAAAATATCATTTGTTTCTAGAATGATTAATGAAGCAATTATTCTTGTATGTTCTGATGGTTTATATAATTCATTGTTTGATGCTCAACTTGTTAGTATTATTAATCAAGATATTGATATTGAAACAAGAGGGAAAGAATTAATGGATTTAGCAAATGAATTTGGTGGTAAAGACAATATTGGCTTTGCATTAATAATAAATAAAGGAGTTGTGAATAATGAGTCAAATTAATAAGGTGATTGCAGGACGTTATGTCTTAAAAGAGTTAATTGGACAAGGTGGTATGGCAGATGTATATCTTGCTGATGATAAAATTTTAAAAAGAACGGTTGCTGTTAAAATCATGCGTTCTTCTTTAACAGGTGATCCTATATATGTGACTCGTTTTCATCGTGAAGCTAGTGCAGCAACAGCTTTATCTCATAAAAACATTGTTGAAATTTATGATGTTGGTGATGAAAATGATGACTATTATATAGTTATGGAATATGTTCCTGGTCAAACTTTAAAAGAGTTAATCCATAAACGAGGAGCTTTACATTTTGTTGAAGCAGTAGATATTATGAAACAAGTTTCTAGTGCAACTGCTAAAGCTCATGCTGCCGGAATCGTTCATAGAGATTTAAAACCACAAAATATTATGGTTACTGATAGTGGGGTTGTAAAAATCGGTGACTTTGGAATTGCTTCAATTCAATCATTATCACAAGTGACTCAAACAGATACAATCATGGGTTCTTTGCATTATTTAGCGCCGGAAATTGCGCGAGGTGAAAAAGCCACTGTTCAAAGTGATATATATGCTTTAGGTATTATATTTTATGAGTTATTAAGAGGAGAAGTGCCTTTTAATGGTGAATCACCAGTGAATATTGCGCTTAAGCATATGCGTGATGATATTCCTTCAGTAAAGGAATTTAATCCATCAATACCACAATCAGTAGAAAATGTGATTATTAAAGCAACGGCTAAGAATTTACATGATCGTTATCCTCAAGCAAGTGATATGTTAGCTGATTTAATGACATGTTTATCAAAAGATAATGAAGAAAAACTTGTTTTTGAATATGAAGAAGATGAAAGTTCTGCAACTATTGTTGCTGATGATAAAAGTTTCTTTACACAAACTCAAGCAATACCTTCTCCAGTGATAGAAGATGTTAATCAAAAAAAGCCAATGGATAAAAAGAAAAAGATAGCAATTATAACGGGAGTTGTAGCAGCAGCTATTCTTATATTTGTAGGAATCTATTTTATGTTTTTGAAACCTTCAGCTAATTTTGGAATGCCTGATTTAGCAACGATGAGTGAAGCAGAGGCTAAAATCATTTTAGAGGAAAAGGGTCTAGTAATTGGAGAAGTCAAACAAGAGTTAAGTGATGATGTTGAAGAAGGAAAGATTATCTCTACTGATCCAGCAAAAGGAAAGTCAGTAAAAAAAGGAGATAAGATTAATTTACTTATTTCTTCAGGTCAATATATTGTTATTGATAATTATATTGGAAAAGATTATACAGTTATTGAAAAAGAATTAAGTGAACTCGGCTTTAAAGTTATGAAGAATGAGGAAACAAGTGAAGAAAAAGCGGGTGTTATTTTATCACAATCATTAAGTAAAGGTGAAAAAATTGATCCTAATTCAAAATCTAAAATTATTACTTTAACTGTTTCTAAAGGATATTCTCAAGATGTACCAAAAGTGATTGGTGAAGAGATAAACAATGCTAAAAAAATATTAGAGGCTGCTGGTTTTGTTGTTGAATTGAAGGTTATTGCAGCTCCAACTGATGCAGATAAAATAGCAAATATGAAGATTAATGTTGTTATTAATCAATCGATTGCACCTTTTACAGTTGTTGATAAAAAAGATGAAAAAATAGTTTTAGAATATTATAATAAAAAACCAGAAATTCCTTCTGATAAGCCTAATACTGGAACAGGTGGAACTGGTGGGACAGGAAGTACAGGTGGTACAGGTGGTACAGGTGGTACTGGTGGAACGACGACTCCTGGAGGAAATACTGGTGGAACAACTCCATCTAACTAGAAAAAGAGGAAGATAAATGCAAAGTGGAAGAATTGTTAAGTCATTAGCGGGTTTCTATTATGTAGAAAGTCAAAATCAAATCTATCAATGTAGAGCGAGAGGTAAATTTAGAAATAACGACCAAAAGCCATTAGTAGGGGATGATTGCGAATTTTCTGTCGAAAATAAGGTTGAAGGCTATATTATGAAACTGCATGATCGAAAAAATGTCTTAGTAAGACCACCTATTTGTAATATTGATCAAGCTCTTTTGGTTTTTTCTGCGAAAGAACCAGATATGAATACCATACTACTTGATAGATTCTTAGCGCTTATTGAACATCAGAACATTGAACCCATTATATGTATCTCTAAAATGGATTTGGTTAAAGATGAAACCATTGAAAATATAATGGAACCTTATTTAAAATCAGGTTATAAGATTATTGCATTAAGTTCTAAAGAAAAAAGTGGTTTAGAACAAGTTAAGAAAATATTTAAAGATAAAGTCACGGTTATTACAGGACAAAGTGGTGTCGGAAAATCAAGTTTATTAAATGCATTAGATATTCATTTAAATATAAATACTAATGAGATATCTAAAGCTTTAGGAAGAGGTAAACATACAACAAGACATGTTGAACTTTTAAAAATGTATGATGGTTATGTTGCTGATACGCCTGGATTTTCATCTCTTGAATTATTGATGGAACCTGAGGAGATAGCACAATCTTATCATGATTTTAAACGTCTATCACAAGAATGTAAGTTTAGAGGTTGTTTACATGATAGTGAACCACATTGTGCGATCAAAGAAGCTGTTGAAAAGGGTACAATAGCCAAAGAAAGATACCAACATTATTTAACATTTTTAAATGAAACAAGATTATTAAAGGAGAAAAAATATGGTTAAGATTGCACCATCTGTTTTATCAGCTAATTTTGCTGAATTAAAAAAAGACATTGATTCTATTACTGAATATGGGGCTGAGTGGATCCATTATGATGTTATGGATGGACATTTTGTGCCTAATATTTCTTTTGGTTATAGTATTTTAAATGATATTTCAAAAGTAACTGATTTATATTTAGATGTCCATTTAATGATTAGTGATCCTATGAAGTATGTAGATGAATTTATTAAATCTGGAGCAACTTGTATTACTTTTCACTTTGAAGCTTTAGATAATGATAATGACATATGCTCATTAATAAAACATATCAAAAAACAAGGCGTTGATGTTGGTATAAGCATTAAACCAAATACAACTGTTAATGCAATTAGAAAATATTTAAAAGATATTGATATGGTATTAGTGATGAGCGTTGAACCTGGTTTTGGGGGACAATCTTTTCAAATGAATGCTATTGAAAAAATTAAAGAACTGTCTACTATGAAGAAAGATTATCAGTTTGTGATTCAAGTGGATGGTGGAATAAACCAAGAGACAGCAAAGTTATGTAGAGATGCTGGTGTTGATATTTTAGTTGCAGGTAGTTATATCTTTAATGCTGAAGATAGAAAGAAAGCTATTTTATCACTCCGATGAAAATAGGTATATATGGAAGTGTTGACTCTGGTTTAGTCAAAGACAAACAAATAGAATACATTGGTGTTGATCAAGGTGTTATTCATCTTCTGCATCAAAATATTACACCTCTTATAGCAATAGGTGATATGGATTCTATTGAGGATATAAAAGTCCTAGACAATTTAAACTTAAAAAGATTATCAGAAATTAAAGATGATACGGATACAGGTATTGCTATTGAATACGCAATTGAGAAAGGATATCATAATATAGATCTATATGGTGTCACACAAAATAGAATGGATCATTTTATGGCAATCATTGCGCTTTTAGAAAAATATCAAGATTATCATATTGTTGTTTATGATAGAATCAATAAGATCCAAGTGTTAAAAGCAGGTCTTCATAAAATTAATAAAGAAGAATATAAATATTTTTCTTTATTTGCATTTTCTGAAAGTTATATTTCACTAAGCCATTGTCATTACCCACTAGATCATTATCATTTGATGCGTAATGATCCGCTTTGTGTTTCTAATCAAATGAATGATGATTATGCTCTCATAGAGAATAGTCATCCTGTATTGTTAATCCTAACATTATAGAAAGAGGGAAAAGTATGTTTAGAATTATTAGTGATGGTTCATGTGATTTAGACAACCAAACAGTAGAACAATTAAATCTTGATGTTGTTCCTTTTTATATTACTACGGATGGGCAAACACATCAAAAAGAAAAGGAGCAATTAGGAGTAGAAGAGTTTTATCAATTTATGGTAGATAATCCTAGTATCTATCCTAAAACATCTATGCCTTCTGTTGAAGATTATGTAAAGGCTTTTAAAAAGGCATTAGATAATAAAGAAGATGTTATTTGTATTTGTATCACAACAAAATTTTCGGGTTCATTGAATAGTGCAATGAGTGCTAAACAAATCTTAGAAGATGATTATAAAGATCAAAAGATCACAATTATAGATGCTACAGTTAATACTGTTTTACAGGGATTATTGGTGATTGTTGCATGTCATATGAGAGATGCTCACCATTCTTATGAAGAAGTTATTAATAAGATTGAAGAGATCAAATCGACGGGAAGAATATTCTTTACAGTTGGAAACTTTGAATATTTAATCCATGGGGGAAGAATTGGTAAGGTCGCAGGAGTTGCTGCTAAAACTTTAGGGATTAAACCATTGATAGTTTTAAAAGATGGTGAAATTTTCGCAAATGGAGTATGTCGTGGTAGAGAAAAGTCAAAAAGAAAAATCATTGAAAATGTTATTAACCATTTTCAAGAATCTAATATTAATCCAAATGATTATTTATTATGTGTAGGATATGGTTATGATAGAGAAGAAGGATATACTTTTAGAGAACAATTAGCGATTGAACTAAAAAAGGTTTATCCTCAATTTGATGTTGATATTTATATTCAACATATTGGTGCAACAATAGGTGTTCATACTGGACCTTATCCTATTGGTGTTGGATTAATTCAAAAAGATAAATAGAGATGCGTTGGCATTTCTATTTTTTTTATTGACACTGTTTAAAAAAGTGATATACTATATTTAGCACTTACATATAGAGAGTGCTAAAGGAGTGAGACTATGAATATAGAAAAATGGACAGTATCAATGCAAGAAGCACTGCAATTGGCTTTTCAAAAAGCTCTTGCTTTGTCTCATCAAAGTGTTGATATAGAAGATTTATTATTAGCTTTACTTGATCAATCAAGTGGGATTTTTTACCGGGTATTGATAAAAGGAAAAGTCAATATTCAAAATATTACTTTGTTTTTAAAAACAATTAGTCAACAAAAGGCAAGGATTGAGGGTGTTGATGAGAGTCAAATGAGAATTTCATATGATTTAAATCAATTGATCTTAAAAGCTCAAACAATTATGTCACAATATAAAGATGAATATTTAAGTGTTGAACACTTAATTATAGCTATATATAAAATAAATACGACATTGACTCAAGAATTAATTAAAAAACTAGAATTGAGTGAAAAAGAAATAAAAAATATTATCGAAGAAATGCGAGGTGGTCATATGGTAGATAATCAAAATCCAGAAAATCAATATGAAGTTTTAACAAAATATGGTAGAGATTTAATCCAAGATGTTAAAGATGGTAAGTTAGATCCTGTTATTGGAAGAGATGAAGAAATTAGACGTGTAGTTCAGATTTTATCTCGAAAAACAAAGAATAATCCAATTTTAATTGGGGAACCAGGAGTAGGTAAGACAGCAATTGTTGAAGGGTTAGCTTGGCGTATTTTTAAAAATGACGTGCCGACAAGTCTTCAAAATAAGACTTTGTTTGAACTTGATCTCGGTTCATTAGTTGCAGGCGCAAAATATCGTGGTGAATTTGAAGAAAGATTAAAAGCTGTTCTTAATGAGATTAAAAAATCTGAAGGTAATATTATTTTATTTATTGATGAGATTCATCAATTGGTTGGTGCTGGTAAAACTGATGGTGCAATGGATGCCGCAAACTTGCTTAAACCAATGTTGGCACGAGGAGAACTTCATTGTATAGGAGCAACGACATTAGATGAATATCGATTGTATATTGAAAAGGATGCAGCCTTAGAAAGACGTTTTCAAAAGGTTCAAGTGAATGAACCCGATAATGATGATACAATTGCGATTTTACGTGGATTAAAGGATAGTTTTGAATCACACCATGGTGTCCAAATTATGGATAGTGCAATTGTAGGGGCTGTTATGATGTCTCAACGTTATATTACAGATCGTTTTTTACCTGATAAGGCAATTGATTTAATTGATGAGGCATGTGCTTCTGTTCGTATGGAAATAGATTCTTTACCAGAAGAACTTGATGTTATTACTAGAGAAAAAAACAGATTAGAAATGGAAAGAATTTCTATTGAGAAAGAAGATAGAAATGAGGACAATGATAAACGTCTTAAAGATATTAAAAGTCGTATTGCTTCATTAGATGAACAAATGACGGGATTAAGTGATCAATGGCGTGAAGAGAAGAAAGTTCTAGATCGTATTAAAGAACTTAAAGATCAAAAAGTTAAGTTAGAAGTATTAAGAGATAAATATGAAACTGAAGGAAATCTTGAAGAAGCATCTAAAATTAAATATCAAACATTACCTCAAATAAACCAAGAAATCGCAAATCATCAAGTAGAAGAATCAGATGATAGTTTATTAAAAGAGAAAGTAAGTGTTGATACAATTAGCGAGGTTATTGCCAGATGGACTGGTATTCCAATGAATAAGCTATTAGAATCAGAAAGAGAAAAGTTATTACATTTAGATGAATCATTAAATAACCGCGTCATGGGCCAAACAGAAGCAATTTCAAAAGTAAGTGATGCTATTTTAAGATCACGTGCGGGGATTAATGATGAAAACAGACCAATTGGTTCATTTCTATTCTTAGGTCCTACAGGTGTAGGGAAAACTGAAGTAGCAAAGAGTTTGGCTGAACAGTTGTTTGATAGTGAAAAAAACATTGTTCGTATTGATATGAGTGAATATATGGAGAAATTTAGTGTTTCTAGATTATTAGGAGCTCCACCAGGTTATGTGGGATATGAAGAAGGTGGGCAGTTAACTGAAGCAGTAAGACGAGCTCCTTATAGTATTGTTTTATTAGATGAAGTTGAAAAGGCTCATCCTGAGGTATTTAATGTCTTACTTCAAGTTTTAGATGATGGTCGTATTACTGATTCTAAAGGAAATGTTGTGAGTTTTAAAAATACAATTATCATCATGACTTCTAATATCGGTTCTCAACACTTGTTACAAGGGAATAATGATGAGACAAGAAAACAAGTTCAATTAGAATTAAAAAATCATTTTAAACCTGAATTTTTAAACCGTATTGATGAAATCGTTATGTTTAATTCATTAGATGATCAAATTGTCTATCAAATCATTGATAAATTTATTCATCAATTATCACTTCGTTTAGAAGAACAAAAAATAACTATCGAAGTGACTGCGCACGCAAAAGAAGAAATCGCAAAAGAAGGATTTGATCCAACTTTTGGTGCGAGACCACTTAAAAGATTTATTCAAAGTCATATTGAGACACTAATTGCTAAACAAATGATAGAAGGAACAATACAACAAAACAAACATATTTTAATTGATTATAACGACAATCAATTTACGATTCATAAAGCATAGGATTTTCTATGCTTTTTTACTTTTTATATATGATTAAATATGATAGAATAGCCAAAGAGGGGATAACTATGCAAAGATATTTTATTGATAACAATTGTATAAAAGATAACTTGATATATATTGATGAATTTAATCATAAACACTTACAAAAAGTAATGCGCTATCGTAATGGACAACAAGTTATTTGTATATTACCTTCATCTCATTCTTTTATTTATGAAATTATAGATATAGATAAAGGGGTTTTAAAACAACAGGAAGAATTACATGAAAATCATGAACTTGATGTTGATGTGACTTTAATTTATGGACTTCCTAAGAGCGATAAGTTTGAGTTTGTCTTACAAAAGGCAACTGAACTAGGAGTAAAAAGGATTGTTCCTTTTTTATCGAAGAGAAGTATAATCAAGACTGATAAAGTCGCTTTTGAAAAGAAAAAAGATAGATACTTACGAATTTTAAAAGAAGCTAGTGAACAATCATATAGACAAACGATTCCTGAATTAACACCTTTGATTGTATTGAAGGATTTAGAACAATATTTATCTGATCAAAATCTTGTTGCTTATGAGGAAGTGAGTAAACAAGGAGAACATTCACAGTTTTATGAATCTTTACATCAAGATTATCAAAGTATAACAATTATTGTTGGTCCTGAAGGTGGATTTGAACAAAGCGAAATAGATCAAATGAAATCACTAGGGATAAAAGAATGTTCTTTAGGTAAAAGAATTTTAAGGAGTGAAACTGCTCCATTATATATGTTGAGTGTTATTGGATACAGTAGGGAGCTGAATAAATAATGGGTTTTATAGAAACTTTAAATAAATATGGTCAAAAAATATCAATTCAAAAAACTGATATTTATAATAAGATAGTTGAGGCAAAATCATTGTTTGAATCAATGGGATTGATAGTCAAAATAAAAGATGAATATGATTTATTTGATTATGAAATAATTTATCAAGGAATATTAAATCAAACAACTTTTGAAAATGCTTATGAACTCTTTCATAATGAACATTATGATTTACTAGATTATTTAAATTATGAAGAAAAAAGGAGAATGTTTAATAACGATATTCAACCATTGTTAGATACACTTCCACATTTTTATGATCAAAATAGTGACTCAGATATTTATATTCCTTATTTAGAAGCTTTTGTGAATAAGAGATATACAGATGATTATCAAATTCTTTTATTGAAGCAACATAGAGAATATATAAAAAATTATAAAATAACACAAAGGTCTTTTTCTTCACTTTATGGAATGGATGTCTATCGTACAGATTTTTCTTCTTTGTGTAATGTTTATGAAGATGAAAGACATTTGTGTTTTTATTATGATGAATTAAAAACTATTTTTATTTATAAAAAAGAAAATAATGAATTATTAAATAAAGTCATTATCCAAGATCAAGACAGCCAAGGAACTGTTTCTAAAGATGATGTTATTGCAATTGCTAAAGCAATTGAAGAATATCATTATAGTGATTGTCTTAATTTATTAAAAGAAAAAAACTTAATTTGTGATAAGACTTATAAAAAAGTCATGAAAAAATACAAATAGAAAGGATATTTATGAAAACAGTAGGATTTTTAACTTTAGGGTGTAAAGTTAATACTTATGAATCAGAAGCAATGTTGAAGTTATTTCACCAAGATGGTTATCAAGAAGTTGACTTTAAAGATAAAGCAGATGTTTATGTTATCAATACTTGTACAGTGACAAATACAGGTGATTCTAAATCTAGACAGATGATCCGTAAAGCAATACGTAACAATCCCCAAGCGATAGTGTGTGTAGTAGGATGCTATAGTCAAGTTGCAAGTGATGAAGTTGCCTCTATAGAAGGGGTATCTATAATATTAGGAACACAGTATCGAAATGAAATTGTTGAGTTGGTTCATCAATATCAACAAACACAAATACAAATTAAAAAGATTGCTGATGTTATGAATTTATCTAGATTTGAAGATTTAGATATTGATGAGTTTACGAAAAACACAAGAGCTTTTTTGAAAATTCAGGATGGATGTAATAATTTTTGTACATATTGTATTATTCCTTATGCAAGAGGAAGAATTCGTTCTAGAGAAAGTGAAAGTGTTTTAAAACAAGCACAAACATTGGTTGATCATGGATTTGTCGAAATTGTATTAACGGGCATTCATACAGCAGGTTATGGTCAGGATCTTGAAGATTATTCTTTTTATGATTTATTATTAGATTTAACTACAAAAATAAAAGGATTAAAAAGACTAAGAATTTCTTCGATTGAAATGAGTCAAGTTACTCAAGAAATTATTGATTTAATTTCTCAGTCATCTATTATTGTTGATCATCTGCATATTCCTATCCAATCAGGATGTAATGCAACATTAAAGAGAATGAATAGACATTATACGACTGAAGAGTTCAGTGATAAGTTAAATCAGTTAAAAACAAAGTTACCGGATTTATCTGTAACAACAGATGTTATTGTCGGTTTTCCTCAAGAAACAGAGGAAGAATTTTTGAGTACATATCATTGGATTCAAGAGATGCATTTTAATCAGCTTCATGTTTTTCCTTATTCTAGAAGAAAAGGAACACCGGCCGCTACAATGAAAGATCAAGTTGATGGAAACATCAAACATGATAGAGTAAAGAAGTTAATGGAACTTTCTCATCAACTACAAAGTGAATTTGCATCAATGCAAATTGGTAAAACTTTAGAAGTATTATTTGAAGAAATTCATGATGGTTATTTAGTGGGTCATGCATCTAATTATCTTAAAGTAAAAGTTAAAGGTCAAAATTCATATATTGGACATATTTATTATATTAAAATAGAATCACAAGATGGTGTTGAACTGATAGGAAGTGTTGAATGTGAAAAGAATTAATGAGTTATTTGATGTTAATGAAGATTTTAAAGTTTCTTCAATTCATAGTGATTCTCGTTATGTTGAAAAAGATTCGATTTTTTTCTGTGTTGATGGATTAAGTGTTGATGGTCATAAGTATATAGAAGATGCTATTTTTCAAGGAGCGAAGTGTATTGTTTATTCTAAACCATTAGCGTATAAACATAATCAAATTGTTTATATCAAAGTAGATAATGTTTTAGATGAACTTAATCGTGTTGCTGATGTTTTCTATGATCATCCAAGTTATAAAATGACGATGATTGGAGTTACAGGTTCTAGTGGTAAAACAGTTGTTGCTTTAATGATTAAAGATGTTCTTTCTCAACTTTTAAAAGTTGGATATATCGGGACGAATAATATAGAATACGGAGATGTGGTTGAGCAATGTCCATATACAACTCCAGAAACTATTTTTCTACAAGAACATCTCAGTGATATGGTTAAAAATGACATTAAAGGTGTGACTTTGGAGGTTTCTAGTCATGGATTGGTTTTAAAAAGAGTTGATAGTGTTCATTTTGATATTGCTATTTTCACAAATGTATATGGTGAACATTTGGATTTTCATGGAACAATGGAACATATTATGAGATCAAAGGAAAAATTGTTTTCTTTATTAGATGAAAAAGGCTATGCTATTTTGAATACTGATGAAGTTAGATTTTATAATATGGTAAAGGATAATTTAAAATGTCATGTTCTCACATATGGGATAGAACATAACTCGGATGTTATGGCTAGAAATATACAGTTATATATCGATCATAGTGAGTTTGATTTACAGATTTTTGATAAGATAACGCATATTTCTATTCCAGTACTTGGTCGCTTTAATGTTTCAAACGTCCTAGCGGTAATTACAAGCCTTGTAGCCTTAGAAATACCTATTAAGCAACTCATTGCTCTAATAGGTTATATTCGTGGTGTAAATGGACGTATGGAACTATTAGAACATAATCATCCTTTCTATGTGATTGTTGATTATTGTCAACATGCGAGGAGTTTTGAAAAAGTTTTTCAATTTGCTAAAGAAGTCAACAAAGGTGGAAGAATTATTGCGGTTTTTGGGGCTCCTGGTAAAAAGAACTTTAAGAAACGTGAACAAATTGGTAAACTTGCTAATCAATACTGTGATCAAGTTATTCTAACGGCAGAAGATAATCGTGAAGAAGATATAACTGAAATATGTCAAGATATTCAAAAATATATTACTAACCCAGTAAGTATTATTATCAACGATCGTCGTATTGCGATTGAACAAGCAATTGAAATTGCTAATGAAAAAGATATTATTTTAATTTTAGGAAAAGGTCACGAACAGTTTATGGCAAGCCCTATCGGGAATGATCCATATCCTGGAGACAAAACAATTGCGCTTCAAGCAATTGATAAAATATTCGATGGAGGACAAGAATATGAATTATAACAAATTTATTGATCATACAGTTTTAAAAGCTGATACGACAAAAAAGGCAGTTGAATTAATATGTCAAGAAGCAAAGGAATATGATTTTGCATCTGTATGTGTTAATCCAACATGGGTTTCTTTTTGTAAAGACTATTTAAAAGGGACTGATGTTATGGTATGCACTGTGATTGGATTTCCATTAGGCGCAAATACTTCAGAGGTAAAAGCATTTGAAGCTAAAAACGCTATCGAAAATGGAGCTGATGAAATTGATATGGTCATCAATATTGGAGCTTTAAAAGATGATAATACAAAACTTGTATATGATGATATAAAAGCAGTTGTTGATGCAAGTGGTCAACATACCGTTAAAGTGATTATTGAAACATGTTTATTAACTGATGAAGAAAAAATCACGGTTTGTGAGCTTGCTAAAAAAGCCAATGCAACATTTGTGAAAACTTCTACAGGATTTAGTACAGGGGGTGCTACACCTCAAGATGTAGCACTTATGAAAAAAACTGTAGGTGACAAATGTCTTGTGAAAGCAAGTGGTGGTGTTAGAAACAAAGCAGATATGATGGCAGTTATTGAGGCTGGTGCATCACGTA
>CAZWXH010000002.1:0-48359 GCA_964637725.1 uncultured Coprobacillus sp. | reverse complement strand
TAGCTAAAACATAGTGAATGATTAGTTTGTTTTTATAATGATGAGAACTTTTTAAAAAAACAATGAAAAGTTAATGAGAATATAAAAAAGACTTACCAATTGATAAGTCTTAAGCATTTTATTATATTATGCTTTTTTATGTTTAACAGTCATTATAACAACAATAGCTCCTATTATAGATACACCCACACCTATCATGAGTACACTGTGGACTCCAATACTATCCAACAAGAATCCTCCAATTAAGTTAGCTAAAATACCACTACCAGTAATAGCCATTGTAACCATTGATTGGCCCTTAATTGAATCCTCTTGTTTTATCACTTCATTGACATAATAAACACTTGCCGGTATAAAGATCGCATATGCTAGAACTTGAAATGCTTGTGCGATATAAATCATCATAATCCCTGTCGCAAAGAAAGTAATCGTATGTTTAACCAAGAACATCACAACCGATAACTTAATTAAGGCAGTACAGCTCACTTTCTTTCTGACTGTATTAAACATTGCCATGGCTGGTAACTCAACAATAGCAGCTAAGAATATTGCTGTACCCATTTGCGCCTCAGTTCCATTAATTGGTTTTAAAACTTGAATAAAGAAGTTATTAATAATTGTATGTGTAAAGAATACTAACACAACACCTAGAATAAAAATCATAAATTTTTGATATGTTTGACAAAAACCAATAAAAGAAAGTTGGCTTTCTACTTCTTCCTTATTTTCAGTTTGAACTAATTTCTTTTCATTTTTAGGAATAACATAGATATAAACAATAAAAACCAAAGCAATATTTAAAACAATATATATAAGAGGAATAATACTTGTTCCAAAATCTTCAATCATATAACCTAAGATAAATGAAACAACCGCATAAGCAGCACTTCCAAGTCCTCTTCCTATTCCATAATTAACTTCTACACCATACTTTTCAAAAACAAATGCTAAAGAATTCAATAATGGTTGAATTGTCATCATAAGGGTTGCAATCCCAACAAATAAACAAAGCAATAATACAGCAACGCCATTAGATAAATATAAACCAAATGAAAGTCCAATAATAATTAATAAAACAACAATAATAATCTTTCTAAGTTCAATATGTTTGTTTTTATCTGCAAAAGAAGCAATCATTGGTTGAGTAAATACTGCAATCACACTTACTAATGCAAGCACCATCCCAATAACAGAGTTTGAAACTCCATGATCTAATAAATAGACAGAAGCATAACCCATTAATCCACAAAATGCCCCAAAATAACAAACTTGTGTTAATGAATACTTTATATCAATTGATAATAATCTTTTCATAAATATTCCTTTTCTCTTTCTAAAATTTTATATAACCTTATTATACCTTTAAATCATATGAATTGTTACCTTTTTCATATCATGAAAGTATAAAATTATTGATATAACTTTTGATAATATCTTATTCTTATCAAATCAAGAACCATCATTGCTTGATAACTAAATTCTAAACCACTAAACTTACCTAAAACATGAACGACATAATCAGGACATACATTTTCAAAATTAACATACTTTACATTCTGTGTAACCAATACAATATTTGCTTCACATATTCCTTGATTTTTCATATCTTTAATATATCTTTCCATTGTTCGACCAGTTGCCGTCATAAAAATAACAAAGTCATCTTCTCTAAATCTAAAGTTCTTATCAAAACGATGATACTCTATTGACTCTTTCTTTAAAGTAATCATATCTGTTTGAAAATCAACAGCTAAACTACTTGAATATAATGCTCCTATAATAATGATTCTTTGACTATTATTTATAACATCACACAACTCATCAATAAGATTAATAAAATCTTCTTTTGATGATTTAATATTTAAATGTTCAATAAACTTAAATACATCCATTCCTACCATACGTTCATGGATCTTTTCCATACGTATTTGATGATCAGACAATAACTTACTTTGTAATTCTTCGTAAGAAGAATAACCTAACCTTAGACAAAAATCTTCAAACTCTTCTAAAGAACAATTAGCCTCATTTAAAAACTTACTTAAATCATACTTACATATTTCTGTATAATGCTTAACAATAAAATTCCCTATCTTATACATATGATCATTTATAAGACATCCATTTAAGTACTTTAATATTCTGGCGATTACGATTTCCATAAGTGTATCCTTTCTAATGCAATGCTTTTTGCATTATCCCTTCAAAATTACTAGTCGCAAAATCAATAGACTCAATAGTCATCACCTTGTTTCCATACTTCCTCTTATAATCAGCTAACATATAGCCAATCTGTGGTGCAAGTAAAATCATATCATATTTATCTGCAACACTATCTATATCTGAATAAGCAACTGCATCTACTTGTATATCAATATGTTTTTGATTCATCATTTCTTGAATTGAATAGGCAAAATAAGATGAAGTTAATCCCCCACTACAACTTAATAAAATCTTTTTTATCTTTGGATCACGAATTCCTAATTTCTGATGTTCAACATAAGGTTGAGTTAAGTACTGAAAAAATGTATGAAATTGCTTTAATACAGAGTTCATATCATGCATTTGAAAATGCAAATAGAAAAGAGATTCCTTTGTTTGATTATCTTTTATTGATAATTCAACAATATTATCCTCATGAAATTGTATTGTTCCCTTGTTTTTATCTCCTTGTATACAAAGTGAACAACACTTTTGACAAACTATCATATCTTGATAGTTTTGTAACCAACCTCTCACAAATGGATACATTAAATCCTCATAAAACTCATTCATAGTCTCATTCCTCCTTTACAATAATATCTTATCACTTAAAGTTCACTCTAAGTCAAATTATTTTCATAATTAGAAAAATAGAATTTTTCACTATTAAAAAAACCTCAGTGATGAGGTTTTAAGGTTGTTATGCTAATATTTGATTCATATCTTTGACTATCTGTATGTCTATTTTATCTGACTCAGCCATTTTTATCATTAAATCAATAGCGTTTTGGTGAGTCATTGCTTCCTTATATGGCCTATTTTCTGTTAATGCTTGATAGATATCACAACAAGCCATCAATCTATCAATAAAATCTAATTCACTTGCTTTCTTTCCAAAAGGATATCCACTTCCATCTAACTTCTCATGATGAAAAGACGACCAGTGAACAATATCTCCAATTTCCATATCATTTAATATTTGATATGAATAATAAGCGTGTGTTTGTATATAAGTGTATTCTTGATCAGTAAGTCCACTTGGTTTTTCTAAAATATCGCGACTTATAACCAACTTCCCTACATCATGCATAACACCTGTAAAGAATAACTTCATAATCATATCTTCATCATACTCATAATAAATACCCATTTTTGCGGCACAAGTTGCAACACCAACGGAATGAGTTCTTGTGTGCGGAGATTTGTTGTCAATTATACGTGCAAATAGCTGACAAATAGAAAGAAGTTCTGAATCAGGAAAGTCATAATAATAATTATGACGACTATCTTTTAACAATTGATCAACATTGTCTTTAACTTCTTCTATTCTTTCAAATGTTATCACTTCTTTAAATTTTTCTACAATTGCTGATGTGAATTCTATTTCTTTTAATTCTTCTAATTCATCAATCATTTTTTTATAGTCTTTATTATTCATTGTTGTAAGAGAGTAATGAACATCAACATAATCTACAATATGAATAAGTTGTGCATATAACGGTGTCTTACCTGAAGGAATTCTAAAAGGTCCATTCCCATTAGCCATTTCATGATGATGTAATATAACATCTTTGACATAACTATAGAATGGGAGTAGTTGCATGTTTTTTTCACCTGCTAGACAATGAATTTTTAACTTTTCACTATCTTTTAAATCATCACCATATTTATAGTAATCACTCATACCATTATCATGAAGAATAGCACAACCAATTAAATAACTCATATCTTTATCAGATAAGGGGTAATGTTCACCTAATATCATCGTCAAATAAGCTACCCTTTTCCCATGATAACTTGTTCTTTTAAAATAATCTTGTTCTACGCAATCTAAGGCATAAGAAAAGGCATACAATACTTTGTTTAAGCACAATTCCACATTATCACCCCTAATAAGTATAGTATACCTTAATTTATGTTAAATATAAAACATTAATTCATTTATTTGTCCTTATTTTAAACACTTTTCCCCATTATATATGTTTCATTTAATATATCTTTTTTATTTTTTATATCTCCTACTGCCGTTACTCCATATGCTTTTATTACACCTTTTAAAGAACATTTCTCAAAACAATCAATCCATCCTTGTAAACCATTCACTGTTCCATCAAATGTTTTTGTTTCTTCATCAGCAGCACTAGCAAGTAAATAAATATCTCTAAATTTATAGTCTGATAAAAATGCTGGATTACTTCTATCTAACATTGTTTTCATTTGTCCACACATTTCAAAGAAATAAACAGGTGTTGCAAAACAAATGACATCAGCTTGTATCATCTTTTCTACTATTTCATTTGCATCATCCTTAATAAAACATTTCCCTGTCTTTTGACAAGTTAAGCAACCTTGACAAAACCCAATATTTTTATCTGACAAGGAAATCAATTCTACATCATGTTGTGCATCACTGACACCTCTTTTAAACTCTTCAGCTAATATTGCTGAGTTTCCACTCATTCGTGGACTTGTTGAAATAATTAATACTTTTTTCATAATCTTATCTCCTTTTTATATTCATTGATTCCTGCTTGTAATCTTGTAAGACCATCTTTTAATCTTTCTTTAGGACAAGCAATATTCATTCTTATAAAGCCTTTTCCATTATCTCCATATTCTTCACCACTAGAAACAATTAGCCCCGTCTTTTCTTTTATAAACAGACAGAGTTCATTTGTTTTTAAGGTTATAAAAGAACAATCAATCCATAACAAATAAGTCGCTTCACCTTTTATTACATGAATATCATCGATATATTTATCAATATAATGATATGCATAATCCTTATTAATCTGTATATACTCTCTTAACTCTTTTAACCACGCTTGTCCTTTTGTAAGGGCACTAATTGATGCGATTTGTGCAAAACTATTAGGTTCTGCAACTTCATCCGTATTAATACCTCTATTGACCTTATGCCTTAAATTATCATTTGGCACAACTATGCAAGATGTTTGAAGTCCTGCAATATTAAATGTCTTAGTAACAGATATACAAGTTATACTGTTTTCAAGATTTGTATTTGATACACTCGCAAAAGGTACATATTCATAATCAGGATGAGTGATATCACAATGAATTTCATCTGACAAAACAATAACCTGATGTTTTTTACATAACTGTCCTATCTTATCAAGTGATTCTCTTGTCCATATCTTCCCAATAGGATTATGAGGATTACATAAAATCATTAATGTTGTTTGTGGTAATGATAACTTCCTCTCTAGATCATTAAAATCAATATGATATTCATTATCTTTATAGATAAGATCACTTGATAAAACATGACGTCCATTATTTAAAATAGAGTTATAGAAAATATTATAAACTGGTGATTGAATGAGTACGTTTTCCCCTACCGAAGTCATCTTTCGTACTATTGATGAAATGGCAGGAACTACACCACTACAAAACATCATCCATTCTTTCTCTATATAGAAATGATGCTGTTTATGCCACCATTCTTGAATACTATCAAAGAATTCATCATTGTCAGTATTATATCCAAATATTCCATGATCCACTCTACTTTTAAGAGATTCTTTTATCTCAGGAGCTGTTTCAAAATCCATATCAGCCACCCACATAGGCAGTTCATTATCCTTAACATCCCACTTCAAAGAGGAAGTCAAAGATCTATCTGTCATTTTATCAAAATTATATTTCAAAATACATTCCTCCTATGCACAACAACATTCTTGAACTGTTAATTCATGTTGTTTATGATAAACAATCTCTGTCTGTGATGGATCGATTTTTGATTCATCAAGAATAATCTCACCAATACTTATTGCTTCAATTCGTCCTGATAAAGGATTTGTGATACTCTCAATATGTGAGTCAATAGTTGCATCAACAGAAGAATATTCAAAAGCTAATGTTGTATTGATAAGTTTACAATTTTCCATCTTTAAGTTTTTCATATAACAAAGCCCTTGTAAACTTTCAATAGTACAATTAATGAAAGTTACATTTTCACTATTCCATCCTAAATACTCTCCAATAATTGTTGAATTATAAACCGTTACATTCTTACAATTCCAAAAAGCATCTTTACTAACCAGTATAGAATCATGTATCTCTATATTCTGACAACCATCAAAACTATAATTACCACTTAAATTCAAATGTCTTGCGACAATATCTTGACTATTAAAACCAAAATAATCACCTTTTACACTCACTTGATTTAAGAATATGTCCTGACAATTCCAAAAAGATTCTAAGGCATTTGGCATATTCACTTTATTTAATATAATATGTTTTGACCTTCTAAATGTTTTTGGTGCTTCAATCATACTATCATTAATTTCTAAATGACGACTATACCATATTCCAGAACGTGCTGTTTCTACTAATGTTGTTTGATTCATCACAATGTTTTTACTATACCATAATGGATACTTCCATCTAAAAACACTGTTTTTTAAAGTGATGTTTGAACTTTCTTTTAATGGTGATTCACCATTTTCAAACACACTGTTTTCTATTTCTATATCTTGAACTTGAAATAAAGATCGTTCTCCTTCAAAATGTTGTTGATTTATTCTTTTCATAATACCCTCCTATTTAAGATGAAATTCTACTTTTATATCTTGGTTTTTTACGATGCTTTCCAAATCTTCATTTTCTTCAATATGTCCTATTAATGTATATGAAAATGAAGTTTTAAAATCTTTATAAAATAAGACCAGACAATTGTCTTGAAATAACATCAAATCACCTTTATGAATTTGATTAACTTTTTGTGGATTTGAAGTTAGAGATTCATCAAGATAATAATATTTTTCATTATGATGAAGATCTTGCATTGTTATTGATAAAGGGAATCCTTTTATCAACTGCCTTGTTGTCTCATTATCATCTAAACCTAATAATAATTCATGATTATTAATTGTTATTGTTGCTTGCATTGGTTGTCCTTCTTTTTTTATTTCCTTTTTAACCGGTTGTTGACAACCAGCTAAAATAAATGTCATAAAGATAAGTACATATTTTTTTATTGACACTTGTTTTTCATATAGTAAAGAAGATAATCCAAACTATCTATCTTTTTTTGTTGGTGATGGATATTTTCTAAAAGAAGGCATCTATGTATTCTAAGCAAACGAATTTGTTCGCATAAGTTATCTTTAGTTCCATAGTCAACATACTTAGCAATAGTGTCTTGTGGACATTCAATATCCTTTAATATCTCAATAATCTTTTCATCATTCATGTTATAACATTTCATTATTTCATCTCCCAGTTATATTTTATGCCTCAGCACTTAAAATATCAAATACCTATATCAAATGATTACCCATACTTGAAAAGCATAGTACATTGTTCTATAATAGACACGAGGTGATAAGCATGGAACTACGCGTATTAGAATATTTCTTAGCAGTTGCTAGAGAGGAAAGTATATCAGGAGCTGCCCAATATTTACATATTACTCAACCTACTCTTTCAAGGCAGATGAAAGATTTAGAAGAAGAATTTGGGAAGCAGTTATTTGTTAGAGGTAATCGTAAGATTACTTTAACTGAGGATGGTATGTTGCTTCGAAAAAGAGCTGAAGAAATTACACTTCTCGCTCATAAAACAGAAATGGAAATGTTAGCTAATAATATTGATTTAAATGGTGATATCTATATTGGGAGTGGTGAAACAAAAGGGATGAAGCTAGTCGCTAAGACAATTCATAAAATGCAAAAAATACATCCACAAGTGAAGTTTCATATATATAGTGGAAATGCTGAGGATGTTGCCCAACGTCTTGATAAAGGGTTATTAGACTTTGGTATTGTGATTGGACCTACTAATATGTCCCAATATGATTTTATCAAACTCCCCACTTATGATATATGGGGTGTCTATATGCGTAAAGATGCTTTACTCGCATATAAAGATAAAATAGAACCTAAAGATATCATGAATGAACCCTTAATCTGTTCAAACCAAAGTCTCGTTAAAAATGAATTAGCGGGATGGATTGGTGGTAATAAAAGGAAATTTAATATTATTTCTACTTATAACCTTATCTATAATGCATCTCTCCTTGCTGAAGAAAATTGTGGATATGTGTTAGGTTTAAAAGGACTTATAAATACTGATGAAAATAGTGTCCTATGTTTTAAAGAATTAGAACCTAAACTAGAAGTTGGATTATCTTTTTTTTGGAAAAGATATCAAGGATTATCAAAATCATCTGAATGTTTTTTAGAAATGATTAAAGAAGAATTTAAACAAACAAAAAGTGAGCAATAAGCTCACTTTTTCTATTCAGCAGGTATCACTGATCCTTTATATGTTTCATCTATGAATTTCTTTAATTCATCTGATTTTAACACTTCTACTAATGCTTTAATCTTAGCATCATTTTCTTTCCCTTTTTGACAAGCAATGATATTGATATATGGATTATCTTTATCAGCTGATTCTAAAATAAGGGCATCTTGAGTTGGATTTAGTTTTGCTTGTAAAGCATAGTTACCATTAATTGCTACTAAATCACCTTCACCATTATTAAATGCAGTTGCTAATAACTCAGGTTTAATTTCTGTGAATTTTAAATTCTTAGGATTTGATTTAATATCCTTGATTGTTGATGATAAAATTTCTACATTATCTTTAATTTCAATTAATCCTGCTTTTTCTAAGATTGCTAGAATTCTACCATGATCAGCTATAGAATTTGAAATAATGACTTCTGATCCATCTTTAATATCATCTATTGATTTTACTGTATTTGAATAAAAACCAAATGGTTCTAGATGAATACCAGCAACATTTGAAATTTCATATTTTTTCTCTTTGACTTCTTTTTCAAAGAAAGGGACATGTTGGAAATAGTTGGCATCAACTTCTCCATTATCCAATGCCTTATTAAAAATATAGTAATCATCAAGGACTTTAATTTCTAAATCAATACCATGCTTTTCCTTTAATATAGGTTGAGCTGCCTTTAGAATTTTTTCATGTGGATCTAATGTTGCCGAAACAACAAGTTTTTTTGTTTCTTCTTCCTTAATATCATTTCCCCCACATGCAACAACACCTACTGCTAATAATAATACTAATGCGATTTTAAATACTTTTTTCATTTTGATTTCCTCCCTATCGTTTATCAATTTTTTTCACTACATAATCGCCCAATCCCTGTATTGAAAATACAATTATCAATACAAAGAATGTTGCAGTATACATAACTGCCATATTCGTTCTGACAAATCCATACATATATGCCAGATTTCCAAGTCCTCCAGCTCCGATACATCCCGCCATCGCTGTATATCCAACAAGCGAAACACCCATCACTGTAATACTTGATATCAAAGCTGGTTTAGCTTCAGGTAACAATATTTTTGTAATAATTTGCATATTGCTTGCACCCATCGCCTTACTGGCTTCAATCGTTCCCTTATCTACTTCACTCAATGCTATCATACACATTCGTGCGTAGAAAGGTGCACTTGATATTATCAATGCTGGAAGTGCTGCGGTTGCTCCTAACATAGTTCCTACCAATAAATTTGTTAATGGTAATAAGATAAAAATTAATATAATAAATGGGACTGCTCTTAATAAGTTCACAATAAAGTTTAAAACTGTACTTATCACTTTATTAGGATATAAGCTATCTTCTTTTGTGACATAAAGAATGATTCCAAGTATAAATCCTATAACAACAGCAACCAACAATGAAGTAACTGTCATAAATATAGTTTCTTGTATTGAAATAATCATTGCATCCCAATCAATTTGTGCTAAAAATTCACTCATTTATATCACCTCCACAATCACTTGATAATTTTCAAACTTCTTAATAATTTCATCATATTCTTTTTGGTGTCCACCTAGTACATTAACTATTAAAACCCCAAATGAACTATCAATTGTATTTGTCAAGTTTCCAGAAACTATACTAATCTGTAAATCAGTTTCTTTTATAACTTGCGATACAATAGGTTGTCTAGATATTACTTCATCAAAAGTTAATCTTAATAAAATTCCTTCTGGATAAATCGCTTTTAAGTTTTCATTAAGTCTTTCATCATCAACTTTACTAGAGAAATCTCTAACAAAACGTTTCGTAATATCATGATGAGGATGTTCAAATATATCTTTGACTTTTCCTTCTTCAACAACTTGACCTTCACTCATAACTGCAATTCGATGACAAATCTTTTGGACAACTTCCATTTGATGTGTAATCATAACTATCGTAATTCCTAGTTTTTTATTAATCTCAATTAATAATTCAAGGATTTGTTCTGTTGTATCTGGATCTAAAGCACTTGTTGCTTCATCACAGAGAAGAATTGTAGGATCATTAGCAAGCGCTCTCGCAATACCCACACGCTGTTTTTGACCGCCTGATAGTTCACTAGGGTAGGCATTTTCTCTTCCTTGTAAACCAACCAATTCAATTAATTCTTTAGATTTTTTTGTTCTTTGCTCTTTACTTAATCCCGCTATTTCTAAAGGTAGTTCAATATTCTTTTGAACTGTTCTAGACCATAGTAGGTTAAAGTGTTGAAAAATCATCCCTATCTTTGTACGCTTATCACGTAATGACTTAGCCGATAAACTTGTGATATCGTTTCCATCAATAATAACCTTTCCACTTGTTTGTTTCTCTAGTTGATTAATAATACGAACTAATGTTGACTTCCCAGCTCCACTATAGCCGATAACGCCAAATATCTCTCCATCTCTAATTGTAAGGTTAACATCCTTGCATGCATTAATATCACCCTTTTGAGTATGAAATACTTTTGTAATATTCTTTAGTTCAATCATTGTATTCCCTCCTTAAAATATAAAAACTCGTCCTTATATAAAGGACGAGCAATAGACCCGTGTTACCACCTTAATTCACTATAATCTCGCAATTATAGCCTCTTCGAGTACCAACATACTCTAGTTCTATAACGGGAACACCCGACATTAGCTCAATATTCACCAATGTAACTCCAAGACCATCTTCATCTACCTTTTCTTGTTCTTTTCCACCACCCAAGAACTCTCTAGAAAGAATTGTATAGATTACTCTTCTCTTCACTGTTGTTGTTACTATATTATCGTTTTATAAAACAATTGTCAATTATTTTTTTAAAATTTCTAAAATCAACCCTTTAAACCCTTTGATTGTCTCTCCATATCTTCTATAACAATATCATAGATTTCACCTAGAGTTGAACAATAAGAAAGTACATCCCATGGTTCATTTGTATGGAAATGAATCTTTATTAATTCATCATCTCCAACAGCTAATAAACAATCGCCTTTGAAATGATTCATAAAATACTGATTAATATCATCTTCACTCAATTGAGTTCCTTCTATTAATAATTGTGTATCATATTTAAATTCTAACATATCGTTTCCTCTTTTCTTAAACAAAAGCATGATCTATTTGAATAACACAGAAATATGTTTTATTTAATTCTTGTACTTTTGATTCAATATTATTTCTTAAAATACTATGCTTGATTTCATCATCAGCAGGTATCAAAACATCAAAAATAAGATTTGTATGTGTTGGTCCTGTAACAATACGAAAATCATGAATACTGTATTCAGGATTAACTTTATCAACAATCAAACGGACTTTTTCACGCAATTCATTTGTTATTTCATCATCCATATCAATAGGATCCATATGAATGGTTGTTAAGATATTAAATTTATTTAATAACTCTCTTTCAATTAAATCTATTTGATCATGAATTTCCATCATATCATCACAACAATTGACTTCAGCATGAAATGTCATATACTGTCTACCAGGACCATAATCATGCATCATAAAGTCATGTATTCCTAAGACCTTATCAAACTCCATCACAAAGGTATAAATCTCATCAACCAATTGTTTTTGAGGAGCTTGTCCTAGTAATGGATCAACAGTATCTCTAAATATATCGATCCCTGATTTAAAGACTAACAATGAAACAATAAGCCCCATGATTCCATCTAATGGTAAATCCGTAACTAAACTTAAACATAAAGAGATAAGCGTTGCTGAAGTTGTCATAACATCATTAATACTATCTTGAGCCGCCGCTTTTAAAGAAGGTGATTCTATCAATTCACCTGCTTGTTTATTAAATTTTGACATCCAAAATTTAATAAATATAGAAACGATTAAAACAATAACTGCTCCTATTTGAAAGTTTACTTGATTAGGTTCTATTATCTTCATAAAAGATTCTTGTAATGAAGAAAAGGCAACTAATAAAATCAAGAATGCAATAACAAGTCCTGCGATGTATTCATATCGACCATGACCATATGGATGATCAGCATCAGGATGTTTACCAGCCAACTTAAAGCCAAATAGAGTCGCAATATTACTTCCCATATCCGACAAGTTATTAAAACCATCAGCTTGAATGGCAACAGAATGTGTAATGAATCCAAATATAAGTTTAAAAACAACCATAAACCCATTACATATAATTGATACAACACTACTAAGAATCCCATATTTTTCTCTCACCTTTGGATGAGAGGTTTCTTGATAATTCTTTATAAACTTTTTTACAAAATATTGAAACATCTTATTTCTCCTCTATAAAGAAAAAGATATCTTTCTAAAAGATATTCACAATCTTTTTCAAATATATATCTCTTCCCACTTTTTCTATTAATCCATTATCTTCCATTTCTGAAATATAACCATCTATTTTTTCACTATCAACTTCTTTATTTGCTAAATCTTTTAAAACAGCAATCATTTGTGGATGATCATCTTTGATAAATGCTTGTCCTTCTTTATCAAATGATGGACTTTTTAATAAGACATTTAAACACGCTACATAAGCCCATTTCACTTCTAAACGAATTAATTTAAATTGCATTGTATCAAACAAAGCACTAGGCATATAATACTTTCCTTCATGCTTTTTTAAATCTTCTACATCTTCCTTATTATAACAAATCATATTATTCACTCTCCTATTTATATGTATACATTATAACATAAAGGATTATGAATCTCTATTCATTTTTGTAAATGTTGAGACATCCTCAAACCCTATTCTTTGATACTCTTTTAAAACATTCTCAACATTTTCACCAATTCTATCACTTGTATGAGAATCAGTCCCTACGCTCACAATTCTACCACCCAGATCATAGTATCTTTGAACTTGTTCAAAGTTAGGAAAACCACATACTTTTAGATCTCGATAGCCTGATGTATTCACTTCAATCCCTTTTTCTTTTTGAATCAATGTTCTCAATATATCATCAATAATCTCTTGATACAAAGCATGATTGACACTTTTATCAGCATAAGGACCATAGCGACATATATAATCTAAATGTCCTAAACAATTAAAACAATCAAACTTTTGGACACATTCTAATGTCGTTAAAAAGAATTCTTTATGAGCTTGTTCTTTTGTCTTATTGTGAAAGTAAAGAGCAGGATCATAAAACTCTGTTTGATGAATAACATGAATTGAACCAATAACATAATCATATTCATTTGCATTAATAAATTCATTAATTTCATCAAAATATTCTACATCTAATCCAATCTCAACACCTATTTTTATCTTTATTTTATCTTTAAATTCACTTTGTAATAACTTTAACTTCTTAAAATAAGAAGTAGTATCTATTTCAAAAGGACAATGAGGATAATTAAAATCCTGATGGTCTGTAAAGCATATTTCTTCTAATCCTTTTTCAATTGCTATAAGAATATGTTCTCTAGGACAAGCATTACTATCAGTAGAGAAATAAGTATGCATATGATAATCGATTTTTCTCATAATTACCTCCATTTTTCTCATTTTATCACTTTTAAACTTAATTGAAAAGAATTATCATATTCTTTGATTTTCATACATAGCATGATTATAATAATCATAAATTAAGGAGGAATTGATTATGAATATATATCATAATTTTAATGAATTAGTTGGACATACTCCTATGTTACAACTACATCATATACAAGAAAAAAACGAGTTAAAAGCGAATGTTTATGCCAAATTGGAATACTATAACCCCGCTGGAAGTGTTAAAGACAGAGTCGCAAAACAAATGATTGAGGATGCGATTAAAGATGGAAAATTAAAAGAAGGCTATACAATTATTGAGCCTACTAGCGGTAATACTGGAATTGGTTTATGTGCAGTGGCAGCGACTTTAGGATTCAAGGTAATCATTGTTATGCCAGATACAATGAGTGAAGAACGACGTACATTAATGAAAGCTTACGGAGCATCTTTAATTTTAACTCCTGGAAAAGATGGAATGAAAGGGGCAATTAAAAAAGCAGAAGATTTATCGCAAGAAATTCCTAATAGTTTTATACCTGGACAATTTGTTAATCTGAGTAATGTAAAAGCTCATTATCAAACAACAGGTCCGGAAATTAATAAACAAATGGATGGTCAAATCGATATATTGGTTGCAGGAATTGGAACAGGTGGAACAATAACTGGTGTTGGTCGATACTTAAAAGAAAAGAATCCTGACATTAAAATTATTGCTGTTGAACCTCAAGATTCCCCTATCCTTACAAAAGGAGAAGCTGGCGCGCATAAAATACAAGGTATTGGTGCTGGCTTTATTCCTGATATCTTAGATACAGATATCTTTGATGATATCATGTTAGTTACTACTGAAGAATCCTTTGAATCATCAAAAGAATTAGCTAGTCATGAAGGAATTCTTGTTGGTATTTCTTCAGGTGCAGCTTTGAGTGTAGCTAAAAAAATAGCATCATTAGAAGAAAACCAAAATAAAAATATCGTTGTCATCCTACCTGATGGTGGAGATCGATATTTATCAACTGATTTATTTAAATAACAGAAGAACTTATGCAAGTTCTTCTGTTTTTCTTTTATAAACATGTTTATAAGCATATACGGCATAAAGACAAGCGATTGCCTCTGATATAGGAAAAGATAACCATATTCCGTTGATTCCCATTATTGGTAATAATATAAACGATAATGGTATAACAATGATAAATTGTCTTAATAACGAAATAATTAATGACTGAGTTCCAAGTCCTAATGATTCAAAAATACCTGACATTAAAATCCCTACTGTTGAAACAATAAAACTTAATGATAAGATTCTAATACCAATAATTCCTATTTCTAACATTTCTTGATTAGCACTAAATAAACTTAAAATAAATTCAGGGAAGCCTAAGAATAATACAGTTCCCAAAGATAAAATAACACCAATCGTCATAAAAGATGCTTTGAGTGTTTGATTCATACGATCTTTCCTTTGGGCACCATAATTATAACCCATAATTGGTCTCATTCCTTGAATCACACCATTTGTTGGCATATAGATAAATGTTTGAAGTTTAAAATATATTCCAAAGAAGGCAACTGCACTTTGTGAAATTCCTGCAAGAATTCCATTTAATACTGAAACCAATACAGATGGTAAACACATCATTAAGCCTGATGGAATGGCAATCTTATATAATTGAGAAAACACATTTTTATCTATTTTTATATGTTTTAATGAGATATGAATATGCTGACTCTTTTTATAAAAAATAAACACAGAAAGAAGACAGGCACTCATTTGTCCAATAACAGTTGCGATAGCTGCCCCACTCACTCCCATTGCAGGGATTCCAAAGTATCCAAAGATTAATATTGGATCTAAGACAATATTCACTAATGCACCAACAAGTTGTAAGAACATGGGAATAATCATATTCCCTGTTGCTTGAAACATCTTTTCAATAGCAATATGAATAAATGAACCAAATGTTAAAGTAATAACTATAGTTCCATAAGAAACACCATAATCAATAACTTGTGATGATGTTGTAAAGATTGATACAAATGGTTGAATAAAAAACAATCCAATAATCACAAATAATACAGAATGGATGATTGTCATTAACAATCCTTGACTCGCTACATAAGATGCTTGTTTATCATTATGAGCACCTAAATGCCTTGCGATTAGAGCGTTTAATGCAATTCCTACACCACAACTAAAAGCTAAAGATAAATTTTGAAGTGGGAATATTAATGAGACAGCAGTTAATGCTTCTTCACTAAGTTGAGCCACAAAAATACTATCAATAATATTGTATAGAGATTGAATAAGCATTGAGAGCATTGGTGGCAATGCCATTGAAATAAGTAATGGGAAGATTGGTTTATATCCCATCGGGTTTTTGTTTTCCATATTTTGAATCCTTTCATATAAAAAGAGCTATAGTTGTCTATTTGTAATCAGAAATAGAGAAATCTATAGCTCTTTTAAGCAGTTATTTTTTTGTACTGCTCTATTTTATATAATTCGTTACCATATGTCAACAATCTTTTTTCTTGTTATTTCCAAAAAGGAGCAAACTCAACTCTAATAAAGTATCCTTGATCATGATCACAGACAGGACATTTCTCAGGTACTTGAGTTCCTTCATAAATATGTCCACAGTTTAAACACATCCATTGACATGTCACATCCGACACATATAATTGACCAGCTTCTAGCATTTTAGCCAAGGCATCAAATCGATCACCATGAACCTTTTCAATCTCAGCTATATTTTTAAAGTCTTGAGCGACCTTTAAAAAACCTTCTTGCGATGCAACATTCGCGAAATTCTGATAAACATCTTCATATTCTTCATATTCATTATGATGAGCACTTTTGAGTAAAGTCACTATATCTTCAGAAATATCAATAGGGTAAGCCCCATCAATCTTAATATTTTGACCTGCTAATTCTTGTAAATGATTATAAAAGACTTGGGCATGTTCCTTTTCTTGGTTGGCCGTAAAATAAAAAACATCAGCAATCATATGTTGCTTTTTCTCTACTGCCTTACCGGCCGCAAATGTATATCGATTTCTCGCTTGTGATTCACCCGCAAATGCTCTCATTAAATTTTCTTTTGTTTGACTATTTAAAAAATCTACACTCATTATTCATCTCTCCTTTGCTTATTTAGTATAAACAAAGATAAAGAAAATATTCGCTCAAATATTTTTATTTATGATTTCTTATTAAGAAGTCCTTCAGCTATTAATTCTACAATATGCGTTGGTGTCTTCCCACCGATATGAATTCCTTTTTCACATCCATTACAATAGACAAGAACTTGTTTTGTTTGATATTGATTTACCCACTTTTTCATAAGTTCAATCTGATTATGTTCAGGTAATATTTTTATATGATTATCCATAATATATTGAAGTGTAAAGGGTGCTATTTCAAAGCAATCTTTAGTCGGTTGATTATAAAGCCAAACCCCACAATATTTTGTTTGACTAAAGTTTTCAGCCATTTCAACAATCGTATAATTCATTTTCTTTAAACATTTTCTTATTGCCTTTTGTAAAGGAAGATTATCTCTTGTACGCCAACAGTCTTGAACTGTTATCTGTTCACCTTGATGATTTATCCATGGAAAATCTTGGTCCTCTAATATATATTCATATAAACTTAAGATGCGATTATCAGGATGCGTTTCATTTAAAATAAGTGTACATAAAGTACAGTTATTAATAATCGTATCCCCGTTATTTAAAAACTGTTTGTTTACTCGACAACATTGATCAATCACAACATCATGATTACTCATATAGCGCTCTATTCTTCTAATAGCTTCGGGGTGATTTTTTCTTACATCACAACCAGGCAGGTAATGTATCATAATATTGTCCTCTATTCTTCTCTTAATATCTTATTCATTGATTTCCCCTTAGCAAGTTCATCAATGAGTTTATCTAAATAACGTATTTCTCGCATTAAAGGTTCCTCTATCTCTTCTACTCTTACACCACAAATAGAACCTTTTATTAATACTCTATTCTTATTAGGGTTAGGTGCCTTCAAAAAGAAATCACCATATTGGATAGAACTCTCTATAAGTTTATTTAACTCCTCTTGTTTATAACCTGTAAGCCAACAAATAATCTCATCAACCTCATTCTTTGTTCTTGATTTATTAACGGCTTTATTTACAAGTAATGAATAAATCTTTGAAAAACTCATACAATACACTTTCTCATATTTCATATCAACAACCTCCAATTACTAATAGTATATAATAACTTCTTCAAGAAAATCAAATCAAACAAAAAAAGAAAATAATATGTATACAATACATTATATTCCCTTTATATTTAAGTCTAATATTCACCCTTAGTATGAAAATCTTTTTTATTACCAGTAATTTGATGTCTTTCACCAAGTTTATTTTCAATATCTTCAACGCTTATTCCTTGCTTTGACATTAAGACAAAGACATGGTAGAAAAGATCACCTATTTCACCAATTAATTCCTCTTTATCATTATTCTTAGCCGCAATAATAGTCTCACTTGCTTCTTCACCAATTTTTTTACAAATCTTATCAATACCTTGATCAAATAAATAATTGGTATATGATTTTTCTACTTTATTTACTTTTCTATCTTCAATTACATCATATAAATCACGGAAGATATTCATAGTACTATGATAAGAAATAACTTCATTAAAGAAACAAGAATATGCGCCTGTATGACATGCGACTCCAAGTTGTTCTACATAAATTAACAGAGTATCATTATCACAATCAAGATACATTCCTTTGATATTTTGATAATGTCCTGATGTTTCTCCTTTATGCCATAGTTCATTTCTAGAACGAGAATAGAAATATGTTTGTGATGTTTCTAGCATCTTATCATAGGCTTCTTCATTGACATAGGCCATCATCAAAACATCTTTTGT
Organism: uncultured Coprobacillus sp.; assembly: GCA_964637725.1. Lineage (GTDB taxonomy): Bacteria > Bacillota_I > Bacilli_A > Erysipelotrichales > Coprobacillaceae > CAZWXH01. The sequence continues at coordinate 29,445 of CAZWXH010000002.1, read as the reverse complement.
TTTATAATCTTGAACGATTGCAGGAATCATTTGATTCATTTTTTTAAAATCTGGTCTCATCTGTTTCTCCTTACTGGGATGTTGTGCTTTTCACATTCCACTTTCACTTGTTCAATTGTTGCCTCTCCATAATGAAATAAAGATGCGGCCAATGCGCCATCACAATCTGTCTTTTGGAACACTTCCACAATATCTTCAATACCACCACATCCACCACTTGCAATAACTGGTATAGAGACTTCTTTAATAACCGCCTTTAGCATATCGATATCAAACCCATCTCTTGTGCCATCTCTATCCATCGATGTTAATAAGATTTCGCCCGCTCCTAGTGATTCACATGTCTTGGCCCATTCTATTAAATCGAGCCCCGTATTTTCTCTACCTCCAGCAATATAAACATCATAGCCACTTTTATCTGCTCTTTGTTTGGCATCTATTGCAACAACTACACATTGAACCCCAAATTCATCAGAAGCTTCTTTGATCAACTGAGGATTTTTAATAGCTGCTGAATTAACCGACACTTTATCAGCACCACTTGATAATATCATTCTAAAATCATCAAGTGTTCTAATTCCTCCACCAACAGCTAAAGGAATAGATAATTCACTTGCTCCTCTTTGAATTAAATCTTTAATGATACCTCTATCTTCATATGTGGCCGTAATATCTAAAAAAACAATTTCATCTGCACATTGTAAATCATATTTTTTAGCCAATTCCACAGGATCACCAACATCTTGTAATCCCACAAAATTAATACCTTTTACAACTTTACCATCTTTAATATCAAGACACGGAATTATCCTTTTTGCAAGCATGTTATCACCTCTTCTAAATCAATCTTTCCTTCATAATAAGCTTTACCAACAATACATCCATAATAACCTTTTTTATTCACTTGATAAATATCATCAGCATCTTTAATTCCCCCAGATACGACAAATGACAGAGAACTATTCTTATGAATATCTTCATATAAATCAAATGAAGGACCCATCAAAGTTCCATCTCTTGAAATATCAGTACAAACAATATATTGTACTCCTATTTTTTCTAATTCTTTTAGAAAATCTAAATAATGAACTTCTGTTGTTGTAAGCCATCCAGATGTTGAAACAAAACCATCTTTAACATCAACACCAACAACAATCCTATGAGAGCCATATTTCAAAAGTGCTTGTTTTAAAAACTCTGGGTTTTCAATAGCTGCTGTCCCTAATATTACACGATCAATACCAACTTCATTTAAATATAAATCAACTGTTTCAATATCTCTAATACCCCCACCTAATTCAATAGGAATAGTTAAAGCTTGTCTTATTTTCCTAATTGTTTCTAAATTTGTTGTTGTTCCATCTTTTGCGCCATCTAAGTCTACTACATGAAGATAGTCAGCTCCCATATCTTGAAACTTTAACGCAATTTCTTCAGGTGATGAAGAATAGATTGTTTTTTGATTATAGTCACCTTTTAATAAACGAACTGCTTGTCCATCTTTTAAATCAATTGCTGGAATTAAAATCATTGTATCATCTCCTTAAAAGCTAATAATATACTTTTGCCAACTTCGCCACTTTTTTCGGGATGAAATTGACATCCAATAACATTATCTTTAGCTACTAATGCTGTTATTTTCTTATCTCCATACTCACAATATGCCACCAGTTCATCATCACTTGTTGAAGCCATAAATGAATGAACAAAATAGACATAATCATTTTCTTTAATATTCTTTAAGATAGGATGCTGATGATTAAAAAGCAGTTCATTCCAACCCATATGAGGAATTTTAGCATTGACCTTCATTAAATGAACTTCACCATTTAAGAATCCTAAGCCTTCTGTTTCTTTTATCTCTTTACCCTTTTCAAAAAGAATTTGCATTCCTAAACATATCCCTAGAATAGGAATCTTTGCATTTTTTCTTTCCTTTAAAATATCAATTAAGTCATATTTTTTAAGATGTTCCATCGCAACTGGAAAAGTCCCTACGCCAGGTAATACGATTCCTTTAGCTTGTCTTATTATAGCATGATCACGACTAACAATCGTTTTTAATCCAATACGGGAAAACGCATTTTCTACACTCTTTAAATTTCCAATATTATAATCAATAATAACTATCATATAATCCCCTTTCTCTTCTATAAAACTCCTTTTGAAGAGATGACTTTATCTTTATTCATTTCATCAATAGTAACGGCTTTCTTTAAAGCTCGTCCAAAACTTTTAAACATAGCTTCAATAATATGGTGAGTATTTTCACCATACTCTTCATTAATATGCAAAGTCATTAAAGCATTATCACTGACTGCTCGAAAGAATTCTTCTGTCATTTCTGTTTCATAATTACCTAATGTTGGTGAAAATAATTCAGCATGATACACAAGATAAGCTCTTCCACTTAAATCTAAAGTTGTTGTGACTAAAGCTTCATCCATAGGAATGCTCATTTGTCCATAACGTGTTATGCCTTTTTTATCAGCCAATGCCTCTAAGATACACTTACCTAAAACGATACCCAAATCTTCAACAGTATGATGACTATCTACTTTTAAGTCACCAACACATTTTACTGTTAAATCAAAGTTTCCATGAAAGGCAAACAATTCAAGCATATGATCAAAAAATCCTACTCCTGTATCAATTGAAGCAATTCCACTACCATCAAGGTTTAAAGCCATTGAAATACTTGTTTCTTTTGTTTCTCTATTTATTTGACTCACTCTCATATTATTCCTCCTCAAATCTCACTGCTACGCTATTAGCATGAGCATCTAAGCCTTCTAATTTTGCGAATTGAACAACATCTTCTTTAAATGTTGATAATACATCCTTTGGATAGTAACTATAAGAAGAATATTTGACAAAATCATATACTCCTAAAGCGCTGTAAAATTTAGCTGTTCCTCCAGTTGGTAGCACATGATTTGTGCCTGACATATAGTCTCCTAAAGGTTCAGGAGTATACGCTCCTAAAAATATTGACCCCGCATTTTTAATAAGCGGTAAAGTATTCATGGGATTTTCTACAAGGACTTCTAAATGTTCTGGTGCTAAATAATTAGAAACTTCAAAAGCCTCTTTCATATTATCTACAATAATTGCCCCACCATAATTATCTAGAGATTCTTTAATAATATCCGTTCTTGAAAGATAAGTCATCTGTCTTTCTAATTCAATATTCACTTCTTCAACTAGCTTAGGGCAAGTCGTCACAAGGATAGCACTCGCCAGTTTATCATGTTCAGCTTGACTCATTAAATCAGCTGCAATATACTTAGGATTCGCATTCTCATCAGCAATAATTAATATCTCACTAGGTCCTGCAACCATATCTATATCGACCATTCCATAACATAACTTCTTAGCTGTGGCAACAAAGATATTCCCTGGTCCTACTATCTTATCAACTTTAGGAATTGTATTTGTCCCGATTGCTACTGCCCCAACACCTTGAGCTCCACCAACCTTATATATTTTTTCTATACCACAGACATAAGCAGCAGCAAGAATAGTTGGATTAACTTTTCCGTCTTCTTTAACTGGTGTAATAATTACTAAATTTTTAACCCCTGCTAAAGTTGCCGGAATTGCATTCATCATAACTGTTGATGGATAAGTTGCCGTTCCGCCTGGAACATATAATGCAACATTTTCTAAACCTCTGACAACTTGTCCCATCATAACCCCATTTTCTTTATAAATAGACCATGATTTATCAACTTGATTCTTATGAAAATCAGTGATTTGTTGTTTTGTTCTCTCTAATATTCTCATAAAATCTTTACCAACAATAGAAACTCCTTCTAAGATTTCTTGTTTAGAAACAATAAAATCTCTAGGATCTTCAATCATAAATCCATCAAACTTACGACAATATTTCATTAATGCTTTGTCTCCACATTTTTTAATATCTTCAATAATATCTAAAACTGCATCATTTACTTGCTTTGAAATATCTTCTTTACGAGTCGAGAACTTAATAGCAATGTCTTCATAGTTTCCTTTAAAATCTAATTGTTTTAACATTTATCTATCCTCCTTAAGTGCTTCAATTAATTGAAACACTTCATCTTTTTTAAATTTAAGGCTTACTTTATTAACAATCATTCTTGTTGAAATATCACTTATTCTTTCAATGATTTCTAAACCATTAGCTTTTAATGTAGAACCTGTTTCTACAATATCAATAATAGCATCACTTAATCCTACAACTGGTCCTAATTCTACTGAACCCTCTAATTTAATAATCTCAACATCTTCTTGTTTTGATGTAAAATAATCTTTAGCTACTTTTGTATACTTAGAAGCAATCTTCTTTCTACGATGAAAGACCTTTGATTTATACTCAGGATAAGCTGCCAATGCAAAATAACATTTTCCAATATCTAAATCTAACATTTCATAATAATCATGAAAATCACTATCATCTAAAGTATCTTTACCGACAAACCCAACATCAACAATTCCATGTTCTAAGAAAGTCAAAACATCATTTGCTTTCGCAAATATCATAGAAATACCATCACTTGTTTCTATTAATAATTCTCTATCTTTATTTATAATAGGATCCATATCAAAACCTGCATTTTGTAACATTTTACAAACTTGTTTTTCTATTCTTCCTTTTGTGATTGCAATTTTAATCATCTGATTCTTCCTCCTTATCCAATGCTTTTAATATTTGAGTTAAATCATAACTAAATCCAATGGCCGGAGCTTCTTGATGGAAATGATTCATAAGCTTATCATAACGTCCTCCACTCATAATCGTTTCAGCACATGATAGACAATATCCCTTAATCATTATGCCTGTATAATACTTCATCCCGGGCGTCATTGCTAAATCAAAACTAAAAATCTCTTTTTGATCTAATTGCATATATAATTCTTTAAGTTCATTTAATGCCTCTTTAAGTTTTGAATCTTGCATTAAATTCATCATTCTTTCAAGCATTTGAATGTTTCCAAATGACTGTGGTAACTCTATCAATAAATCCTTTAAAGGACTTTGAATGTTCTTCTTTGTTATTAATTTTTCCATTGAAGATATATCTCTTCTTTTTAAAATATCAACAAATGATTGATCATCTACCATTTCACATAAACGATTATAAAATTTAGCAGAACTCAACTCTATTTTTAAGTTCTTAACTTTAAGATAACCTAATGTCTCTTGAATGATTTTCAAACATTCAATATCCCCTTCAAGTCCAGGATTCCCTATTAATTCTATCCCAGCTTGAAAGAATTCATTATCTCTGCCCTTATGCTTTTTCTCTCTACGATAAACACTTCCAAAATACGAATACCTTTGAATCCCAGTTTGTTTTTTAGTGCTATATAATCTTGCTAAAGGGACAGTAAAGTCTGCACGCAAAGCGATATGCTTACCTTCATGATTAATATGTTGAAATAGTTTTTCTTCTTCTATTCCTATATCCATATCATTATATAAATCAACATATTCAAAAGATGGTGTTAAAACCTCAGTATATTGATGTTGATTAAAAATCTCTCTTAAGTGATTTTCAATCTCTCTTAATGAAGAAACTTGATTCATCATTGTATCCATACTTTCCTCTGGTATTAAATATTTAAACTTTTCCATTCTCTATTTCCCCCTTTTCTTATAAAAAAATGACGAGTCTCTTTGACTCGTCACCATAATTCTTAAGTCATTAGATACACCCAATCTATAGCATATGCAAAATGGGCTGTATCTATGTCCGATATAACCCTACGTGTTCCAATGATGGCGATGTAATTGTAATAACAAAATTGTATTTTTCATAAATCCCACCTCATTTTTTACTATTCTAACACATTCATAGATAAAAACAAGATATTTTTAATAAAACAGCTGCTTTTTTTCACTCTGCTTACAAATGTTTGCATTATTTGATAAGATATTCACCTTTTCTCGATAATATTTATATCTTGATATGCTTAAAGCAATTCTAAAAATAGAAAAAAATGATCATTCATGATCATGATTTTGACTTCTGAGTCTTATTATATGCCTCTTTGAGCTGTACATAGGCGTTTACAAAGTCATCACTATCAAACACATAGACTTTGCTTAATCTAATATGTTGAACATTGACAACATGTTTACTCTTTTTCTCAACTGATAAGATATCCTTATAATCAACCATTGTCGGAAGCATTGCTATCATCTTCCATTCATAAATAACCATAACATCATCCATGAGAATATTCTTATAGCGTACAAGCAGTAAGAATAATGCAATAAGAGCTAAAATCATACTTCCAATCATCGGCATCTTTTTTTCAGTTAAGAAACAAAATGTTCCTAAACCAATAAAAAACATAAATAAAAGTAATGTTGCCCAAAACATTCGATAATCTTTAAATTTTTTCATTGTCATTTTTATCACCAACAATAGTTTAACATAGTTTTATATTCTTGACAAAATAATTATTATATTTAGTTATTTTCAAAATATAGTGATTATAATTTATAACAATGAAAAAAAATTATCAAAAAGTGTTTCTTTCCCTTATCATATCAGTTATAATAGCGTCAAGGAGGATATAGATATGAAATATATTGAAAAAGTTTTAGAAGATGTGAAAGCAAAAAATGCTGATCAGCCTGAGTTTATTCAAACTGTAGAAGAAGTTCTTACAAGTTTAGAACCAGTTATTGAAGCTCATCCTGAATATGAAAAACAAGCAATCTTAGAAAGATTGGTTGAACCTGAAAGAGTTATTATGTTTAAAGTTCCATGGATGGATGATTTTGGGAACATCCATGTAAACCGTGGTTATCGTGTTCAATTCAATGGTGCAATTGGACCATATAAAGGGGGATTAAGATTCCACCCATCTGTTAATTTAAGTATTGTTAAGTTTTTGGGTTTTGAACAAACATTTAAAAACTCACTTACAAGTTTACCAATCGGTGGTGGTAAAGGTGGTGCTGATTTTAGTCCAGTTGGTAGAAGCGATAATGAAATCATGCGTTTCTGTGAAAGTTTTATGACAGAACTTTATCGTCATATTGGACCAGATGTCGATGTTCCTGCTGGAGATATTGGTGTTGGTGCAAGAGAAATCGGATACTTATATGGTCAATATAAAAGAATAAAGGGAGCCTTTGAAAATGGTGTCTTAACAGGAAAACCATTACCTTATGGTGGTTCTTTAATTAGACCTGAAGCAACTGGTTATGGAGCAACTTATTTCGCTAAAGAGGTTCTTGCTCATTTCAATGAAAGTATCGAAGGTAAAACTTTTGCATTATCAGGATTTGGAAATGTATCTTGGGGGAGTGCTGCAAAGATTACTGAATTAGGTGGAAAAGTTGTAACAATTTCTGGTCCTGATGGATACATTTATGATAAAGATGGTATCAGTGGTGAAAAAATTGATTATATGTTAGAAATGAGAACATCTGGAAGAGATAAAGTTCAAGATTACGCTGATAAATTCAATGTTCCTTTCTATCCAAATGAAAAACCTTGGTCAGTTAAAGTTGATGTTGTTATGCCTTGTGCTACTCAAAATGAAATCGGTATGGAAGAAGCAAAGATGATTGTTAATAATAAAACAAAATATCTTATTGAAGTTTCTAATATGCCTACAACAAATGAAGCTGTTGCTTATTTAGTTGAACAAGGTGTAGTTGTCGCTCCTTCTAAAGCTGTTAATGCTGGTGGAGTTGCAGTTAGTGCTTTAGAAATGGCTCAAAACTCTATGAGATATAGTTGGTCAAAAGAAGAAGTTGATGAAAAACTACATGGTATTATGATTAATATCCATAACTCAAGTGTTAATGCTGCCAAAAGATATAACTTAGGTTATAACCTAATTAAAGGTGCAAACATTGCAGGATTTGAAAAAGTTGTTGCTGCAATGATCTCTCAAGGTATTTATTAAGAATATAAGCTTACTACAATATAATGTGGTAAGCTTTTTTATATAATAGTGTATTTCCAATAACAATCAATCATAAAAGTTTAATTTAAGAAAACGATTAGGTATAATAAAGATAGGAAGAGGTGATCTTTTATGAAGAAATTGACTTATCTATTCTATATAATTTTTATTTCAACACTTATTACAATTGGTATGACTTGTTACTCTATGCCGAGTCATTTAACAAGTGCCCCTTGGTATATCGGTGTTCTCTATCCTGCAATTTATGGAAGTATTATTTCATTCTTCATTGCTGTGTATCTCTATTATATTTATAAAAGAAAACTTGAGGTTTTATTAAGTGGCCTATTATTATTAATTCAAGCCATCATCCTCTTTAACTAGTAAAGAGTAGTGAAAATAATTTCACTACTCTTTTAATAAATGATAAGTATCACTAGCAATCATCATTTCTTCGTCTGTTTTAACAACACATATATTAGCTTGCGAATCACTTGTTGAAATGATTTCAAAATCTTTTTCACAGTGATTATTTTTATGAGTATCTAAGTTTATATTTAATACACCTTTAATTTTATTAATAATGAGTTCTCTAATAATTGCCGAATTTTCGCCAATTCCAGCTGTAAATACAAGTGTATCTAAGCCACCTAAATGAAAGTAATATGAACCAATATAATCAACGATTCTCTTTATATAAACATCTATTGAGAGTTGTGAACGTTGGTTCCCTTCTGTCATATCTTCACATAAAACCCGCATATCAAAACTTTTTCCAGATAATCCTAATAAACCACTCTTATAATTAAGTTCACTTAAGACCTCTGATACACTCTTATGTTGAAGTTGGGCAATATATTCAACAACTGAAGGATCTATATCACCACATCTTGAGCCCATAGCAACCCCTCCTAAAGGAGTTAAGCCCATGGAAGTATCAATGCTTACACCATTACAAATAGCAGTTACAGATGCTCCATTGCCTAAATGACAAACAATCAGTCTTTGACACTGACCTTCACCTAGTTCTTCATTAACTTTCAAAGAAATATACTTGCAACTTGTACCATGAAAACCATATTTACGAATATGATCTTCTTTATAATATTCATAAGGAATAGGATAAACAAAAGTATCTTCTTTTAAAGTTTGATGAAACGAAGTATCAAACACAGCAACATGAATAGCTTTAGGAAGAATCTTCTTTAAAATTTGATACCCTAATAAGTTCATGGGATTATGTAGTGGTGCAAGAATTCCTAATTTATCAATAATGATTTCTTCTCTATCATTAATAATTGTACTTTCCTTAAAACTCTCACCACCATGAGCTACCCTATGACCACAAGCATTAATCTCATCATAATTCATAACAATTTTATATTCTAATAAAGACTTAATAATATAATTTAAGCCATTCTCATGATTACTTATTAATGTAAACTGTTGAACATTTATTTGATCATTCTTTAAAATAAAAGATGAATGGTTTGTACCAATAGCATCAATCATTCCTTTGACAATCACTTTTTTTAAAGGCATCTCAATTAATTGAAACTTAATTGAACTAGACCCTGAATTTATAACCAATATTTTTTTCATTTTATATTTTGAAAGGGATGTTTCCATCCCTTTCTCTCCATTATTTCCTTTCCATTAATTCTAAACACACGCCATCTTTCATAACAAAAGCTAGTGTTAAATGTTCATCAACAACTAAATTTTCATGAAGTACTTTTTGACATGTTGGAAGCACTTCTGCAATACTGTCAACTTCAACAGCAACATGAACTAAAGTTTGAACTTCTTTAGCAAACCAAGTATCTTCTCTAAATCTTAAGAATTCATATCCAAATTCATTAGTTGAAGGATCAATCATCCATAACTTCATATCTTCATTCCATACTTCACCTTCCATTGGTTCAGTATGGGGAACACCTATATGCACATATTTTTTAAACATATTTTTTCTCCTTTTATATTATTCTGCTCCATTAAATTTCTTATCATAAGCACCACGAATAGTGATAGTTAAGAAACCTAATACAAGCCCAATTAAACAGAAAACTGTTTCAGAAATAAAAGCTGTAGTGAATGTTGCTTCAGGAACATAATTCATAATTGCAAAGAAAGCTCCTGCCCCAACAAATACAATTGGTGTTAAGTTCAATAGTTCCACTTTTTCAGTACAAATTGTTGGAACAACAAGAATTAAGATTGCTACTGGGAATGCCCAGAATCCTAAACTTCCTAATTCACCACCAAAAGCAATAATACCAATTGAAGCTACCATCCCTACTATATAAGCAGCAAATGCTTTAACTCCACCTTTAATATCACAACCAGCAATGAAGTATGCTGCCCATGCTTGGAAAGCAACCCATCCAAACGTTGGACCAATAGGCATCATTGGGCCTAAGACTTGGTCAACAATTTGGCAAATAAATGCAAGAATTGCAATAATTAATGGACCACCTAAATATTTAAGTATTTTCATTTTTTTATTTATCAATACACAATGTATTGTCCCTTCTATTTTTTAAATTCTTCTTTTAATTTTAAATATAATTCATAAGCTTCTTTATCTGTATAATCATCATGAACAATTTTGCTGATACATCTTGCCATTGCTTTTGGAGATTCAGCTTGGAAAATATTTCTTCCCATATCAACTCCAGCAGCCCCACCTTGAATTGCTTTATAAACTAAAGTTAATGCTTCATCTTCAGGTAGTTTTTTTCCACCTGCTACTACGATTGGTACTGGACAAGCAGCTACAACTTTTTCAAAATCTTCACAATAATAAGTTTTGATAATTTGAGCTCCTAGTTCAGCTAACATACGTGTTGCAAGTAAGAAGAACTTTGTTGTTCTTTCCATTTGTTTTCCAACTGCAACTACTCCTAAAGTTGGAATACCATATCTGTTTCCAGCATCTACTGTGCGTACTAAATTATCGATAGAATCCTTTTCTCCAGCTGCTCCAATAAATGTTTGAATTGCCATACAACTTGCATTCATGCGAATTGCATCTTCAATATCAACACCAATCACTTCAAATGACATATCATCATCTAAAACACTAGAACCAGCTGAACAACGAAGCGCAATTGCTTTGTTATTTGTTGGAGGTACACATGTTCTAATTGCGCCTCTCGTTCCCATTAAACAATCTACTTCTTCAATAAGTTCTGGAAGAACTAAATCTAATCTTTCAAGACCAGATGTTGATCCCATAATATAACCATGATCAAACGCCAACATCACTGATCTACCATCTTTTGGATTGAAGATTTTAGCCATTCTTGCTTTCATTCCCCAATCAACATTATCCATACCTTTTATATTAAATTCATGTTTTGCAAAAGGAACACTTTCTTGATAATCCTTTGCTGCTTTATTTCCTTGAGCTTCAGCCATTGCACTTCCTCCTAAATTTATTTTTTGTTATAAGCTGTGTTACATGGAGCATCCCAGTAACGAATATAATCTTCATTCATTCTTGCATAGAATAATTGGAAACCAGCACATTCTTGGACAGTTAAGATTTCATCTACCCAATTTGCTACGACTGTAATTCCTTTTGTTTCCAAATGTTTAACTGCTGCTCTATAACAAATTAACATTTCCATTAAAGTTGTTGCACCAGAACCATTCACAAATACCATAATCTTTTCACCAGATTTTAAATCTAAGTCTTTAATAAGCATATCAGACATAGTTGCAACAACTTCATCTGCAGGTTTAATAGGAACTAAATCTCCTCCACCTTCACCATGTTGCCCCATACCAATACCAATAACATCATCAGCAATTTCTCCTAAGTCAGAACCAGTAGAAGGATGAGTTGCAATTTTAGCTGCTACAGATACTGCTGCCATATTATCAGCAAAATCTTGAGCAATTGCTGCCACTTCTTCTAAAGATTTTCCTTCTTTTGCTGCTGCACATGCAATTTTATAAACTGCACAACATCCAACGAATCCACGACGATCATCAGCTTCTTCTCTTGGTGCATTCATAATATCTTCTTGTGTTACAACTTTTGCAACATTTAATCCTAATTTACGGCATTCTTTCATTGCTAAGTTAGCAGAAAGCATGTCTCCAGCATGATTTAAGACAACAAATAAGACACCATGTCCTTTATCAGCCATTTTAATTGCTTCAACACAAGCTTGTGGTCCAGGAGCTGCAAAGATATCTCCAGCACAAGCTATATCAACCATACCTTCTCCTACAAATCCTTCAAGTGCAGGTTCATGACCTGTTCCACCTAATGTCACAATAGTCACACGGTCAGCATCTTTTAATGTTTTAGAAACATCTAAGTTATTTGGTAAAACTTCTAATACATCAGAATGAGCTAAAGCTAATCCTTCTAATAATTCTGTTGTTAAATCTTCAGGCTTGTTAATAAATTTTTTCATTACCATAATGATATTCTCCTCTGTTTTTTATTTTGTTAATGCATTAAATAAACCAATGAAAATATAAGTACAACTTTGTGCGCCAGCATCAGGAGTTCCGATTGTTTTTTCCTTATAAGACCTCGCACGTCCAAACTTACTAATATAGTTTTCACTATCTTTTGCACCTTGTATTGCTGCATCTCTTGCTGCAGTCACAATTTCTATAATATTGTTTGGTGCACTTATTGCTGCATCTGTTGCAGGAATTAAAGTATCCATCATTGTTTTATCACCAACTTTAGCTGTTGATAAATATTGTAGTTCAGTAAGTCCAGATTTAAGAATAGTTTTTAATAAAGTAGCATCTGCCTCCACTTCATCTCCTAGTTCTTCACCCAATCCTTCAAAATACGTTCCATATAGAGGCCCAGCAGATCCTCCATTGACATTGGTAACACCTGTACCAATTTCACTAAACAACGCTTTTAAATTTGAGTTAGCATCTACCCACTCATTTGATACATTTTGAATTAAATGAGCAATCTTCTCAATTGTAATCCCGTGATCACCATCTCCAAACTTAGCATCAATCTCTGTCAATAAATTTTTGTTTTCTAACATTAACAGCGAAATCTCTTGGAATACTCTATGCCAATCCTTTCTTGTGATAACTTCCATAAACCCTCCTTCTGCAGACAGCGCTTTACTTTTGTCATGACCATTGTAACCGCTTACCTATTTTATAACATATGTAATTACATATGTCAAAGAAATTAAAAATCTTTTTAAAAATATTTATTAAAACGTTAAAAAAGAGAGTCTGATTTATTATCAAACTCTCTTAATCATTTAAAAAATTCACTTCTAACATTTCATTTAATACCGATTCACTAATTAAAACTTGATCAAATAATCCTGAGCGTAAAGCCCCAATTGCTGCACTTGCATTAACTCTTGCATTAATGATTGCCACTGTATCAGGCGTATTCTTTAAATCATCAAGAGAAATCTGAATAGAGTAGTCATGTATTGATGTAATAATTTTTCCATCAATATCATAATAATATCCTAGAATCATTCCCACAGCATGTTGTTCATGTAGTTTCTTTTCAAACCTTGCTTCAGTTGCTAAGTCAGGAACTGAAGGGAAGTTTCGAACTTGAATAACAGCATAATCTAGTTCTTTATATTTTTCAAACATTGTCTTTACTTGTTCAGTATTCATAAATATTTCTTTTTCTGAATCATTCGCACAAATAACTGGTGAATATAAATACTCAGCTTTTAATCCAGTTTTTTCAGCAAGCATTCTTACCAATTCATTTGTATGATAATTTCTATATGATATAGGTGCATTACTAATAATTGGAATCACTTTTCCCATCAATTTTCGTTTTCTTTCATTAGGATCCATTTTTGCAATAACTGAACCAATCACTGAACCCCAACCTAATCCTACTAATGAATTATCAACATGAAAATCAAAAAAATAATTTGTAACATAATCTACAAACATTTGATCATTTAAATCTTTATTTGTACTAGAAGGAATAACATGAAAAGATTTTAAATGAAACTTCTCACATATCTTCTTCGCAATTCCATCATCTTCATTACTTGCAAACAAATCATTGATTTCAATTTTTACTACCCCAAGATTTTTTGCTTCTTGTAAGTATTTACTAATAAGAGGTCTAGAAACACCAAGCAAACTTGCAATTTCATTTTGATTCATATTTTCAATATAATAAAGTTTTGCGACTGAAACAAGTAATTGCAGTTTATTATCTCCCATATTACCTCTCCTCTCTTTGTTATTATTATAACTTTTTCACCAATAAAAATAAAGAACTTCTTTTTTATATATACTTATAGAAAAAAAGAGACATGCGTCTCTTCCTATTCTTCTTCTGGTAATTCTATTAATTCTTTTTCACCAGTTACATATTTTAAAATAGCAATTGCTGCTTGTTTAGGTCCTTCATGTTCATTCCCTTTAATACCAAGACGTGTACGTAATTGACCAACTTTAACACCTTGCTTAAACATCTTTTTAAAGTAATCTTGTAAAATTGGTTCAGTTTGTTCTTTACGTTGTACTGGTCCAAATGGATTCGCAAAATAACTTTCTACAATTCCCATTTCTGTTGTTGTTCCTTTAGCCATACGAGCTCCAGCTCTAAATACTTTTAAAGCATCTTCTTCGTTATCAAAGAAACTTAATGATTCTTCACTATCTTCATAGTTGTTTGCATATAAGAACATATCAATATCGTGTTTTGCAACAACATCTTTATAATCAGTAATTGGAATAACAATACGCGCATTAACTTTATCTGGATTCATAAATACTGATCTGTCTAATTCCTTAAAACTATAACCAGCATCTAAATCATCTAAACGGACAAATGCTCCAATTTCTGTTCCTGATGTTTTAACTTTCCCTTTTTCATCTAAAGAAAGAACACCCATATCATCATAGATTGTAGTCATATCAGTAATATAAGCATCACCATAGACCTTGATTTGTTCAATTGTTTCACTCTTACCAGCACCACTATCACCCATAACAACAATATTCTTAGTTTCACCATTGTGTAAAACCATTTTTACCATTGCTCCATGAATTGGTAATTCTTTATGATTAATCTTTTGAACATTATGAAGAGTTAAAATCATTTTCTTCATATAACCAAAATAATCAAAGTTATCACTAGCAGAAAGACATGCAACAATCATATCATTTGCTTCATCTTGATAGAAAGATTGATTTTCTTGACCATCTTCATAACCATAAACATAAACTAAATCAGGTTTTTTATTTCTATATTCTTCTTCATCAGCTAAGTCAAATAAGTTACATAAACTAATACCTTGAGCCATGAATTTAATATTAAAGTAAACAAATGCCATTAAGTTTCCAACTTTAGCTGGATAACAGAACCATGAATCTGGATCAAACTTCTTATCTTCAATTGGATTCTTTTTAGCTTCTGGGAAAACACCATCTCTTTTATTACGTTTTGAATAAGTAATAAATGGAGGATGAATAACAACAGACTCAATAAAAGGAATTTCATCTAAATTACGATATTCATAAGGTAAAACTGCACGCATATTTGCGACAGTTAATCCCGCATTAACACCAGCTGTAATTTGACGGAATACTTTATTAGTATGTCCTAAAGCTGCTTCAATTGTACGATATACTGATAACACTAATTCAGTAAACTCATTTTGGGCATCAACAAATTGTACATTTTGATAACCTGCTCCTCTTGTTTTTTCATTAAATACAACTGCATATCTTTGAAGTCGTCTCCAATAAAGATAAATATCTTCAACAAGTTGAACGATCATATCAACATCTTTAAAATACGCTTCAAATTCAGGACGAATTTCACGAACCTCTTCAACTGGCATAACCAGCAATAATTTAAACATACTTCTCAAATCACTTAATAAATCAATATCATCACTTTGTGCTTGATGTAAATAATTATATAACGTTGTATCTTTTCTTTTAATTGCTTTAATGAATTTTTCTAAAACCTTTGAAAAAGATTCACTCTCAATTAATTGACAACGACTTTGACAGAATTCCTCAGAAAAATTTAAAATCGCTGTCCTTCTTTTCATATTGAATTTATATGCCATAATACCACCCTTTCTTCTCAACACATTTTATATACATTACATTATATCCATGTAATATTAAACATTCTAACAAAAAAATCCCTATTTGACTACTAAAAAATAGAATTTTATAAAATGATAGCGTTTTTATTATCAAATTTCAGCTTTTTTTCATTATTTAATAGTAATTTTTCTGTTTGAAAGACAGAAATGTATATATTTTTATGAGAAACATAAATATGTTCATCCTTATTTTCAAATTCTATACATTTATTATTGTATACAATTTTGTCATGCCCATAATCAAATACATACTTTTTATCACTTAATTCATACGTCATTGTATGTGCTTGATAATCTATATATGCCCTCACATTATGATCAAGTATTTTCATTATATTATAGATATCATTTAAACAAACATACTTTATCTTATCCTTTGTAAAACTTTTCAACAAAAATGAGTACACTTTATCATCTTGTTGATAAGAAGCATCATAAGTCATGACTTTCCCTGTATATTCATAATCATGTTTGACTTGAGTTGCCATAAATACAATAATCACAACCATTATACTCAAAAGACTTATAACACCTACAACTCTTTTATATTTTAATCTTCTCTTCATCTTTCCTCCAAAATAAAAAGGTCTTTAAAAGACCTTGAAAAACACGCGACCAATAACTTCCTCATCAAAATCAATAGTTCCTATCATCCTTGAATCAACACTATTATTTCGATTATCTCCCATAATAAAGATCTTTCCTTTGGGTATGTTATATGCAAAGTCCTTCCATACCATTGGTTCTTTTATATAGTCCTCTTTTAATAATTTACCATTACGATAAAGTTTATTATCCTTACATTCAATATAATCACCAGGAATTCCCACAACACGTTTAATAATTTGGTCCTCACCTTCTGCAACATGATAATCTACTACGACAATATCATCATGAGAAGGTTTATCTCTTTTATAAAAGATTTTATCAACAAGCACAATATTTCCATTATGGTATGTCGGTTCCATTGAAGATCCTACCACTCGTGAAATTTGTACAAAATATAAAATACCAAAAGTCACAATAATGGTAATTAAAATAACTTGTATATATTCAAATAAAGACTTCTTTATATCTTCTTTTTCCATTTTTACACCACTTTCAAAGATATTATAACATACTATTGTTCATCTTTTAAGCGTGTTCTTAATTTTGTGATAATTTTCTTTTCTAAACGTGAGACTTGAACTTGAGATATACCTAGTCTTTTAGCGATAGCGTCTTGATTATAATCAAGTTGATAACGCATATATATAATCATCTTCTCTTTTTCATCTAGTTTATCTATTTCCATCTCTAAAGCTATTTTTTCAAACCACATGTGATTACTCTTATCTATGACTCTATCTTCAACACTTATTGTAGAGCCATCTTTTTCATATATCGGTTCATTTAATGAGGTTGGATAGTATGATGAGTCGATGGCTTCAACTACATCATGAGGATCCACCTCTAAATAAGATGCAACTTGTTCAATAGTTGGTTCTTCATTGTTTTGTGATTGAAGAAGCTCTTTAGTTTTAGTAATCTTAATGTTTAATTCTTTTAATGATCGAGAGACTTTGATTGTTCCATCATCTCTAAAATAGCGTTTGATTTCTCCCATTATTATAGGGACTGCATAGGTAGAGAATTGAACTTTATAAGTTGGATCAAAATGATTAATAGCTTTCATTAAACCTATACAACCAATTTGAAATAAATCTTCTTTATCATAATAACTATTCTTAAATCTATGAACGATTGACCATACAAGACCTAAATTATCTTGGACAACCTCTGCTTTAGCATGTTCATCCCCTGAACGTACCTTTTCAAGAAGTTCTAAAGTTTTACTCATCGTTGTCTTTTAATCTTTTTGTTATGATGAGTTTTGTTCCTATATTGATAACACTTTCTATTTTAAAATCATCTGCTAATGTTTCAATGATTGTCATTCCCATCCCCGCATGTTCCAATTCTTTAGCCGTTGTATAAAACGGTGTTTTGACTTGTTCAAGATTTTCAATTCCTTTTCCATAATCTTGAATAATTAATTTTACTTTTCTGTTTTCAACCTGCATTTTAATAACAACATTACAATCAGGGCTTTGATTATAACCATGTATAATCGCATTACTAACAGCTTCAGAAACAATTGTCTTAAATTCGATTATTTCATCTATTGTTGGATTAAGTTGCGTTAGAAACGCTCCTACTGCTGTTCTTGCGAAGTTTTCATTATCTAGTATTGCACTAAAGCTAACTTCCATTTGATTCATAGTATCCCCTCCTTTAAATTCTCTATTGATTCATAATATGGCATAATCTGAAACAATCCTGTTAATTCAAACAAACGATATGCCACTTGATTTAATCCTGTTAATATTAAAGTTCTATGATCAAACTTCAATTGATTATATCGCCCTAAAACAAGTCCTATCCCAGAACTATCTATAAAAGATGTTGCATTGAAATCAAAAACAACATCTTGTGTTGTTTCATCTAATAAAGAACTTAATTCTTGTCTATATGTAGGTGCATTCGCACAGTCAATTTCACCATAAAAACGTACAATAATAAACTGATTATCTACTTCATAATTCATATAATTTTCCACACACATTCCTCCTTTGCATGTATCATATAACAATTCATTTTGAAAAGAAATCCATTCGCTAAAACTAGAATTTATTCAACAAAAATAGAACAAATACGCAAAAAATGGATACGATGTATCCATTTCTATACAAACATTCTAAAATATCTATATACTTTTTCACCTAATGATAATGCGGCAATATCAGAATTACTACAAACATCAAAAGAAGCTATATTAACATCATTCTTCATTAAAAGTATATGACCAATAACTTCCCCTTTTTTAAAAGGGGGAACTAAAGAAGTATAGTTCATCTCATAAGTGACTTTATCATCAGAACTTTTATCTTTGACATACACAACATCTTCTTTACTAACAATGTCTACATAATCTACTTTCGCATCACTAATCTTAACTTTCTCAATCACTTTCCCTTTTTTAAACAATGTTACATTTTCATATAAGGAAAAGCCATAATCCAATAATTGAGACACCTCTTGATTTCTCACCTTTGGATCACTTTCTTTCATAACCACAGCAACCAACCTTAATCCATTCCTTTTCGCAGTAGAAACAATACAATATCCTGCCTCTTTTGTATAACCTGTTTTTAAACCATCTGCACCATCATATGACTTCAATAATTTATTCGTATTCACTAACCAAAACTTTTGCGCACTATCTTCACGAATATAACTATCATATAACGATGTTGTCTCAAATAACTTCTCATTCCCAACTTGAATCAAATAAGAAGCCATTAATCCCAAATCCAATGCACAAGTATAATGTTCTTCATCATGCAATCCTGTTGCATTTTTAAAGTGAGTATTGACCAAATCCAACTCTTTAGCTTTTTCATTCATCATTTTTATAAAGCCATCATTAGATCCCGCAATTCTTTCTCCTACCATTACGCAGGCATCATTAGCTGAAGCTATACTGATTGCTTTAAATAAATCAGTAACGCTCATCTTTTCTCCTTCTTTAAGATAAACCTGGCTACCACCCATACTTGCTGCATAAGCACTACATGTTAAAACTTCATCCCATTTTAACGATCCTTTATGAATCGCTTCAAACAAAAGGATCATGGTCATAATCTTAGTCGTCGACGCAGGATACAGTTTTTCTTTCTCATTAGTAGAATAAAGAACTTGCTTACTAGATGCTTCCATCAATAATGATGACGATGCATTAGGCGCTAACTTTAAATCCTCTCCATGAACAACCACCGGACATATAAATAACATAACCAATAAACATATAAGTAATTTTTTCACTCTGGAAACACCTCAATGAATTATATGTTGTAAAAAGAAAAAAATGAGACAAATTACTCATCTCATTAATCTTTATATATTGAAAGTGACTGACTATAACGTTCTAATGGTTTATAAAACAAAGATAAATCTTCTTTTGTTTTTATTATAGTCACAATATTCTCTGGTTGCTTTTCTGATACTAAAATAATCATTATTTCATTTTTATCAATAGTTTTTTCTATCAATTGATAAATATTATCCAATTCTTTTTTTATATCTTGATGACTATAAACTGAATCTGTAATCAATCTAAAAATTTGATCATAATAAAGTACTTGAGAAGTTTGTCGTGGTTGACCAAAAACCCTATACATTGCTTGATATGTCGTCAACCATATATCACCACTCTTACGAATTTCTTCATCTTTAAAACGATTCCTTTTTACTGCTTTTCTTAATGTATTCCCATCAACAAAGCCCCATTTTTTTGCGGCTTCACTAAATGTTAAGACCTGTGTTAAATCAATCACGATATCTTCCTCCTTAATTATTATAAAACAAATTAAGAAAGTTGTATAGGGTTAAAGATTCGCAACAATATCATCATAGGCCTTTTGACCATCCATTGTTCCAAAAGCTCGCATATCAATTAAATGTACTGGAATATCAAATGGTTCTAACGCTTTATATATCACTGATTTTAAATATCGCACTTGTGGTGCTACCCATACACTTGAAATAATCTTATCTAAATGAAACTTTTGAACTTGACGTTCATTTAATAACTCAGCTGGACCATAAGCCAAAATAAAGTCATACTCCTTCATATTCTTTTCCAAATCTTTTAAAACAATAAATATATGATCAACCAAAACCTTTCGACCTGATGCTTGCCCTATCTTTTGACAAAACATACTAGAAGTCGCTCCTCCTGAACAACAAATATAAACTAACATTTTCTATTCCTCCTTATAAACTCTCTTATTATTAAAACAAACTCATTCTTCTTATCTACAAAGACTTCATGACCACAATTATTAAAAAGATAATATTCTACAAAACGACAATCACAATTATTAACATATTCATCAATATACTCATAATTACAAATCAAATCATCTTTCCCTTGTAAAATCAAAATAGGAACTTTTATAAAATCTAAAAGATGTTCAAATGAAGTTGAATAAAACCATGATGACATTGCACAAATATGTCTTAATGAATTTGAAGGATTGTTTTGACTAAAGACAAACTTACGAAATTCTTGATTCAAAAAGACATCCCCTAAAACTAGATCATTTTGTTCATCAACAATGTTCAATCTCTTTTGAAACATTGCTTTTGTTTGATTAAAGAATTGTAATGATTGTTGAGGAGAAAACGTTATTGCAGGACTACTTAACATAAATCCATCAAAATATGATGCTATATTTTCTATGCAAAGAGAAGCAACGACTCCACCAAATGAACCACCCCATAAATATATCGACTTTAATTTAAGTCTAACTTTTATATCCAAGACCACTTGTAAGACATCATTAACAATATCCTCTTTACTAATCCCCTTTTCTAAATCAAATAAAGATAATCCACTCCCTCTTTGATCAAAGTATACACAACAATAATCATCCTCAAGTGATTGAAAAGCAGATAACTCCATGAGTGGTTTAGCACCACTACCTGGTCCCCCATGCAAAAAAAGGATTCCAACATCACTTTGTCTTTTCCCTCTTACATATACTTCTAAAACACACTCTTTTGTTGCAACTTTATATGTTTCCACCTCAACACCTCTTTTCTTATTGTCCCTATATAGGGACAATAAGATTATATCACACTTTCTCATGTTTTCAAGCAAAAAAGAAAAAGTATCCCATAAAGGGATACAATTTATTGATATGCAATGTCTAATGCTTGTTTTAAGTCTTGAATAAGTTGTTCACTATCTTCTAAACCGATGTACATTCTTAATTGACCAAGTGATAATCTTCTTTGTTTAAGTTCTTCTTCATTATGACCTTTAAACACTGGCATAATTAAACTTTCAAAGCCTCCCCAACTATAAGCAAGGGTAAAATGATGTAAGGCATCGACAAACTTTTGAATATGTTTTGGTGTTGCATCTTTTAAAACAACTCCTAATAAACTTCCATAACCACTTAGATATGTATTGGATAAAGCTACTTGTTGTGGTCCATTTGTGAGAGGATGAAATATTTTTTCAATACGTGGATCATTATCTAAAAACTGAATCACTGCCCTTAAACTTTTCTCTTGAGATTGAAGTCTAACTGGTAATGTTCTTAATCCTCTAATTGCTAGCCAAGCATTCATTGGTGACATTGTCGCACCAAGAAGAATCTGACCAAACGCCTCGACTTGATCAATGATTTCTTTGCTTGATACTAAGATGCCTCCTACTATATCACTATGTCCACCAATATATTTAGAACAAGAATGCATGACAATATCAATACCATGTTTGATAGGATTTTGGAGAAGTGGTGTTGCCCAAGTATTATCAATCATTGTATAGATATTTTTTTCTTTAGCAACTTTAGAAATCATTTCTAAATCAAGCATTTCAAATCTTTGTGATGATGGACTTTCAAAGTAAATCATTTTTGTATTGTCTTTAATAAATGAGAAAATCTCATCAGTATTCACAACATCTATCTTTGTGCTTTCAACTCCAAACTTACTCATTTGTTGGATTAATTTAACCGAAGAACCATAAACAGTATTCACTATGATAATATGATCCCCTGTTTTAATAAGGCTTAGTATTGCAGCAGAAATAGCGCCCATCCCCGATGCAAAAGCTCTCCCTACTTCTCCACCTTCTAAACTCGCTATTTTATCTTCTAAAATAGCCGTTGTAGGATTTCCATCACGTGTATAAGTATATGCAAACTCACCTTGCGAATTGACTTTTACATAGTGTTCAAAATCTTTAAATTGAAAAGATGATGTCATTGCGATTTCTGGCGAAATCGTTTGATAGTCCTTTTTAAAATCATGTTCTACACTTAAACATATATTATCTATATCTTTCATTGCTTCTCTCCTTTATTTAATTCTCTAATGACTACACAAGGTGTTCCCCCGGCAATTACATAAGGAGGAATATCCTTTGTCACAACACTCCCTGCCCCTATTATACTGCCCTCTTTTATAGTAACACCTTGAAGAACGCTCACATTCGCTCCAAACCACACATTATCTTCTATAACAATAGGTAATGCATTTTCAATACCAGCATTCCTTTTATCAACATCTAAATGATGAGATGCTGTATAGAAACCACAATAAGGTCCAATAAATACATGACTTCCTATTGTTATCTTTGCACAATCCATGAAATAACAATAACTATTCACAAATACATTGTCTTTCATTTCAATATTATAACCATAGTCACACATAAACGGTTGAATTATTTCTAAATTGTTAGGTACTTTTGGTAAAAGTTTTGATAATATTTTATTTCTTTCATCAAGAAGACTTGGTTTTATTTGGTTATATTCAAAACACAAATCTTTCGCCATTAACCTTTCTTTTAGTAATTCCTTATCATAGTTTGCATCATACCACATCCCTAACTGCGCTTTTTCTTTTTCATTCATACATCCACCTATATATCTAACGATAACTGTCTTTCTTTATTAGTTTTTTGTTTTGCTTGTTTAATAATATCATCTTTTTGAACCTGACCAATTAACAGTGGTGATAAGGGATCATGATTTCTATATTGGATCATGACTCTTTTCTTATCTTCATTTGCATAACAGTAGAGACAACCATGCATACATGTATTATATTCACCAATATCTCTATTAGGATAACAACGACATTCTTGTCTTGTTGGTTTATCTTTTATGTCTATTAATGGTGTTTTTATAACTCTACTTAAAACACTTTGCGTTATACAACCTTCTTGGATAATTCCATATTCACTCAAATCCACTTTTTCAGCACATGTTTTTAAATGAATATCATATTTTTTAGCAATACATGAAAATGCCAAAGCAATTTCTTTTTGTTGACTTAGAGTCACTTCTTTAATATTTGGAAAATTTCTTTTTGTTTTTTGATATAAATCAATAAAACTAATAATACATTCATTTGTATAACCTTTGACCTCTTTTAAGATGTCCTCAAAACATTGGATATGTTTATCAATTGAATAATAATCATTGATAAATATAGGATCATAGCGAAGCGATACGCTTTCTTTCCCTAATCGCTTAGATAACTCTATAAAAGATATAACAACATCTCGATAATCAGGAACTTGAGGTTCTATTATTTTATCATAAGGTGTTATTGTTACAAAGAAATAAGGATGAAACTTTTTAAGTTCATCTAGATAGGGAAGAATGGGTTGCGGATTCTTAGTACAAAAAACAATACTATCAACAACATCAGTATTTAAGAGATACTTTGTGATTTGAGTAGGGTAATAAGGATTTCTTACATAAACATATCCTTCTTTAATCCGATTAAGTAACCACTCAGTAAAATAAGCTGGAATATCCGTTCTTGCGCTGGCATTAATAATCATATATAAAAGAAAGCCATACACAGTATGACTTATTTCCCTCCAGCGAAGAAAGGTCCAAGGCTAGCAGCAATTGCTGAGATTGGCATTGTTTGTAAGATGACTTTACCCGGTCCAGTCACAACTGTGTTAAAGAACCCTTCGCCACCTAACATCTTATTTTTAAGACCAGGAACTGATTGTGTAGCCATTGAACAAGTTGCATCCATAACTGCTACATATCCTGTATCAACAACGATTTGTTGACCAACCGCTAAATCATATTCAACTGTAGCACCATCAATTTCAACAAACACTTTGCCATGACCTGATAATTTGTTCATCACAAATCCTTCACCACCAAATATTCCTGTCATTGCTTTTTTATTAAAAAATATACTTCTTTCAACAGTTCGTTCACTTGCCAAAAAAGAAGACTTTTGAACAATAATTTCCTTACCTGGTTCAATATCATATTGACGAATTTCACCAGGAAAAGAAGATGCAAATGCAATCTTACCATTCGCATTAGCAGTGTAAGTATTCATAAACATTGTTTCGCCTGAAAACATTCTTCCAAAAGCCTTTCCAATACCACCATTACTTGTTGTTCCCATTTCCATACATGGATCCATCCATGCCATTGCACCACTATCACTGAGTAACACTTCACCTTGTGTCAAATGACAAACAACCACTGGGAATGAGCCCCCTTGAATTTCATATTCCATAATATTTCTCCTTTATTTTTTTACTCATCATCAAACAAACAACTGCCCCAAATAACCCCATTAAAATCCAAAGAAATGCGGTTTTATAAATCAGCAATTATCTTTTGTGTTTTCCTTTAAACTCTAATTTATAGAGAGATTATATCATTTATATATGTATATAAACAAATAAATAATATTCTATAATATAATTTTAATCCTATTCATTATCAATAAATAACTCTGCTGCTACTCTATTAGAAGCAAGCGGTACATTATGGACATCACACAATCTCATCAGCGCACTGACATCAGGTTCATGTGGTTGGGCAGTTAAAGGATCTCTAAAAAAGATAACCATATCTATTTTCCCTTCAGCAACATAAGCACCGATTTGTTGATCCCCGCCATAAGGTCCTGATAAAAATCTTTGAACCTCTAAATTCGTATTCTCCATAATCCTAAGTCCCGTTGTTCCGGTTGTATAAAGCTGATGCTGTTTTAATATATATTCATACTTTTTGACAAACTCTACCATTTCAGTTTTCTTGTTATCATGGGCT
Source organism: uncultured Coprobacillus sp. (assembly GCA_964637725.1). Lineage (GTDB taxonomy): Bacteria > Bacillota_I > Bacilli_A > Erysipelotrichales > Coprobacillaceae > CAZWXH01. Next base: position 3,761 of record CAZWXH010000002.1, on the reverse strand, counting down.
ATTAATGCAATATTCATACCATCACCTCCTCTTTTATTATATATGAAAAAACGTTCTAATGAAATCACTAAAACGTTTATATATAATATTTTTGATAATAGTATATTCTTAAAATATCTAATAATAACATAATTTGATAATTAAATTGAATTCCATCAAACTTACCAGGAACTTGAATAACAAAATGTGAATCCAAATTATTTTGTTTCTTATATTTAACATTTTGAGTCATTAGAACAATTTGTGACTCAGCAATATTTTGACTTTCATTATTCTTCACAAAAGCATTCAAAGTTCTTCCTGTTGCACTTATAAAAATAACAATATCATCTTTATGAAATTGAAAATCATCAACAAAACGATGATACTGAATAACCTGTTTTCCAAAAGTAATAAAATCTGTTTGAAACTCAACTGCTATACTCATTGGATAAAGAGCCCCAATCAAAATCACACGACGTCCTTTAAAAATCATTTCACAAATCAATTCTAAATTAGAAATAAGATTATCTTTTTTATAGAGTGGATCAAGTTGTTCTAATAATTGTTCACTCGATACTCCTAACATTCGTGATTGAATTTGTGAAACTCTTAAAATATAATCAGAAATCAATTGTTGTTGAAAATCTTCATAAGTAGAAAAACCTAATCGATAACAGAAATTTAAAACTTCTGTTTCACTAAAATAGCCTTCTTTTATCACTCTATCTATTGAGTAGTCTTCCATCTCTATATAGTGTTGAACAATAAATAAACCTATTTTATAATTATAATCATTATCTAAACATCCATTTAAATACTTTAATATTCTAGATATTACAATATCCATATTATCCCTCCTATGACTTTAACTTGGTTTGAATAATTGTTAATGCTTCTTGATAATGACTCGTCGCAAAAACTGATGCATCTATACTCATAACATAACAATCATTTTTACATATTTCTTTAATCTTTGGCTCTAAGTAAGCTGTTTGAGGAGCCAAAATAATCATATCATAGTTCTTACATTCTAATTCAATAGCATTTAATGCTACAACATCAAATTGATAAGGCAAATCCATCATATCACTTAACTTTTGAAGTTTTTCACTAAAGACTGATGTTGTAATACCACAACTACAACTCATACCAATATGTTTAGGTTTTTTATCTATTATTAATTGTTTAAAGAAATCATAAATAAATTTCCTCGTATTTAAAAGATTAATAATTCTAAAATGAAGATAGAAGACAATCTTTCCTTGCTCATTAACAATTGTTTCTTCTATAATGTTATGCATACTCCAAAAATAAATTTCACCTGTTAAATCTAAATACTTAAAAACTAATCTTTTAGAGTCATTTTGATCAATATAAAAGTGAATTCCTTTTTCATCATAATGATTCGCATTTAAAATCAACCATTGATAAACAAGGTTTTCATAGACACTTAAATAAAATTGATCCATAGAAATAACCCCCTTTTATTATAAGATAAATTTCTCAATAACTTCTGCTACAACACCTTCATTATGAGATTCATGACAAACATAATCACAAATCTTTTTAATATCATCAATCGCATTATTGGCAGCGACTGATAACCCCGCAATACGCAACATCGACTCATCATTATAATGATCTCCAATAGCGATTGTCTCTTCCAGAGATATATTAAGCATCTTGGTTAAATCAACTAAACCTTTTCCTTTATCAATTCCCAATTGATTTAATTCCATATAACGTGAAGATGAATAACTAACTGATACTTCATTATCAGTAATATCTTTTAACTTTGGTTCTATTGATTCAAGATAAGCCACATCTGTAGTTTGATATAAAACTTTAATAATATTTTTATCTTTCAAACAATCGATATTATCACTTATCAGTTTTTCATAACTAACACCTTGATTTATAACTCTATTCTCTTCATCATCATTTAAATTATACATATAGATATTTTCTAATGTATGTATTTGAACACAAATATCAAACTGTTTACCAAACTCAAATAACTCTTTCGTTTTTTCAAAAGTCAAACCACAACTTTTTAAAATGCGACTATTTTTATTTTCAGTTAAAATTCCCCCATTAGCAGAAATCACATATTCTGCCTCTAAATCATTTAACCCCAAAATTTCTAATACATCCTTAACACCTGTAAATAACCTTCCTGTTGCAGGCACAAACTTTACCCCTAATGCTTGTGCTTTATGAATAAGTTCTATATTCCTTTGTGATATCCCATGATCTTTATTTAATAATGTTTCATCTAGATCACATGCTATTAGTTTATATTTCATATGCATCCTCCATGACTCTATTATAGTCTTATTCTTGCTGCATTTAAATTTTTTTCTAAAATAGATATCTATGTTATTTAAAAAATCTGTTATAATAGAAAAAAGGACGTGAATATATGAACATATATACAAGAATGAAGCAAGTGACTGACTTTACTGAGGCTGAACAAACTTTCGTTGATTTTATCAATAATTATCCTCAACTTGTTATTAATAAAAATGTTAAACAAATTGCCAAAGAGAGCTATGTTTCCCTATCCACAATATATAGAGTCATTGAAAAATTAGAACTGAGTGGATTATCACAATTAAAAATGCTTCTCTCTTCTCAACACGAAGCCTATTTACAAGAAAATAAAAACACTGACTATAATTACCCTTTTGAAAAGAATGCAACCCATCATCAAATTATGGAACAAATGTTATCATTATATAATCAAACTCTTGCTTCGACATTTAATTTGATTGACTTAGATACTTTTATCAAAGTATGCCAAGTTATGTATCAAGCGCGTCATTTGCTTGTTTTTCCAACTATCGGCAATTACTTTATGGCTGAATCTTTCCAACAAAATATGTTAGAAATAGGTGTCAATGTTGATGTTGTCAAAGATTATTACTATCAAAATTGGGCAACTGCCAATTGTAAAAAAGGCGATGTTGTCATTATTATTTCATATGCTAATAGAACCCCTTGGCTATATGAGACAATTAAGAAACTAAGAGATAAAGATATCACTGTTATTCTTGTATCATCAACCTATGAAAACAAATTATCAAAACTTGCTAACTATCATCTTTATTTTTGTTCATATGAAGATTCTGAAGAAAAGATTGCCTCATTCTCATCTAGAATCTCTGTTCAATATTTACTAGATTGTTTATACGCTTGTTACTTCAATCGTAATTACGATCAACATCTTAAGTACCGTTTAGAAAACTATATCGATTAATAAAAACATAAAGATCATTTTTCAATGATCTTTATTGCTGCTTCTAACACTTTTTCACCATTCATCATTCCATAATCACGCATATCAATTACGCTTATTGGTGTAGTGCCATCAACTTTACTTTGTAATTGTTTTAGAGTATGACGAACTTGTGGTCCTAACATCACAACATCCCAGTCATTCATCATTATTTCTGCTTGAACAAGTGGTACTGCTTGAATCTCTACTTCGAGTCCTTTTTCAACAGCAACTTTTTCCATTCTTGATACAAGCATACTTGTAGACATACCAGCATTACATACTAATAAAATTTTCATAAGACTTCTCTCCTTTTTGTAAGGGAAGAGGGACTTCATAAATATACAAGAAAATATATAGATCTTCCCTTAAATTCATCATAGCATTATCAAGACAATATGGGATATTATCTCTATATTTTGATAATTTTTTTTCATAAATAAGCGATAAATAAAAAAGGGACAAAATAAATTTTGTCCACTAGGTGATTAATCATCATAGA
>CAZWXH010000001.1:0-52932 GCA_964637725.1 uncultured Coprobacillus sp. | reverse complement strand
GAGTGAATTAATAAAACTTCACTAACTGATTACGTACATATTATACGAGGAGGAAGAAAGATGAAAACTTTATATTTAATGAGACATGGACAAACATTATTTAATGTGAGAAGAAAAATTCAAGGATGGTGTGATGCACCATTAACAGAATTAGGGATCAGTCAAGCACGTATTGATAAAACATATTTTAATGATAATAACATTACCTTTGATCATGCCTATAGTTCAACAAGTGAAAGGGCTAGTGATACTTTAGAACAAATTACCGATATGCCTTACTTAAGAATCAAAGGATTAAAAGAATGGAATTTTGGTTTATTTGAAGGGGAAAGTGAAGATTTAAATCCACCACTTCCTTATGGTGATTTCTTTAAAACATTTCAAGGAGAAGGAGAGGATGAAGTTCGTCAAAGAGTTTCTGATACCCTCACTCAAATTATGGAACAAGATGATCATCAAGTTGTCTTAGCTGTCTCTCATGGAGCAGCATGTGCTCAATTTTATCGTGCTTGGGAAGCATATGCCAAAGTCTTAAAAACAGAAAGATTTTATAATTGTTGTATCTTAAAATTTGAATATGAAAATCATGTCTTTAGATTGGTAGAAATTCATAATCATGATTTTAGTAGTTTAGATAAGTGATGAAGAAATTCATCACTTTCTTTATTTCTATGAAAGTCGAACTATGCTATAATGGATAAACGAGAGGTGAGATATGATGAACTTAGATGAATTATTAAATCCTAGACAAAAAGAGGCAGCGACATACCTAGATTCACACTTACGTATTATTGCGGGTGCTGGGAGTGGTAAGACGAGAGTCTTAACTTATCGAATTGCTTATCTTATTGAAAATGCTGGTGTTGATCCTCGTCATATTTTGGCTATTACTTTTACAAATAAAGCTGCAAATGAAATGAAAGAAAGAGTTATGTCATTATTAGGTGAATATGCTTCTGGTTCGTTACTATGTACAATTCATTCACTATGTGTCCGTATTTTAAGACAAAACATTAGAGCATTGAATTATCCTAATAATTTTGTCATTATGGATGAAGAAGATCAAAAAGCTTTATTAAAGAAAAAGTTCAAAGAATTAGAAATTGATCCTAAGACAATTAGTTATAAAAGTTGTATAAATTATATATCATCTTGTAAGATGGCTTCGGTATCACCCAAAAGAGCAAAATCTTTTGCGGGAGATTTTATTGGAGAACAAAAGAAAGCCAAAGCATATGAAGTTTATGAACAATATAAAGAAGAACATTTTATGTTAGATTTTGATGATTTATTATTAAAGACAGTTGAACTATTTGAAAAATATCCAGAAATATTAGAAAGATGGCAAAAACAATTTCAATTTATTCATGTTGATGAATTCCAAGATGTTGGGGAAATTGATTATAAATTAATAAGATATTTATCGGGACAATCTATATTATGTGTAGTTGGTGATCCAGATCAAACGATTTATTCATTTAGAGGATCAGATGTTAATTTTATAATGAACTTTCATAAAGATTATCCTGATGTGAAAACTGTTATACTCGATCAAAACTATCGTTCGACAAAGACTATTCTTGATATTTCTAATAATTTAATTAGAAAAAATAAGAATCGTATGGAAAAAGACTTATTTACAGAAGATAGTGAAGGAGCTAAAGTTATTCATTATTCAGCAGTGGATGAAGAAGCAGAAGCTAATTTTGTTTGTGATAAAATAGAAGAAATTATATCGAAAGTAGAAGGTGTGAATTATCATGATTTTGCGATTTTATATCGCGCCAATTACTTATCACGTTCTTTTGAACAAAAACTCATTCAAAGACAAATAGATTATAAAATATTTGGTGGTTTGAAATTCTTTAATCGTAAGGAAGTTAAAGATGCTTTAAGTTATATTCGATTAATGGTTATTAACGATGATTTATCTTTTGAAAGAATTGTGAATGTTCCAGCTCGTGGGATTGGTGAAAAGACTTTACAAAAAATTCAAAACAAAGCGATTTCATATGGATTAACTGATTATGAAGCATTATGTTTATATGGAGATGAGATAGGTTTATCAACAAAAGTAAAAAAGCATTTAACTGAATTTGTTAAATGTATTGAAGAAGCAAGACAATCATCATTATCTTTACCTGATATTTTTGAAAAGTTATTGATTGATGTTGGCTACTTTGAAATGTTAAAGAATGATCAAGATGATAATCGTATACAAAACTTAATGGAATTAAAAGCTTCTATTTCTAATTATATGAATACACATCCTGAAACAGCCACATTTGAAAGTTATTTACAAGATATTGCTTTATATACATCACAAGATGATGTCTTTGATGATGAGTATGTTTCATTAATGAGTATTCATATGGCTAAAGGATTAGAGTTTAATTATGTTTTTGTTGTTGGTTTATCGGAAGATGTTTTTCCTAGTTTTAGAAGTGTTTCTGAAGCGGGAGAAGATGGTTTAGAAGAAGAAAGACGACTGGCTTATGTTGCTTTTACAAGAGCGAAAAAATGTTTATATTTGACTGATAGCCAAGGCTTTAATTTTGTTACAAATTCACCTAAAATGGCATCACGTTTTATTGATGAAATAGGTAGAGATAGAGTTGAACACGTGGGAAATCCTTCAAAGTTCAAAGCAAAAGAATATCTTCATTTAGGTGTGAGTGTTGAAGAAATGATTGGTGATAATGAAGTTGAAATATGGAAACAAGGTGATTTTGTAGAACATGATGTCTTTGGTAAAGGTGTGATTGTTAAGGTAAGTGGAAATACTTTAGATATTGCTTTTTCAGTTCCTCATGGGATTAAGACATTAATGGCGCAACATAAAGCTTTAAGAAAATTATCAAGTTAAAAGTCAAATCAATAGATTCGACTTTTTATCTTTTTTAACATGTTTTTGGATAGTCTAATAATTTTATTTTTTGTGTTTTATTTATAGCTTAATTTTGGTATAATTGTAAAGATGAAATGGAGTGTATTGATATGTCACAAGAGAGATTAAATGAAATAAAAAAATTACTTAATGAATATAACTATCAATATTATGTATTAGATAACCCTAGTGTCAGTGATCAAGAGTATGATCGTTTAATGCAAGAGTTACAAAGTCTTGAATTAGATCATCCAGAATGGTTAACTATAGATTCTCCAAGTCAAAGAGTAGGAGGTCAAGTCTTAGATAGTTTTACAAAGATTACACATGAAAGAATGATGTTATCTTTAGGAAACTGTTTTAATGAAGATGAGTTGATTTCTTTTGATGAAAGAATTAGAGAAATATATCCTTTAGTTGAATATGTATGTGAATTAAAGATAGATGGTCTTGCAGTTTCTATCGTATATGCTGATGGGCGTATTGATTATGCCGCGACTAGAGGTGATGGAACAATTGGTGAAGACATTACACATAATGTAAAGACAATTAAATCAATTCCTCTATCAATTGATTATGATGGTGATTTTGAAGTGCGTGGTGAAATCTTTATGCCTAAAAAATCATTTGAAGACTTAAATAAACAAAGAAGTGAGATGGGTGAAGATTTATTTGCGAATCCAAGAAATGCAGCAGCAGGAAGTGTTCGTCAATTAGATTCTTCGATTGCTGCTAAAAGAAAACTGGATGCATTTTTATACATGGTCCCAACTGCTAAAGAGGTGGGATGTCATACTCATAAAGAGGCATTGGATTATATATCAAGTCTAGGGTTTAAAACCAATCCTATGACAAGAGTGTGTTCATCAATCGAGGAAGTTTGGTCATTTGTTCAAGAAGTTACAAATAAAAGACAAGATCTTCCTTATGAAATAGATGGTGTTGTTATCAAAGTCAATCACTTAGAACAACAAGATCACCTTGGTTTTACTGCGAAAGTCCCTAAATGGGCTATCGCATATAAGTTTCCTGCTGAAGAGGTCACAACAAAACTTAAAGATATTATCTTCACAATTGGAAGAACGGGACAAATTACACCCAATGCAGTATTAGAACCAGTGAGGGTTGCTGGAAGTACTGTTCAACGCGCTACATTACATAATGAAGATAATGTCAAAAATAAGGATATAAGAATTGGTGATTATGTTATTGTAAGAAAAGCTGGAGATGTTATTCCAGAGGTTGTTCGTGCTTTGAAAGAGCGAAGAGATGGAAGCGAAAAAGTCTTTCAAATGATTGAGACTTGTCCACATTGTGGAAGTCAATTGATTCGTAAAGAAACGGAAGCTGCTTATTATTGTTTAAATGAAGAATGTGATTCAAAGAAGATTGAACGTATTATTCATTTTGCATCTCGAGATGCTATGAATATTGAAGGTTTAGGTGAAAAAATATTAGAACAATTTTATAATCTTGGCTTTGTTCATTCTATTGAAGATATATATGATTTATATAAACATGAACAAGAGATTATGGATATTGAAGGTTTTGGGAAAAAGTCTATGGATAATCTTGTTGAAGCTATTGAAAAGAGTAAAGAGAATTCTATGGAAAAGTTATTGTTTGGATTAGGAATTAAGGGAATCGGTGCTAAGATGGCTGATAATCTTTCTAAAGAGTTTAAAACAATGGATAGTTTATTAGAAGCAAGTCGTGAAAGACTTTTATCAATTAAAGATGTTGGTGAAACGATTGTTGATTCTTTAGAAGCTTTTAAAAATGATGAAACAAGTCAAAACTTATTATTTAATTTAAGATTACTTGGTTTAAATATGTCATATTTAAAAGAGACAAGTTTACTTCAAGATAGTATTTTTAATGGCAAGACAGTTTGTGTGACAGGAACATTACAGTTAATGACGCGTAAAGAAATTAAAGATTACTTAGCAAGACTTGGCGCAAATGTTACTGGTAGTGTATCTAAGAATACGGATTTTCTTATTTGTGGAGTAGATGCTGGAAGTAAGCTTATAAAAGCGAATGAATTAGGTGTTAAGGTTTTAACTGAAGAAGAATTTAAAGAGGAGGTTAAACTGTGAAAAAGATATTAAGTGCTTTTCTTGTTATGGTTATGCTTGTTGGGTGTCAACCATCAGATGATTCTAAAAAGAAAGAAGAAAACTTTGAAGTGGCTTCTAGTGATAGTTTAGATGATAGTTACTATAAGATTATTAAAAAGAATAACAAAGATAGTGAACTTAGGGAAAAGTTTTATTTGAGTTATGGTGGAACTTCTGATTTTTCGACAATTGGTAGAGGTTTACAACTTCTATCGGCTGATCACTTTTCTACAAGTAATCATTATATGAGTGAAGGTCAATATATTACATTATCTGGATGGTCAAAGTTATTAAGAAGAAATAATGATAAAAATGAGTTTCCTTATTCTTTACAATCACCTAATGGTGAAGTGATTGAAGGGGTTAATAATCCGATAATGGTTTCTAATATATATGAACAAGATTATTATGTTGCTAGTGGTAATAATTTTGAAATGAAGGGTTTAGCAGTCACAATTATTTTAGATCCAACAAATAGTGATGGCTCACCGCTTGATACACCAATGAGTAAAAATACAATTGTAGAATATGGTGAAAGATGTATTCAATCAATGTATAACTTTATACAAAAAGATAAAGAAATGAAAGAGATTAAGAATTTACCAGTTTTAATTACTGTTTATCAAGCAACTGATAATTCAAAGAGTACAGTTGATGGTAATTATATTCTTTCAAGTTATTGTCAAAAAGGGGTGGGAGAGATTAAAACCATCCAACATGAAAATGTTATTTTCACAAGTGAACGAGCAGAAAAACTTGATCCTGCAACAGCTTCTGAATTTAAGATTATTAAAGATAAGTTAAAAGAATCAGCGACTGAGGCAGCTGGTTTGGTAGGTATTGGAAAGTATGAAAATAATAAGATTAAATCAATGGTTATAACTGCTAACTTAAATGTTAAAACTTATTCTGAGTTATTATATTTAACTTCGCTTTTGGCTGATAATATTGATTCTAAGTTTACTTATGATTTTGATATTCGTGTGATGGTGAATACACAAGATTCACTGGCTGCTGTTATTATAAAAGACAAAGGTGAAAAGGCTGAACCAACCTTTATGTATTAGGAGGAATTTATGAACGATACAGAAAAAATGTTAAAAGATTTAGGTTATAAAACAATGTTTCATATTACTGATGATGAAATGGAAGCATTGGTTAAGGAATATGAAGTCTTTATGAGTCATGTTCAAGCGTTAGAAGTTATTGATACAGAGGGTGTAGAGCCTTTGGCTTATCCCTACGTTATTGAAACAACATTCTTAAGAGATGATGATGAGATTCATATGATTGATAGAGAAGATGCTTTAAAGAATGCTCAGAGTGTTCAAGATAATCAAGTAAAAGTACCAAAGGTGGTGGGTTAAATGATTCAATATACAATCGAAGAACTTCATGAATTATTATCTTCATCAGCATTTAATGCTCAGGATTATTATGAAGAGTTATTTAATGAAATTGATGTTCAACAAAAGAGATTAAATGCTTTGGTTACAATGACTAAAGAAAAGGCACTTCAAGATTTATCAAGTGCGACTTTTGATAGTTTATTAAGTGGAATTCCTTATGTATTAAAAGATAACTATAATACAAAAGGAATAAGAACAACAGCTTCTAGTCGTATGTTAGAGAATTATATTCCTATCTATAATGCTTTTGTTGTTGATAAGTTAGAACAACAAGGAGCATGTCTTGTAGCGAAAGCTTCAATGGATGAACTTGCTATGGGTGGAACAAATAAGTCAGCAGTGACAGGACCAGTTTCTAATCCTTGGGATGTCACACGTATTTCAGGAGGATCTTCTGGAGGAAGTGCGGCAATAGTTGGAAGTGGAGTGGTTCCATTTGCGTTAGGAAGCGATACTGGAGACTCAATTCGTAAACCGGCAGGTTATTGTGGAGTTGTTGGGTTTAAACCGACATGGGGACGTATTTCACGTTATGGTGTTATTCCTTATGCTTCAAGTTTAGATCAATTAGGTGCATTCACTAGAAATGTTAGAGATATGACGATTGTTACTGAAGCTTTATCAGGACGAGATGATCGTGATATGACTTCAAGTCAAAATGCAGTACCTCATTATTTAAATGACTTAAATGATGATATAAAAAATATTAAGATTGCAGTTTTAAAAACAGTTGTTGATGAAGTTAAAAACACGGCTGTTTTAGATAATTTCAAAGTGGTTGTTGAGACATTAAAATCATTAGGGGCAACAGTTGAAGAAGTGACTATGCCAATAGAATTAATGCGTTCATTACTTCCAACTTATACTATTATTGCAAATTCTGAGGCAACAAGTAATCATGCTTGTTTAGATGGTATTAATTATGGAAATCGTCAAGATGGAAGTACAACTGATGAAGTTATGATTAATTCAAGAACTCATGGATTTGGGGCTCATATCAAAAGACGTTTTATTCTTGGAAATCTTGCTTTGGCAACACAAAACCAAGAAAAAATGTTTAGAAAAGCACAAAGAGTGAGAAGATTAATCGTCGATGAATTAAATAAAATTTATAATGATTATGATGTTATCTTAACACCTAATTGTGGAGGTATAGCACCTTTAATAGATGAAGCAAACGACAATCAATTCAGTGATGAATACTTAATCGTAGAAAATCATCTTTGTTTAGCTAATTTTGCTGGAACACCAAGTTTATCATTACCATCTGGTTTTGTAGATAAGATGCCAATAGCAATTAACTTAACAGGTCGTTTATTTGAAGAACAAACAGTATTTAATGTGGCTTATGCATTAGAAAATGCATTAACATATAAGAATCAATATTCAAAGGAGGGGTAGAGATGAATTTTGAACAAGTTATTGGATTAGAAGTCCATTGTGAATTAAAAACCAATTCAAAGATGTTTTCTGCCTCTCGTGTTACTTTTGGCGAAGACGTTAACACGATGGTTAATGAAATTGATTTAGGAATGAGTGGAACGATGCCTTCTTTAAATAAAAGAGGAGTAGAATACGCAATTAGAGTTTGTCATGCATTACATATGGAAATTGATGAACTACTATGCTTTGATCGTAAAAATTATTACTATTCTGATTTACCAAAAGGATTTCAAATCACTCAAGATAGAAGACCAATTGGTAGAAATGGTTATATTGATATAGAGGTAGATGGAAATATCACACGAGTAGAAATAGAACGTCTACATATGGAAGAAGATACTGCAAAACAATTCCATTTTGATGATTATTCACTAATTGACTATAACCGTGCGGGGATTCCACTTATTGAAATCGTTACGAAGCCAAACATTAGAAGTGGGGCTCAAGCAGCTGCCTATTTAGAAAAATTACGTCAAATTTTTCTTTATACAGATGTATCAGACGCTAAAATGGAAGAAGGTTCAATGCGTTGTGATGTCAATATTTCAATTCGTCCTTATGGCAGTGAAAAGTATGGCACACGTACAGAAATTAAAAACTTAAATTCTATTTCTAATGTCCAAAAAGCTGTTGAATTTGAAGCTCAAAGACAAGAACAACTCTTAATTAGTGGAGCAGCAGTACTTCAACAAACAAGACGATTTGATGAAGAAACTAAAGAAACTGTGATGATGCGTGATAAAGGTGATGCAGTTGATTATAAATATTATCCGGAACCAAATATATTACCAATTCGTATTGATCATCAATGGGTATTGGATATTAAAGAAAATCTTCCCGTTATGGCTGAAGAAAGAGAAGCAATTTATATAACACAACACCAATTACCAAAAACCGATGCACATATCTTGGTTTCTAATAAAGAAATATCTGATTTCTATGAAGACGTTATTTCAACATGTGAACATTATAAACTTGTATGTAACTGGTTGTTAGGAGAAGTTCAAGCTTATTTAAATAAGGAAAACAAATCTTTATCAGAGACACAATTAACACCTTTATATTTAGGAAAAATGATTAATCTTATTCAAGAAGGAACAATTTCTTCTAAGCAAGCAAAGATTGTTTTTGAATGTTTAATGAATGAAGGAAAAGATCCCGAAATCATTATTGAAGAAAAAGGTATGAAACAAATATCTAATCCAGAAGAATTGAAAATCATTATTAATGAAGTCTTAGATAATAATGAACAATCAATTCAAGATTATGCAGCTGGTAAGGATAGAGCAGTAGGATTCTTAGTTGGACAAATCATGAAAAAGACTGGTGGACAAGCCAATCCTTCAATGACTAGTCAAATATTGATTGCCTTATTAAAGGAAAGAGTACAATAATTGCTATACATTTGGTAAGGTTTTTGTTACAATATAGAAAAGTTAGGTGATAAATATGGCAAAAAAATTTACATTTGAAGATGATGAAGATAACAAACAAGAGAGTGTTGAAGATCTTTCTTTGATTGATAAATTAGAAAGTATCAAAGAAAATCAAGTCGAAGTTGAAGATGATTTTATTATGGATGAAGAAACAGAAGACTTTGTAGGAGAGGATAACTATTCTATGGCAAAAAAGAAAAAGAAATTTGTATGGAAATGGTGGCATTATGTCCTTATTGGATTATCTGTTTTATTTATAGCATTTATGGTTTATATCTTTGCTTTATCGGATAATGATGGACCTGTGTTTGGAAATAGATGTGAAGGCGTTGTTGAGATTAATAAAGACTTAATGACTTCTGCTGCTGATACTACAAAACAAAAGTATACTGAAATCAATAAGATTGATTTTGAAATTCAATGTCGTCAATTAAAAGTTGATATTGATTTTAAAGCAGGTATGGATACTAAAAAAGCTCAAGAAATTGCTGAAGAGGCAGTTTTAACATTAGATGGTTTAGTGGGAAAAACAAAAGAAGAAGGTAAGAAATATAGTACATTATTTAGTAAGATTAATAATGTAGCTCAATTTGAAGTGAATCTATATTTAACATCGACTGATAGTGGAGATTTCCCAATCTATGGAACAAAACATACACAAAATGATGCATTTGCGTATACTCTTGCATCAGTTAAACACGAAGAAAGTAAAAACGCTGCTGAGGCAACGATAAAATAAAACGAGCAGGGCTCGTTTTTTTTGGAGGAAAACATGAAAAAGAATGATTATGTAGAAGGAAAGTGTATTGATTATACCCATGATGGACAAGGGATTGTAAAGGTTGATCTTTTTCCTATATTTGTTAAGAATATGTTAGTTGATGAAATTGGAAAGATAAAGATTGTCAAAGTTTTAAAAAACTATGCTGTTGGTAGATTAGTGGAACTCAGTCATTCAAGTGAATATAGAGAAGATGTCCGTTGCCCTTTGTTTAAACAATGTGGAGGATGTCATCTGCAACATTTATCAATGCTAGGTCAACAAAATCTAAAGACAAAAAGAGTTAAGGATACAATGGAAAGAATAGGTCATTGTCAAGTGGAAGTCTTACCATGCTTAATGATGGATAATCCTTGGTTTTATAGAAATAAAGTTCAAGTGCCAGTAGGAAATAATCAAAAACATTTAGTGACCGGTTTTTATAAACAACATACAAATGAAATCATTCCTATGAAGACTTGCTTTATCCAAGATGATGAATCAAATAGACTTGTCAATCGAGTAAGAGCTCTATTAGAAGAAAATCATGAAGTAGCTTATGATAAGGTCGCTCATAAAGGAAATATTAGACATATACTAGTTAAGTCTGCAAATGCAACAAATCAATATATGTTAGCAATTATTAGCTATCATAATAAAATCAATGGTTTTGATTATATGATAGAAATATTAACGAGAGAGTTTCCTAATTTAACAACTGTTATTCATAATATTAACAAAAGACATGATAATGTTATTTTAGGTGATGAAGAAAAAGTATTATATGGCAATGGTTATATCGAAGATATTTTGCTTGAAAATACTTATCGTATTTCATTGAAATCATTTTATCAAGTGAATCCAATTCAAGTTCAACACCTTTATTCTAAAGCTATTGAATATGCTGATTTTAAACCTACTGATATAGTAATTGATGCCTATTGTGGAATAGGGACAATTTCTTTATCTTTAGCTAAATATGTAGAACATGTATATGGTGTTGAAATAGTTGAACAAGCGATTAAAGATGCTAAAGATAATGCCATTAGAAATCATATCAATAATGTTGATTTTTCTTGTCAAGATGCTGGTGAATTTATGGTCGATTTTGCTAAGGAAAATAAGCATATCGATGTTGTTATGATTGATCCACCAAGAAAAGGCTGTTCACAACTTTTTCTTAGTCAACTTATAACCCTTAGACCAGATAGAATTGTTTACATCTCTTGTGATGTCGCAACACAAGCTAGGGATATTGCTTATCTTCAAGATAATGGTTATAGTGCAGATATATGTCAACCTGTGGATATGTTCCCACAAAGTCATCATATCGAAAGCATTGTTCGATTATCAGCAGTTAAATAGTGTTATTAGAAAGGAAATAATAATGGACGTTAATAAATTAAAAGTAGCCTTTGTTTGCGTACATAATTCATGTCGTAGTCAAATAGCTGAAGCGTTGGGTAAACATTTAGCTTTAGATGTTTTTGAAAGCTACTCAGCTGGTACAGAAACAAAAGATCAAATCAATCAAGATGCAGTAAGACTCATGAAATCAATCTATAATATTGATATGGAAAAAACGCAATATTCAAAATTAATTAAGGATATACCAGAAGTTGATATTGTGATTACAATGGGATGTAATGTCGATTGTCCATTTCTACCATGTCAACATCGTGAAGATTGGGGACTAGATGATCCCAGTCATAAGTCTGATGAAGAATATATTAAAGTTATTGATAATATTTATAACAATATTATTGATTTATCTCAGCGCATAAAAAAAGGTGAATTTAAGTAAATAACCTAAGTAGATACTTGTATCTACTTAGGTTTTCTTTAATTCATCATTAAATATTACATACTTATTTCCACCATTTCGTTTTGCTTGATACATCGCTATATCGGCATTTTTATAGAGTTCGTCAAATGTGCTACCATCTTGAGGCCAAAATGCTGCTCCTATACTTATTGATAGTGGATAGATTTTTTCTTCGAATTGAAAATCACTGAAAATTGTATCACGTAGAGTTTCGATTCTTTTGTGGATAGTATTAATATTATGAATATCCTTGATAAATACCGCAAACTCATCGCCACCCATACGAATGAGAACATCTGTTTTTTTAAAGATTTCTTTAATTTGTGAAGAAATTAATTTTAAAGCAAGATCACCTGCGGCATGGCCCATAAAATCATTGATCTGCTTAAATTTATCAATATCAAATTGAATAAAAACATGTGATGTATTTGATTTAGAATAAGTTAAAATATTTTCAATAATGGTTTGTCCAGTAGCTCTATTTAATAAACCTGTTAAATCATCATGTTCTGCTTTTATCTTAAGATTAATAGTATCTTCCATTAAATCATTAACATCACTAACAATACCAATAACATAATCAGCTTCAGGACTATTTTCATCTTCTCTAATGGCAGTTGCTCTATGAAGTGCCCAAAAGAATGTACCATCACCTTTTCGTAATCTGATTCTACAATCAGAGTAGGGAACATTATACTTAATATCTTGAATCATTGTTTTTAAAATCTCTTTATCATCATTATGAATAATATCACTTTTAAGTAGTTTTAAAGAAGTCATTGACTTAGGTGGAGGAGATCCAAAAACCTTTTGATAAACAGGCGAATAAGTGATTTCATCAGTATGAATATTCCAATCAAAGATGATATCACGGGTTTGTTCAGAAATAATCCGAAACTTTTCTTCGTTTAAAAGAATCTGTTTCTCTTTTTCTTTATCCTTAGTAATATCTGTAAGAATACATTGAAAGATTAATTCATTTTCTATTTCTTCATAGAGTCTAGAAATCTGCATTTTAATCCATTTGATTTGATTATTCTTTGTAACAATTCGATAACTCATCGTTTTTCTATTTTTATGTGATGCGATAAATTCATTGATTTCTGTTTTTATATAAGCAAGGTCTTCTTCATAAACAATTAAAGAAAAATCATTATTAAGAGTTATGGAATTGAATTCATCATACGTATATCCAATTTGTCTATAAAATTCATTATTCGCATAAAGAATTTCAATTTTGGAATTAAACTTCATTCTGATAAGTCCGCTTGTTAGGTTATCAATAAGACTAATCAGTTGTATTTCATTATTTTTATCTTGCGTAGTATCTAGGAAGAAGACTTCAATATATTGACCATCTTCATTACTTTGAACACTTGAACATAATCCTGAGTTCCATGCAATAGAACCATCTTTCTTTCTAATGCGATAATCAACTTTAATAGGTTTGTTTTCAGTTATCAGATAATTGACCTTATCTTGAAGTTCTTCTAAGTCTTCCTTGATAACTAAATTCATACCACAATTAGAAAAAGGAGGAAGTAAGCTTTCTGCTCTTGAATAACCAGTTAATTGATAATATCCATCAGTTGCCGTTATAATACTCATATCTTTAATAGACATTTTTGCGACACCACCAATGCTGGTATTAGAAAACATTGTCACTATTTCTTTACATTGTTTTAATTGTTCTTCTAAAGAGTCATTTTGACTAAGTCCTAACTGATCCATTTTGACTTCTCCTTTCTCAAATATTCTATATCTAATTATATTTTAAACTAATTATTTTATGAAAGCAATCGTGTCAGTGCATAGACTCAATATTTTTAAATCATTGTTATGAAATTGACACTTTTGATTAGAAAAAGTATTATATAAATAAGAGAAGAGGTTGATAAAATGATTAAAGACATTATTAAAGATAATTTTATATTAAAACAAGTATCACAAGAAGCTACGATTCAAGATATTGAGATTGCTAATGATTTATTAGATACTTTAAAACATCATCAAGATCATTGTGTTGGTTTAGCCGCAAATATGATCGGGGAATTAAAATCAATTATTGCTTTTATTGATAATGATGATTATATGGTGATGTTTAATCCTCTTATTATTAAACAAGAGGGATTGTATATTTGTAAAGAGCGTTGTTTATCTCATAATGGTGAGAAAGAAACAAAAAGATATAAAAAAATAAAAGTAGAATATTTTGATAATCACTTCAAAAAGAAAATCAAAACATATACTGGTCTTGAAGCACAAATAATTCAACATGAAATTGATCATTGTCATGGTATCTTAATATAGGAGAATTTAATATGAAAATGAATGAAAAATGTTTACCTTGTTTAATTAATCAAGTCATCAAGGTTGCTTGTATGACGAATGCTCATAATAGAGAAGAACTTTATAAAAGAGTTTTTGAATATTTAAGTCAAGAAGATTTTTCTAAGACGAATCCTGAAATTATTGGTTCTACATTTAAGATGTTAAAGCAACATATTCATAATGATGATCCTTATTTAAAGATCAGAAATGATTACAATGAATTATTTTTAAAGATGAGTGATGATTTTTTAATGAAGATTAATCAAAGTGATGATCCGTTTTATAAGGCTGTTCTTTTTTCGGTTATGGGTAATATTATTGATTTTAATCCTATTCATAATCATAATGAAGATGATATTATGAATCACTTTAAAGAAATTGATAAAAACAAATTATATTTTAATGATATAGAAGATTTAAAAAATGATATTTTATCATCTCAAACATTATTATATATTGGTGATAATTGTGGTGAAATTTGTTTAGATAAGATTTTGATTATGAAAATAAAAGAATTGAATCCTAATCTTGATATTTACTTTGGTGTTAGAGGTTATCCAATTGTTAATGACTCTATTGAAGCAGATGCTTATAAGGTTCATATGGACGATTATGCAAACATTATTAGTAATGGTGATGATTCACTTGGAACAATAATACATCGCACTCATGATGATTTTAAGGCGATTTATCATAAGGCTGATTTTGTGATTTCAAAAGGGCAAGCGAATTATGAAAGTCTTAGTGATGAACATAAAAACATATATTTTATGTTGATGATAAAATGTGATGTAATTGCTCAATATATTGGAGCACCAGAGAAATCTATGGTATTAAAAAGACAACAACTCAAATAAGTTGTTGTTTTCTTTGTTTATCTATTTTTTTGTTTTCATACATGAGTTGATCGATGTGATTAAGAAAATCATTAAGTGAAGTTGAATGATCGAAGATATCGATACCATAAGAAAAGTCAGCCAAATGTTTTTGTGTATCTTTACGGGCCTCATTTAAACACTGTGATATCTTTTCTATATCAATATCCTTTTTAGATAACAAGACAAACTCATCACCACCAATACGATATAGTGAGACAGATTTAGGAATATAATGACTCACGGTCTTTGTGAAATAAATGAGAGCTTGATCACCAGCATCATGACCATATTGATCATTAACATTTTTAAAGTAATTGAGATCTAAAAGCGCAATTAAGTAATTGTGATTCTTATTCATTTTTTCTAAATCCATTGTATACATAAGACGATTATAGGCATTAGTAAGGGGATCAATAATTGAATGATTAACATTGAGTAATAAGTAATATAAAGGAAAGACAATTGCTGCTGAAGTCCAAGAAACAAAATAAAAACCAAATACGACTTCAATTAACATAAATACAGAAATAAGAATAATTGTAAACAAAAGAAATATTCTCTCTGAATTTTTACTTTTTAATAATTGATCTTTATTTTGGATAATGACTATGAATAAATAAAAGATTGTTATCACAAATGGAAAAAAGAATAGTGGACCACGTTCATAAACATTCATTGAATTTATACTAAAGATATAACCAAAAGGAATACTTAATAAACAAACAATAATATTTGATATAAGTGGAATATATAATTTAAATGTATTTGTCTTTTGACTTGATATTTTATAAAGGAATAAAGGAACAAGTGGAGCAGAAGAGAAATTAATAAATGTTGTGACATTTCTTAATGATGCGTATATTTCTCCTTCTTGATAACTTAGTAAATAATCAGCACTCTTAACAATTAACATCATTATGATAATAAGAGTAGATAATATAAAAAGTTTTGTTTTGTTTTTATTAAACACTGAATTGTATATGATAATAATTAAAAAAACGCTCAAAAGTATTATCGGTAATATATTTGAGTAAATAATTGTATTCCATTGTTTTCCCATGTTGATACCCCCGTTATTTTACAAATTATAACATACTTTGAATATAAATACCTTTCAGAAAATGAAAATAATAAAGATATGTTGATATAAGTTTATTTATGATAAAATAAACTTAAAAGTAGAAAGAGGGATAACTATGAAATATAGAAAATATGATCAAGAAGATTTATTAATATGTATACATTTATTTAAAGAATGCTTTTTACAAGAACCATGGAATGAATTATGGACTGATGAACAAGTTGAATCAAGAATTAAAGAAATAATGTCCTCACAATATGCATTTGGATATGTATGTTTTGATAATGATAAATTAGTAGGAATGATGTTTGGAAGAGTTATGACTTTCTTGGATTATAAAGAATTATGGGTTGATGATTTTTGTATTTCTTCTTTATATCAAGGACAAGGGCTAGGAAGTCAGTTTTTAAATCAGGTGAAACAAGTGATGATTTCTTGTGATGTTAAAAGAATTTCTTTAAATACAACAAGAGGATATCTAAGTGATAAATTTTATAAGAAGAATGGTTTTATTGAATATCCTTCAATTGTATATATGAGTTGTGTGATTTCATCATGATTCATATATTTTCTTATAGCAAACTTTTCATAAATTTGTTATAATGAATGCAAGGAGGGATGTATATGTTAAATCAGGAAAGCGCGATTCGTGATATTTATACTTCAGATATTATTTTAGCTGATGAAGAGATTGAGATGCTTTATAATGTTGATGACTCATATTTTGATTTAATGGAAGATATAACCAATCACTTTCATGATGGTAATGTGACATTAACATTAGAACAATTTGAACAATTGGAAAAGAGCTTTAATAGTTTTTATTTTGAATATGCTTTTGTTCAATTTAAAAGAGGTTTAATGTTAGGATTATCATTAATGAAGCTAAATTCTTAAAATATGATATAATGTAATTGGGTGATAGAGATGAAAGCAACAGTAGATTTTCTAATGATTACAGAAATGAATCAAATATTAAAAAACAAAAATATTGATTATTCTTTACATGCTGTTGGAGGTTGCTCATGTTGTGGGTTACAACTTAGATGTCATGGTGAAGCATATGATATTGATGATATTTTAAATATTGTCAATGAGTATTTAGCAACAAAATGGTTAGTTGCTAGCTATCAAGATTATGATAAAACAATGTTTTATATCAATTCTAAATTTGAAAAGAAGTAAGTGCAAATGCACTTACTTCATATTTTTTACGCCTTTTTCTAATATTTTAATTTGTAGAAGAGTTTGTTCATCAGTAACTAACTTTTCTTTTTTGTTGATTATTGTTTCATATAATGCATCATAGTAACGACCATAATCACCAACGGCAGAAATGACTTTTTCTTCATGGTAGATATTTTGTTCATCGTAATAAGTGGCAGTACCATATTCATGAGGTAAGTCTACACCAAAATCATCATTATCTGGCATATGGAATAATTTAAGATGTTCTTCTTGTTTGTCTTTCTTTTCCTTAACAAACATTCCTTTTTTACCATAGATAATAAAACTAGGTCTTTCTTTAATTCGATAGTAACTTGATTTAACTGAAACTTTTAAAGTCCCATAATATAAATCTAAATCAAAATAATCATTCATACGACCTGTCCCAAGTAGTTGTCTCACATCATAGTTAACTGCATCAGGTTCACCAAAATAACTAATGACTTGATCTAATGTATGACAACCATGTCCATATAAATAAGAATTAATAGGGTTGAACTCATGAACAGATTCAGGAGTTTCTGGACGATAGTAGTCAAAATGCATTTCTAATTCTAATAAGTCTCCTAAGATATGAGATTCAATAACTTTTTGAACTGTTAAAAAGTCACTATCAAATCTTCTATTTTGATAACATTGAATCATTAAGTTTTTTGACTTAGCAAGTTCAAATAACTCTTGAGCTTCAGCAAGAGTGTTTGTGAATGGTTTTTCCACGACACAGTTTTTATTAGCATTTAACACCATTTTAGCAAGCTCATAATGAGTAGTAGAAGGGGTCGATAAAACAATCACATGAATATCTTTATCATTTAACAGTTCATCAATATTTTCAGTATAGATGACACCTGGTATATCTTCCCATACATCTTTAGAATGATCACGGGTGTAAATCATTTTCACTTTCATTTTATCTGGTCTTTGTAAGACAAAAGGAATATGATAACGATTTGCGCTTTTTCCATTTCCAATATAACCAATATTTAACATAATATATCCTCCTTGTTTGTCCTTATTATATCTTAAAATGAGAATTAGTAATTATATTTTCATATTTTGATTGATTATTTTCAAAATGAGATAATAAATAGTAATATATTTAAATTCATATATAATATAGAAAAAGGAGGATGATATTATGTTGGCAGATTATCATATGCATACTAATTACAGCAATGACTCAACGTATGAGATAGAAGAGTTAATTCATAAAGCAATTAAGGAAGGGATAGATGAAATATGTATCACTGAACATAGTGATTATGGAACTATGGGTGATTATGTAGTTAATTATGAAGATTACTATCGTGGTTATCAAACATTAAAAGAGAAGTATAAAGATCAAATAGTGATAAAGTTTGGTTGTGAATTTGGAGTTCAAAGAGAAACAATTGAATTATACAATAGGGATTTTTCTATGTATCCTTTTGATTTTATTATCTTATCTAATCATCAAGTTGGTGATAAAGAATTCTGGACACAAGAGTATCAAAAAGGAAAAACTCAAGAAGAATACAATAGAGGATATTATGAAGCTATCTATGATGTGATTACTCATTTTGATTCTTATAGTGTATTAGGTCATTTAGATATGATTAAGAGATATGATCAACAGGGGACTTATCCTGATAGTAAAGTCGAAGATATTATTACAAAGATCTTAAAGCATGTGATTCAACATGATAAAGGTATTGAAGTGAATACATCAAGTTTTCGTTATGAGTTAGAAGATTTAACACCTTCAAGAGATATCTTAAGACTTTATAAAAAGTTAGGTGGTAAAATTATTACAATAGGTTCTGATACTCATGAAGAAAGTCATGTTGGATGTAAGATTGATTTTGTTTTAAAAGAATTAAAGAACTTAGGTTTTGAATATTATTGTACTTTTGATAAAATGAAACCTATATATCATAAATTATAAAGATTATCAAGATACTTGGATTTATCAAGTATCTTTTATTATATAAAAAATGGTCTATCAATGAAGATAGAACCATTGTAAAGGTAAACCAATAATTAATGATGATATAAATAAAATCATACAAATTCTAAAAATCATTGAAGGTCTCACTTTGTTTTGAACTAAGACAAGAATTCCAAGACCAGCATTACTAATTAGTCCTGCTAATAAGGAAGCTAAACTCAATGATTGATTCATAAAGAGTTGACTCATAATAATACTTGCACTACAATTTGGAATAAAGCCAAACAAAGCTGCAATAACAGGTTGAACCATACTATTGTTTAAGAGAATATAAGATAACTGATCAGTTCCAATAAGTTCAATAATGAATGATAAGATAACATTAATCATAAATATGACAATATATATTTTCATTGTTCTTACTAAAGCTTCATAAACTAATGAATGTTGATGGTTATCAATCTTGATATGAGTCTTTCCTTGATACATTTGTCTTTGAAATAATATATCTACAATATATCCTATGACAATTGCAATGATAAGTTTAATAATTATTAATGCAAACATTGAAGGATAGAAATCTGGATTTGTGATTAGAATAGGGATGGCTTCATCACTTGTTGCTATGAATACACTTATAAGTGTTCCAAGAGTTATCTTTTTTTCTATAAAGAGTAAACTTGCCAGGACGCTGAAACCACATTGGGGAATAACCCCCACAAATGATGCGAATAAGGGACCATATTTATATAAGTATGTTGAATAGTCTTTCTTTAGTGTTTTATGTTCGAAGTATTCCAAACATAAATACATTAAAAATAGAATAGGAATAATGAGTATTGTATCTTTAATTGTATCTATAAGAATATCCATGTCATCACCTCTGTTATATATTTTAATTCATCTATGAAATAAATCAATACAAATGGTTATATTTATTTCTACATATTATAACCAAAATATAAAATATTAGAAGTCACTTTTTTATAAAGTGACTTCTTGATTTTGTAGTGATTTTATATGTTCTTCTTCTAATAAGGGTTTACTAAAGTAGTATCCTTGAATATAATCAGGATCCAGTAAAAGAAGTTCATCTAATTCAGCTTTTGTTTCAACACCTTCAATTAAGACTGCAAGATGAAGTTGATGACAGAGTTCAATAATAAGTTTGACAAATGTTCGATTAAAGCTATTTGATTCAATACCTTTAACAAAAGATTGATCTATTTTCACAATGTCCAATGGTTCATCTTTAAGTAATGCAAGAGAAGAATAACCTGTTCCAAAATCATCCATAGCTATCTTTATACCTAGACTTCTGAGTTGGTTGATAGCTTTTATGATAAATTGAGAATTCTTGGCGATTGATGTCTCGGTTAATTCAATAATAATATTTTGATAGGGAACATCATATTTATTAATGATATTCATAATCTTATTAACAAACTGTCCTTCAGAGAGTTGGATATATGAGACATTAATACTAATTGATAAATCAGGTTTTGTTTCTAAACATTTTTTAAGATGTGAGATAGCTTCTTCAAAAATCCAATATCCTAGTTCAATGATATCGCCAGTATCTTCTAATAGTGGAATAAAACGATCAGGACCAATATCAACAAACATTGGAACTTTCCAACGACAAAGAGCTTCAATTTTACATATATAATGATTTTTGATATC
The DNA here is from genome assembly GCA_964637725.1 of uncultured Coprobacillus sp. Lineage (GTDB taxonomy): Bacteria > Bacillota_I > Bacilli_A > Erysipelotrichales > Coprobacillaceae > CAZWXH01. The sequence goes on along the minus strand of CAZWXH010000001.1, from coordinate 31,925 downwards.
AATAATTGGTTGATAAACAAGGAAGAAATTTTCAAAGTTATTTTGAATACATTGTTTTAATGTATTCACAAGTTGAACTTGATAAGTTCTTTTTGTGTTGATCTTTTCACTATAGAAAGTTAATTTATCTCTGGTGTTATGTTTTCCAAATTGTAATGCTATTTCACAACTTCTTTGAATATCTAAATAAGAATTACCATCTTTAGGGGCTTGCGCAACTCCAGCAGTAATAGAGAGAATATAAGATTTATCATCATATGTATGATTTTCATTAATATATGACAAGATTTCATTATATAAACTCTTAATTTTTTTAATACTTGTTTCCTTCGTTAAAATCGCAAACTCATCACCATCTAATTTATAAACAGTGGCTTTATTAGCAAGTATTGTTTGAAGATTTTGACCAATAATACGAAGAACATTATCGCCAAATTCACGATTATATAGATTGTTAATACTCTTGAAGTCATTAATATTGATTAATATAACAGTATATTCTTCATCAATGTTTTGATTAGTAACCTTCTCAAATTCAAATCTATTATAAAGTCCTGTTAATATATCACGATAGTTTTTACGACCAAGATTAGATATAAAACCAGCGAATATAGCCGCTTCATTATTTTCATCATATTCAACATGTCCACGACAACGTAACCAAACATATTCATTATCTTTGTTTAAAGCACGATACTCAACAATATGACTATCTGATTTACCATCAGTAATTTGTTGATTAGCATTTAAAAATTCATATTTATCTGCCATATGAATTTTAGCGCCAAAAATTGCTGCAGCATTGTGTAAAACTTGAGCAGGGAAGTTGAATTCTTCAACCATATTAGGGGTGTATTTAAAAACACCAGTCTTCATATTACAGATAAAGATATAATCATCAGTACTCTTAGAAAGGGCACTATATAATAATTTTTCATTATAATCAAAGACTTCACCAATAGGCTGTTTATTCTTTAACTCTTTTTGAGCATTTCTTAAATGAGCTTTCTTTTTCCATTCATACATTTTCTCATCAGCATTGCTGATAATTTCATTAACAGTAAGATTGTAAGAATCATCAACTATATATAATCCATAACAAAATGATAAATCATACTCTAACTTCTTCTTTAAAGCATATTGCCTTAAGTCTCTTAAAGTATTACGCATTATACTATTTACTTCACTATAACTATAATCATAGAAAGAAGCTATAAATTCATCACCACTTAATCTAAAGAAAACATCATTTTCTTTCATATGTTTTTTGACATGTGAAGAAATAAGACGAAGTGCTTCATCACCTTTTGAATGATTAAAAGAATCATTGATCTTCTTTAGATCATTGACATCTAATAAACAAACAATTGTTTCTTTATTGTTGTCAGCTGCTAAATTCAACTGACTCTTCAACATTCTTTTTCCTGTTTTACGATTAAAAATACCAGTAAGTTCATCATAAGAAGCATCAAATGTTATTTCCTTTAAATGTGTTATATCAACAGAATGTTGAAAATGAACCAAAGAATGATCAAACCATTCAATCAAACAATCATGATTTAAATAATTCTTTTGGTTATAATCACTTGATTCTTCCCATGTATAAGAATCAGTAGGGGATTCAAGAAGTCGTGGAACTGGACATTCATCACATGGCTTATCTCTACCACACTTAAAAAGTTCCCAACATTTTTTTCCAACAGGGTTTTCAATATTATAAATCTTTTTCATCGCTTCATTCATGAATAAGACTTCATATGTGTAAGGATCAGTAACATAGACATTTGAATCAATGTTATTAATCATTGTATGATAAATACTCTTTTCAAAGTTTGTATTCTTATATTGGTTAATATCGAGACAATATTGACTGTATACATGAGAACATTGAGTCATTATATTTATTTCGTCCATATTAAAAGCTTTTTCAACTCTTTTGAAAACAATATATCCAACAACTTCTTGTTCATTCACTAAAGAACAAATCGCTATATAATTCTTAGTATTAAAATACTCATTAATTAATTGAATAGGATTTTCTGCTTCTTTTAAATAAGCATGATAATAAACAAAAAAATCCTTATCAAATATAGTTTGATGTAAATCATAAAAACCAGAGATTTTTTGATTATCATCCAAAATAAAAGTTGCTATATCATCAACTTTAATAAAGATAGAAATCATATGAAATAATGTTCTAATATGATTAACATTATCTCCTCTATAAACCATAGAATCACAGTCTTTAGAGTAATTATAATTGTTATTATTTGTTTTCTTTGATGGAGTTGTCATCATGTCTCACCTCTATGTTTCCATTATACAATACCATTGAGTCATATAGCAATCGAATTTCTATTATAGTAAAATTATTCATGACATATTATCAAAATAACTTCATTTTCAACACTTAATAAGCATGATACTTAAAAAGTTTTATGAAAATTACAAAAAAACTTGATAAAAATCTATTAATATTGAATGAAACTCATTGCTTTTATATATTAATTGGACTATAATTTTAGTATGAAAGGGAGGATATTAATATGAATATCAAAAAACTTATGAAGAATAAAAAAGGTTTTACGTTAATTGAAATTATTGTTGTTGTAGTTATCTTAGCTGTATTAATGGCTGTTGCTGTGCCTTCAGTATTGAAATACATGGGGGAGGCAGATAATGCTAAATATATGTCTACGGCTCGAGGAGCATTTATTAGTTCTCAAACTGAGTTAGCTAAGGCGCAAGCTTCTGCTGCTGGTATTGTTGCTGATGACTTAGATACAGGTAAAGATGGAGCTTTAAAAAAAGCAATGGAAGAAGTTAATAAATCTGAAACAGGGAAGAAGACTTTGATAAAAGATATCGATGTAGCAGGACTTGCTGCAGGCGGAGATGTCTCAACAGTGACGACTTATACAATTATTTTTACTGGTGGAGAAAAAGCAGTATTGACTCCTAATGGAGATGTTGTTATTACTGCTGCACCTTAAATTTTATATTTAAAATTGTTACCCTCTCTTTGAGAGGGTTTCATACTTTAATAGGGAGGAAGATAGAATGGAACCAATAATGATATTTTTATATGTTTATGCTTTTGTGATAGGGACATGTATTGCAAGTTTTATTAATGTTGTCATCTATCGTGTACCTCTGGAATTAGACTTTACAAAAGGGAGAAGTTTTTGCCCAAAATGTCATAATACGCTAAAGCCATATGATATGATACCAGTATTGAGTTGGTTGTTTTTACGTGGTAAATGTAGATTTTGTGGTGAACCAATATCGGCTAGATATCCAATAATTGAGTTTATTGGTGGTGTTTTAGCATGTTTATGCTTCCAAAGGTATGGAATTGATGCTATGACATTGATTTCTTTTGCATTTTCGATAATTTTATTAGCGATTTTTATGATTGACTATGATATAATGATTATACCTAATGGTTTAGTTATAAGCTGTTTATTTGTTGCTTTAATAAGTATTGGTTTTATGGATATGAGTATAGTTGATCGTGCTATTGGTTTTTTTGTGATTAGTGCACCTTTATATGTTTTGAATTTGATTATTCCTGATTCATTTGGTGGAGGGGATATCAAGTTACTTGCTGTATGTGGTTTATTCTTAGGATGGCAAATGGTATTAGTAGGAATGTTTATTGCTGTGGTGATTGCTGGTATTTATGCTGGTTATTTATTAATCAGTCATAAGATTGATAAAAAGGGACATATTGCTTTTGGTCCTTATATTTGTTTTGGAATGTTTGTTGCTTTGTTGTATGGTCAAAGTATTCTAGATATGTATTTAGGAATGTTTGGGTTAAGATAGGGGAGTGAATTTATGGCAATGTTCAAGTATATTGCAAAGGATATAAATTCTAAGAAATTTAATGGTAAGGTTGAGACAAATTCTCGAGAAGAACTTGTCGCTTTATTGCGTTCTGAGAATTTATATCTTTTACAAGCAAAAGAGATTGTTGAGAAATCAAATAATAAGAAGATTAAGACAAATGATTTATCTGATTTTTGTAGAGAACTTGGAACTATGTTGTCATCAGGTATTTCTTTAATTATGGCTATGAATATTATAGTGAAAAGAACACCAAATGTTCTTCTTCAAAAGATTTATAAAGATGTTTATGTTAAGTTACAACAAGGTTTTTCTTTATCAGCTGCTTTAGAAGCTCAAGGAAATGCTTTTCCTCTATTAATGATTAATATGTTTAGGTCAGCTGAATCTACTGGTATGATGGATGTAACATCATTAAAGTTAGGAGTTCAATTTAATAAAGATTATAAGCTTCAAGGAAAAGTTAGAAGTGCAATGATGTATCCAATGATCTTAGTTGTTGTGACTGTATTTGTTGTTATTGCAGTATTTACTGCTATTTTACCTAATTTCTTTGAAATGTTTGAGGGACATGATGTTCCTATGGTTACCCAAGTCATGTTTGCGATTTCTAGAGCATTAACTGCTCATTGGGTATGGTTTATTATTGCTACTTTAATTTTAATTTGTGTCATTACAATGTCACTAAGAGTCACTAGTGTTAGATTAAAATGGGATGAGTTTAAAGTCAAAATGCCTAAAGCTGGTCATTTAACAAGTATTATTTATACAGCTAGATTTGCGAGAAGTATGAGTTCTTTATATACAAGTGGTGTTTCTATGTTGAACTCATTAACACTTGCTAAGTCAACGATTAATAATACTTATATCGAATCTCAATTTGATGAAGTAATTAAGAATGTTCGTGATGGTATGAATTTATCTCAAGCCATTGCTTCTGTAGATGGATTTGATGATAAGCTTGCAAGTTCTATCTATATAGGTGAAGAAAGTGGTAAGTTAGATGATATGTTAACAAACATAGCAGATGATTTTGATTATGAGGCTGAAATGGCAACTGAAAAGATGGTAACTTTACTCCAGCCTTTAATGATTATTATATTAGGTTTTATTATTGGTATTGTTATTATTTCAGTTATGCTTCCGTTATATTCATTATATGGAAGTGTTGGCGCAGGAAGCTAGGAGGATAAAACATGAATAAGGAAAATATTATTTATATTTCAAATGAAGATATACAAGTTGTTGTAGGAGAAATGAAAAGAGATGTTGTTCGTGTTTTAGATTATTATCATTTGCCTTTAAAAGAAGGGACAATGCTTAATGGTGTTATTATTAATGATATTGAACTGAAAAATGTTTTAAAGACTTTAACTTCAAAAGGAATTAAAGAAGTTAAGTTGATTGTTGATAGTACAAAGATTTTAGCAAAACCTGCTGTTATTCCAACGATGAAACAAAAGGAAGTTTTACAATTTGTGAAAGATGAATTATCTTTAATAGATAGTAATAGTGAAGATTTAATATTTGATTATGCTTTTTTAAATGAAGATGAAAAGAATAAAAAAGCAAGTCAAATATTATGTGTAGGTGTTGAAAGAAAATTTATAAAAGATTATCTTGATGCTTTTGGTGATGTTGGTATTGAGATTTTATCTATTGATTATGCAGTTAATGTCTTAATATCATTAACTAAGAATTTAACAGGGTTTATTGATAAAACATATGCTTTAATGCATGTTGATGGTAATAACGTTGTCAGTGTTTTATTCGCAAACAATGATTATAGTTTAACAAATCGATCTCGTATTTTTGCGAATAAGGGAACTGAAGAGTTTGAAACAGAGATTGTCAGTACTGTTTCTCAGTTAAAACAATTTGCGACTTCTAGCCATAGAGATCAAATTATGAATGATATCTATATATTTGGTTTAGATTCAGATATACAAGGTCATGTATTTGAAAGAATTCGTTCAACTTTAGATATTTCAGCAAAAGTGTTACCTAATAGTAAATCTATTTATGCTGTTAAAGATAATAATGAACAATTTGATATTAACAATTATGTTTATCCAGTTGGATATTTACTTAGAAGATAGGAGGGGAATAATATGTCTTATAAGATCTCAAAGAAAGAATTAGATCTACTTGCTGCTTATAATAGAAAAGATGGGAGTTCCCAACTATCTAATACAATGAAAATAATGGCTGTTCCAATGATTTTAGTTGGTATTATTGCGATTGCTTTTGGGACTATCTATTTAATGAAGATGGATATGACTGATAAGTTAAATAATGCTATTCTTGATAATGAAGTCATTCAATTAAAAATCGATTCTACTGATCAAAAGCCATATAATGAACTTCATTCATTAGAAAGTATTTATACTTCATTAGAACAATTAGATAATTCTTTATCAGGGTTACCAACCCTAACTAAGAAAAGTATTACATATCTAAAAACTGATTTATTAAATGGAATTTCATTAAAAACTATCTCTTTTGATAGAAACACTAATTTATTAACTGCTTCATTAACTTCACAAAATGTTCAAAACATTGAAAAATATGTTACAACTTTAAAGAAACATAGTGAATATACTGATGTGTCATATTCTGGATATCAGATCAATGAATCTAAATCAATAGATACAACTGGATTGGTTGATGAAAATGGAAATCCAATTATTGTTGAACAAGCAAAAGTTGACTATGGATTTAATGTAAAAATATCTTTAGATAAAAAGGTGGGTGAGTAATATGAAAGAAATATATGCTCAATTATCTGGTAGAGAAAAAAGATTGTTATATATTCTTATTTGTTTCCTTATTGTCGTTGCAGGTTGGTTTTTTGTGATTACACCAACGATCGATTCATATATAGCAACTTCTGCTCAATATGATTCTATCGTTGCTCAAAAGCCAACATTAGAAAAACAATTAAAAGATTATCTTGATGCTCCTGATCAATTAAAAATCAAAAAGGATAATTATGAAGCAATTATTGCTAAATATAATCCATTAATGAGTAATGAAAAAATTGATAAATTATTAACAACTGCTTTTTTGTCTCATAGATTAAAACCTATATCATTAAGTATTAATAATGATGCTAATGTGGTACTTAACCAACAAGATCAGACAAATAAAAGTGAAGAAGAAAAAGATACGACTATTTCAAGTAATTTAGTTCAAGCGACTGTTACAGTTTCAGTAAAAGGAACATTTGAACAAATATCTAATGTTGTTGCTTACTTAGATGATATGAAAGGTATAGAAATCTCTAATTTTAATTATGGTGGAGATTCTGATGATTCTAATACATCAATAACTATTGTTGTTTATATGTTTAAAAAGTAAAAGAAGGTGAAAATGATGAAAAAGCTTAATGAAAAAGGATCTATTTTAATAATGGCAGTCTCTATTGTTATGCTTATTCTTGTCATTTTAGGGATTGTTTTAACAATAGCGACTTCTAATCAAAAAAGATCAATTGATGAGCATAGTCGTAAACAAGCTTATCTAACTGGTTTGTCTGTTGCAGAAACGATTGCAGGACAAATTGCTGATAATAATACTAAGTTTATTCCTACTAGTAAGGATTCATCTGTTAATATTACTGAGGTTACATTACCTAATGGTTCTCCATATGGGATAGATGTAAATGTTGTTATTGAATATAATAATAAAGAAGAAATTCTTATAAAGGTGACATCTACTTATGATGCTATTGAACAAGAAGTTCAATTAACGATGAAAAAGAAAGATGGAACTTGGTATAAAAAAGTTTATTCAAAGATCGGAGATGAATTCGATGAGACTGAATAGAAAAGGATTTACTGTTATTGAATCAGTTATTACATTTATGATTATAGCGATTGCTGGTTCTATGTTGATTTTAGGTATATTTAATATTGTTAATATTTTCACTGAGAGTTCTACAATCAAGAGTGAAACAAATAGATTGTATAATGAGTTAGTTAATAGAATTGATGTTGAGGATGGTTCAGAAACTAAGATGATATTTGAATTTAGTGATGGATCTAAATATGGTGAAGGAGTTGTGAATGATCCAGCTAATCCTCCTATAAATGTTACGGATTATTATACTCAAGTTATCAATCCTATATCAATTAAATTGTTTGCATTTGATCCTACAAAAAAAGCAGAAATGTTACCTGGAGAAGTACAACAACCTGAAGAACCAAATTTAGATGATTTAGATGTTGAGTATAGAGTTGCCACTAAATTAAGTGACATCGTTTACCAATACAGTCAAATATTTCCAAATACAAATAAGTTTTCATTTTATCAGAGGATAGGAAGTGAAACGAACGCAGTCAAGGATAATCTATCTGCTGATAATGTATTCACAAAGGATGTTCCAAATTATTTTGATTCACTGTTAAATCCAAATAAAGATATTATTAATGGAGGACTCACTGTTCTCGAACAAACATATAAAGAGTTAGTTGGTAATTCTAAAAAAATAAGATGGGTTTATATATCATATTTGGGAAGTTCAATAAAGCATACCAGTGCAATATTATTTGGCTATTATGTTCCCGAAAGGACTATCATACATATTACTGATTTAAATGAGAATGTGACAATTATTCCGCTTCCAGAGGCTGGTGGAAAAATACATCCGGATCAATTACCGGTCCAAGGAAATTATTCATATGCTGTTTTAAATAACTTAAAAGGTGATGTTATAAATACTTATGAATTTGCTAAATTCAATGAGCTTGAATTTATAAATGATTCTGTAACTAGAGATGCAGGTATTATATTCGTTAAAGTTGTTAAATAATATGGAGGTGAAATATTATGTACCATAATAAAAAAGGTTTTACATTAGTAGAAATTATTGTTTCTATTGCGCTAGCATCAATTATATTAATGTTAGCTGGTACTTTAATATTGTCTTCAACTAATTTATTAAACACTTCTTCTGAACGTGATTTAGATAAAAGGACTGTTGACTCAGTTATTGAATTTGTAAGAGAAGAAATAGAATATGCTACTGATGTAAGAATATTGAATTCAAGTAGTAACCATATTCCTGATTATCAAAATGATGCTAACTGGCACTATTTCTATATTAAAGATTATAAACTTTATAGAGATGGTATAGATGTTTTTAGCGATGGTTTTTATTCTGGTAGAGATTTTAAGATGGTTGTAAAAGCAAACTATCAAAATAAAGTAAGAGTTGATATTAGATATATATTAAATGACGGAAGAGAAGATACGTATACTTCTAGAGATACTCTCATGTTATTAAATTTAAGTGTTTCTAGTGAAATACAAAATGAACCTCTATATCCAAGTGAATATAAATCAATTTCTGAAGAAAGTGATGATGATGAATATAAAGATGGGTATAGAATTTATTACAATAAGAAGTATATCCCACCAACAAATAGTCAGCCTGAAAACGGAAGAACGGGAACAGTTGCTGACATTATACAAAATATTTCAACAGAAAACTGTAAGGGGTTATTTAATCCTAAAGGCAGGTATGTATATCAAAAGGGAGAAATAGTATGGTGGAATGGTGAATGGTGGGAGGCAACTGAATCCTCGAATGAATCTGAATATATGCCTGGGAAAACTCGTTATTGGAAAAGGCTAAACAAAAACTGGACATGGCCTACTTTTACAAGTAGTGAGAATAAAATGTATAGTAGTTATTCCAAAGGCGATATAGTGATGTATAACAACAAATATTTTCGTGCAACTGATAATGTTTGGTGTGATTCTTCTAATTATTTGTTAAATTGGTTTAATATTAATGTATTAATCGATGATGATCCGTATAACAATTATTGCGTTTGGGAACTTATTTTAGATACAAGTGATTTAGATTCTAAAGAATATATATCAACATCTATTTATAAAAAAGGCAATATATTAGAAATGTTTTTCCCTGAAAATTTGACTTCGCTTAAAGACCCAACTAGAAATGGAATTGACTTGTTTGATAATACCAAAAGTTATAAGCAAGGTGATATAGTTAAAATTAAAAACAATTACAATGATCAAACATATTTTGATTTATATTTTAAAATTGATGATGTAGAAAGAAGCCTTGTTCCAGGCGGATCACCTGATAGTGGTTGGATGAAAATAGATATTTTATTTGATACAAAGAGTTCTTATATAAAAAATGCGTGTTTGAAAGTAAATCCAGGAAGCCTCAATTATTGGCAAACTTCGCAGCAAACAATTTTATTTGACAGTTCAGCATATTTACAATATCAAAATGATTATTGGAAGAATTCATAATAATGAATAGATTCGTATAATAGGAGGGCTAGTATGAAAGCTATACCGATAGGTGAAGTATTAAAAGAACAAGGTTATATTAATGAAGAACAGTTAGTTCAAGCATTAGAAGCACAAAAGAATGATAGAAGTAAGAGATTGGGTCAACATTTAATTGATTTAGGGTTTGTGACTGAGGAACAAACATTACAAGCTCTATCAACTAAATTAGGAGAACCATTTATTGATATAAATAGTGTTAATGTTGATATCAATGCAGTAAGTAAGATTCCTTCTACTTTAGCAACTAAATACAATATTATTGCGACTGAAATTCGTAATAATGAATTAGTAGTTGTGACAAGTGATCCAATGAATTTTTATGGATTTGAGGATATTCGCTTAGTTACTGGAATGGACTTAATTATATGCTTGGCAATTGAAGAATCGGTAAAAGAGGCAATTTCTTATTACTATTCAGAGGTAAAGGCGAGAGCTGCTGCTGATAATGTCAATAATGATACATCTATGTTTGAATTGAGTGATCAAGAAATATATAATTCAGAAAATGACGACACACCAGTTGTTAAATTACTAAACTCTTTATTAACTAAAGGTTTTAGTACTAATGTTTCTGATATTCATATTGAACCTTATGAGAATGAAACATTAGTTCGTATGAGAATTGATGGTATGTTAATTGAATCAATGAAATTACAAAAGAATATTCATAATGCATTAGTTGTTAGAACAAAAATACTTGCAAATCTTAATATTTCTGAAAAAAGAATTCCTCAAGATGGACATTTTGTTATTACAATTAATGATGATAAAATGAATCTTCGTGTATCAATAGTTCCTACTGTTCATGGTGAAAAGATTGTTATGAGATATTTAAATTCTAATACACCGATTGATTATGCGAGTCATTTTGGTATGCAAGAAAAGAAATATAAGACAATGCTTCGTATGATGGATAGTCCAAATGGTATTATCTATGTGACAGGTCCTACTGGTTCTGGTAAAACAACGACACTTTATATGATTATGGAAAAACTAGCGAGGAAGCAGGTTAATATTTTAACAATTGAAGATCCTGTTGAAAAGAATCTTGATCATATTAATCAAATGCAAGTTAATAATGTTGCTGGTTTGACTTTTGAAACTGGGTTAAAAGCTATCTTACGTCAAGATCCTGATATTATTATGGTAGGGGAGACAAGAGATGCTGAGACTGCATCTACATCGGTTAGAGCAGCGATTACAGGTCACTTGGTTGTTTCTACACTTCATACAAATGATGCTATAAGTACTATTGTCAGATTACAAGATATGGGTATTGAACCATATATGGTCGCAAATAGTTTAGTTGGTATTGTGGCACAAAGATTAGTAAAAAAATTATGTCCACATTGTATGAAAAAAGTAGCTTCTACTGATGAAGATAAACGCATTATGAAAAAAGAAATTCCTTTTGTTTATGAAAGTGTTGGTTGTCCAGCATGTCATCATACTGGATATAAAGGTAGAATTGCTGTTCATGAAATGATTTATGTTGATAAAAATATAAAGAAAATGATTACTGAAAAAAGAGATATTCAAGATATCTATGATTATGTACTCAGAAATCAAGATTATTCTTCATTATTTGATGAAACTTTAAGACTTGTTGAAGAAGGAAAGACATCTGTTGAAGAATTATTAAAGATTTCTTTCTATGAAAGATAGGAGATGAATGGAATGGATCAATTAAATGATATTTTACATTTAGCAAGAAATAATGGTTATTCTGATGTTCATCTTGGTGGTTCTAATCATATAGTCTATAGAAATAATGGAAAGTTATTTCCATATGAACATCAATTACAACAAAGTGATGTTGAAGATATGATTTATGGAATGTTAACTCCTAAACAATTAGAACAATTTAAAAATGGTAAAGATATTGATTTTGTTTATGTTGAAAACACACAACGTTATAGGGTTAATGTTTATAAAGAACTTGGTTATAGTTGTGCTGCTATTAGAATTATTTATGAAACAATAAGAAATTTAGAAGAATTAAAACTACCTACAATGATGAAAACTTTAACTGAAGATGAAAGAGGTCTGGTTTTAGTTACTGGACCAACTGGTAGTGGTAAGTCTACAACTTTAGCAGCCATGATAAATGAAATCAACAAAACAAAACCATGTCATATACTAACAATAGAGGATCCAATTGAATATGTATATCAACAACAACAAGCATTAATTCATCAACGTGAGGTAGAAACTGATGTTGAGAGTTTTGATACAGCTTTAAGAAGTGCAATGCGTGAAGATCCTGATGTTATTTTAGTTGGGGAAATGAGAGACTATGAAACAATTGCTTCTGTAATAACACTAGCTGAAACAGGTCATTTAGTTTTTTCTACACTTCATACAATTGGTGCTGCAAAAACAATAGATTGTATCATTGATGTTTTTCCACCCCACAAACAAGAACAAATTCGTGCTCAACTATCAGGGGTATTAAATGCTGTTGTTACGCAACAATTAATTCCCACTGTAGATGGGAACTCAAGAGTTCCTTCGTTAGAGATTATGATTGCTAATAGTGCAATTAAAAACTTGATTAGAGAAAATAAAGTTCATCAAATTAACAGTATGATTCAAACTGGTGGAAGTATTGGAATGCAATCATTAAATATGAGTTTATCTCAGCTAGTTAGACAAAACTTAATTACTAAGGAAAGCGCAATTAGATATACTAATGATGAAAATGAATTGCGTACAATGATTTAAGATGAATAACAAAAAAGGTTTTACATTAGTTGAAATCATTGTATCAGTTTGTCTATTAGCTGTATTAATGGCATTAACTGTTCCAGGCTTGATGAATTATTTTGATGATGTTGATCAGGATAAATATGTAGCTGAAACAAGGTCTGTTGTTGCACAAATTAAAGCTTCAAAATATCAGCTTTCTTTAGCAGGTTCAGCAGGCGCTAATGAATTGGACGAAACGACGGTGAATAAAATTATTAAAGATGCTGAATGCAAAGGAATAATGAAAAAATTAAAAGAAGAAAATGGAATTTTATCAGGAGAATATTGGATTAATGATAGCCAATATGTATTATTCAAGGTTGGTGGTGTTGAAGATCATTATAGCTTTGAAGACAAAAATATGGATGATATTCCTCATTAGATAACTTGTGAAGGTAAGATGTCTCAAAAAAGTATATTTACAATATTTATAAAATGTGTTGACTCTAAATTCAATATGTGGTAATTTTATATCATAAACTAATGAGTAGGAGATAACGTTTAAAGATGTACTCAAAGAGAGCCTAGGGTGGTGGAATCTAGGTAGTGGCAGTTAAGCAAATGGACCTACGAGGGCAAAGGGGAAAGAAATTCGAGTATCCTGCGACGTGAGCTTACGTTATAAAGCGAAAATGTGTTAGCATTTTTACTGAGTGGGTTATTTATAACCAATTAAGGTGGTACCGCAGATTTTAACATCTGTCCTTTTTATAGGACAGGTGTTTTTTGTTTATATGCTAACAAGAGGGGGAAATAAAATGAAAATGAAACGATGGTGTAGCTCTTTATAATTGAATAGAACAAAAAACTTAAAATATGAGGAGAATATATTATGAAAACAAAACAATTAATTAAAGGTTTATTAGCAGCTGGATTAGCTGTAACAATGTTAGTAGGATGTGGAAGTGAAAAAGATAATGAAAGTATGAAGAAGGTTGCTATTATTCAACTAGTTGAACATACTTCATTAAATACAATTAAAGATGCATTTGATAAACAAATGGAAGCGTTAGGTTATAAGGATAAAGAAAATATTGAATATATCTTTAAAAATGCCCAAGGGGATAATAATACCGCTAGTAGTATTATTGATAGTTTTAAAGCTAGTAATCCTGATGTTGTTATGGCAATAGCAACACCAGTAGCTCAAGCAGCAGCTAAGTTATCTAAGGATATTCCAGTAGTCTTTGCAGCTGTAAGTGATCCTGTTGGGGCGAACTTAATGACTTCATTAGAAAAGCCAGATAAGAATATAACAGGGACTAGTGATGAAATTCAAGTTGAGTTAATTTTAGAAAGAGCATTGCAAGTGAATCCTAATTTAAAGAAACTAGGAGTTATTTATAACAAAGGAGAGATTAATTCAGTAACAAATATTAATAAGGCTAAAGCTTATGCAGATAGTAAAGATATTGAATTAGTAGAAGCAACAGTTACTTCTGTTAATGAGGTTCAAACAGCAATCAATGTATTAACGAGTAAATGTGATGCCATATTTGCACCTAATGATAATACAGTTGCTAAAGCTATGAATGTGGTTGGACCAGCTTGTAGTAAAGCAAAGATTCCTTTATATGTTGGAGCTGATTCAATGGTTCAAGATGGTGGATTTCTAAGTGTAGGTATTAACTATGATGACTTAGGTAAGGAAACAGCCAATATGGTTGATAAGGTTTTAAAAGGTACAAAGGTAACTGATATACCTGTTAAAGTATATAAAGAAAATTTAAATATTTATGTAAATGAAAAAGTATTAAAAGATTTAAATATTACACTACCAGATAGTATAAAAAATGATAAAGCATTATCTTTAATGAAATAGAGGGATAGATATGAATTCAACGATCGTTTTAGGAGCATTAGAGCTTGGTGGCATGTTTGCGATTATGTCACTAGGACTGTTTATAAGCTATAAAATTTTAAATTTACCAGACTTAACTGTAGATGGAAGTTTTACACTAGGGTGTGCAGTGAGTGCTATCTGTGCAGTCAATTCTATGCCATATTTAGGATTGTTCCTTTCATTTGTTGCTGGCTGCTTGGCAGGAGTTGTAACAGGGTTATTAATAACAAAGTTTAATATTATGCCTTTGCTTGCTGGAATATTGACAATGACGGGACTCTATTCTATTAATCTAAGAGTCATGGGTGATTTACCTAACATCTCTTTGTTTGAAAGTACTACAATATTTTCGATGTTTGAAAGCTTTGATCCTTATCATAAAGTCATTATCATTGCTGTTATAGTAATATTGATCTGTTTGTTTCTTTATTATTTTTTAAGAACTCAACTTGGTCTTGCTTTAAGAGCATGTGGTGATAATGAAGATATGGTAAGAGCAAGTTCAATCGATACCAATAAGATGAAGATATTAGGTTTAGCAATAGCTAATGGTTTTGTATCTTTAAGTGGGGCTATATTTGCTCAACATCAATCATTCTCTGATATTGGCAGTGGAATAGGGATGATGGTTATTGGTCTTGCAAGTATTATTGTCGGGACAACTCTCATAAAGAAAGATAAGATTGGTTTTCAATTATTAGCAGTTGTTTTTGGTGCCATCTTCTATCGTGCAATATTAACACTAGCACTACAATTAGGACTTCCTTCAGGTGATTTAAAACTATTATCTGCTATCTTAGTTGTGATAGCTATTGCTTCTGCAAGCATAAAAAGGAGGAAAAGAAAATGTTAGAACTTAAAGATGTTTCCGTCGTTTTTAACGAAGGAACAGTTAATGAGAAAGTTGCTCTTTCATCAATTAATCTGACTTTAGAAAAAGGTGATTTTGTCACTATTATCGGAAGCAATGGGGCTGGGAAATCAACTTTATTTCAAAGTATATCTGGAGCTGTAGACATGACTTCTGGTCAAGTGCTATTAAACGGTCAAGATCTCTCAAATATGCCAGAGTATAAACGTTCTTCTTTTATTGGAAGATTATTCCAAGATCCTTTAAAAGGGACAGCACCCTCTATGACAATTGAGGAAAATCTTATCTTATCATCACAAAGAGGAAAACATTTTAGTCTTTCAGTATTTTCTCATAAACAAAGAGATTCATTTAAAAAAGCTTTAAAAGAATTAGACTTAGGATTAGAAGATAGACTAGATGTTAAAGTTAATACTTTATCTGGTGGTCAACGCCAAGCCTTAACGCTTTTAATGGCAACTTATGTTACTCCTGAATTATTATTACTTGATGAACATACAGCTGCCTTAGATCCTAAGACTGCTCAAAAAGTATTGAATATATCATCTAAACTTGTTAATGAACATCAAATTACAACATTAATGATTACTCATAACATGGAAGATGCTCTTAAGTATGGTAACAAAACAATGATCATGAAAGATGGTCAAATTATCGCAGTTGTAGAAGGTAAAGAAAGAGAAAAAATGAGTGTTGATGAATTAATTCATTTATATTCATCTTCAACTCATGATTATAACGATCGTATTTTATTAAAACAATAAGAAAGGCTATGGAAAATATTCCACAGCCTCTTTTTTTTATTTGTTTAAGATAAAGTTTGTTAAATCAACAGGTTCAACAATTTTACCATCTTTATATACACGCATATTTCCTGATGCAATTTCATCAATTAAGATGACTTCATCATTATTGTATCCAAATTCAAATTTAATATCATAAAGTTTTAATCCTTTTGATTTTAAATCATCAGCAACAATTTGAGTAATTTTTAATGTTTGTTCTTTTAAACTATCATATTGAGAAGCTGACATAACATTTAATGCAACTAAAGCATCTTTAGTAATTAATGGATCTCCATTATCATCATCTTTTAATGTACATTCTACTAATCCACCAGTTAATTCAGTACCATCTTCAATTAATGAACCATAACGACGAATAAAGCTTCCTGTAGCAACTAAACGACAGATTACTTCTAAACCTTTACCGAATACTTTTGCTGGAAGTACTTCCATTGTTGCATCATCAATATTAGCATCAACATAATGAGTCTTAATTCCCGCATCTTTTAAGATTTCAAAGAAATGAACTGAAGTTTCAAGGTTTGCTTTCCCGATACCATCAATAGTTAATCCAACAGTGTTTTCACCTGGATCAAAAACTCCATCTTTACCAGTACAATCATCTTTGAATTTTAACACAACGTTTCCGTTATCTAATTCATATACATCTTTTGTTTTACCTTCGTATGTTTTCTTCATCTTATACCTCCATCTTGAATAACGTAATCATTATAACACTTTTTCATCAGATTTCTACTATCTTTGCTTATATTTCGAAAAAAATTATCATTTAATAAAAAATTCTTATATTTAATAAAAAAAGAAGCAAATGCTTCTTATAAATAATATTGTTGAAAATAATGTAAACGAATTAAATCACAGATAGTCATAATTTGATAGTTGAAGTTAATACTATCAAATTTACCAGGAACATAAATAACTTTACAATTATCTGTTGATTCACTAGTTATATACTTTTTATTTTGCGTAATTAATATTTGTTGGGCTTTTTCAATATGAACATCTTCTTTGGATTTCTTAAATCCTTCTAAGAATCTTCCGGTTGCACTAATCACAATCGCAACATCATTTTCATCCATAACAATTGGATCATAATTATGGTATTGAATAAATGGTTTACCAAAAGTAATCATATCAGTTTGAAGTTCAATCGCAATAGAAATAGGGTACAAAGCACCAAATACAATAATTCTTTTTGCTTTATATAATTTTTTACAAATTTCAGAAATAGTCTTTTCCATTTCTTCATCAGTACAATCTTTATCCATCTTTTGAATATAATCTCTGGTATCAACCCCAACCATTCTGACTCTAATTTGGTTTAGTCTTGTTTGATAATGATTAAAAAGAGTTTCTCTAAATTCTTCATATTGGTTAAAACCTAATAATGCTATAAAAGAATAGAGTTCTTCTTTTTTAAAACAACCTTTTTCTAAAAACTCTTCTTCGCTCATATCTTCCATTTCTAAATAATTGAAGATAATAAAGGTACAGATTTTATAATGATAATCATGAAAGAGAGTTCCATTTAAATATGTAAGTATACGACTTAATAATATATTCATTTGCTAACCTCCTATATATGCTCTTATTATATCACGAAAAAGACTTTGATGATAATACTTTCTCTTCTAGTAAAAATAATGTTATAATCACATTGGAGGTATTATCAATGCGTATTATTAAAACAGACATTTCTAAAATAAAATTTAATTATCTTGATTATAATCAAGAATTATATAATTCGATAAAGAGAATTGGTTTTTCTTTTCCTATTCAAGTTGATATTGTCAATGATCAGTACTACTGTATTGATGGACATAAACGTTTATCGGTTTTACAAGATATTCTCATCAATGAACCTAACTATGCTAGGGGTAGTGAAGTTTGTATTGTTGTAAAGAATAATGGGAATGAAAGATCAAATGATTGTTGGAGAGGAAGGAATTCTCATTAAAGATTTATATTATATATTGATGAAGAATAATTTAGGAAATGTTAAGGAATGTAAAACATTAATCAAGCATAAACATGTTGTTGTTAATGGGGGTGTTGTTGATAATCCAATGTATCAAGTTCATCATAATGATGCTATCTACGTAGATGAGAAAAAAGTAAATTCTCAACCATTTGTATATTATATGTTAAATAAACCTAAAGGGTATGTATGTGCAAATTTTGATAAACATTATCCTTGTGTTGTTGATCTCGTAGATAAACAATGTAAGTGTATTGGTCGTTTAGATAAAGAGACTACAGGCTTATTACTATTAACCAATGATGTCTCAATAATTAAGAAATTATTATTACCTGATAATCATATTGAAAAAACATATTATGTAACGACAAAGAATAAGTTAGATAAATCTATTATAAAGAAGTTTGAAGAGGGTGTCATTATTGATAAAAACATTAAGTGTCGCTCTTCAAAACTAGAAATCATTGATGAGAATCATTGTTATGTTACTATCTATGAAGGTAAATATCATCAAATAAAAAAGATGTTTTTATCTTGTTTTAATGAAGTTAAAGAACTAAAGAGAATATCTTTTGGTAATTTATTATTAGATGAACATTTAAAAGAGGGAGAATATCGTCAATTAACTAAGTCAGAGTTTCATAAAATGAAAGAACAATGTCTTTTATAGAATGTAGTCTATAATAGTCTTAACGGGGAAAGAAGGTTTATTATGTTTTCGAATCAAGCATTAAAAAGATTAATTATTCCTTTAATCATTGAACAAATATTAGTTGTGATGGTCGGATTTGCTGATACAATCATGGTATCAAGCGTAGGTGAGGCAGCTGTTTCTGCTGTTTCATTAGTGGACGGTATTAATTTATTATTAATTAATATATTTGCGGCTTTAGGAACCGGTGGGGCTGTAGTTGCTGCTCAATTTATTGGTCAAAAGGCTAATGAAAAAGCAAGAATATCAGCGAAACAATTGATTCTTATTACCGCTGTTTTATCTTTTTTTATTATGATTGTTGTTGTTATATTTAATCAACAATTATTAGAAATGATATTTGGACATGTTGATAGTGCAGTTATGGAGAATGCCAAGATATACTTTTTCTTTTCAGCTTTATCATATCCTTTTATAGCTTTATATAACTCTGGTGCGGCTTTGTTTAGGGCGGTTGGAAACTCTAAGGTAGCAATGGTTAATAGTGCCCTTATGAATGCTATTAATATAGTTTTAAATGCATTGTTTATTTTTTATTTTGGTTGGGGAGTCTTTGGTGCTGTTTTAGCAACATTGATTGCTAGAGCAGTTGCATGTATTGTTGTTTTATTTGTTTTATCACGTAGCCAAGAACATATTAGAGTTGAACACTTTCTTAAATGGAAATTTGAATGGATATATTTAAAGAAGATTTTATCTATTGGAATTCCCTCAGGTTTAGAAAATGGGATGTTTCAATTTGGAAAGATTCTTGTTCAAGGATTAATAGCTACATTTGGAACTTATTCCATTGCCGCAAATGCGGTTTCTAATAATGTATGTTCATTGCTGATTATTCCTGGCAGTGCTTTAGGACTTGCTATGGTAACTGTTGTCGGACAGTGTGTAGGAGCTAATGATTATAAACAAGCAAAATATTATATTAAGAAATTAATGAAGATATCTTATCTTTCTATGTTTGTTTTGAATATTGCTGTTTTGTTTATCGTTCCAAAACTATTAACATTCTATTCATTATCATCACAAACAACAGAACTTGCTTATCAATGTATTGTTTTACACATTATTATCGGTATTATCATATGGCCAATTTCTTTTACATTCCCAAATGCATTACGTGCTGCTAATGATGCAAAATTCACGATGATTGTATCAGCTGCTTCTATGTGGACATTTAGATTTTTCTTAAGTTATGTATTAGGAAGATATATGAATCTAGGATTACTTGGTGTTTGGATTGCTATGTTTGTAGACTGGGGTGTAAGATGTATATTCTTTGCGATTAGGTATCATAATGGAAAATGGATGAATCGACAACTGGTGTAAAAAAAATGTGATTTTTGTTAAAAACACTATCATTTTAATAGGACAGTGTTATAATATAAACAGATATGTAAATAGCAAAACTACTGAAAAGTAGTGACGCAAAGCTAAAGGGTCTAATCTTACTTAAGAATGACAGCCAGTTGCCAATCAACATTATTGGAAATAAGGGCATATTCTATGCCTTTTTATTTACATATTAATCTTTTATACAAAGTTGGAAGATTCTTCATTCCTTATATTTATTCCTTTTCTCACCAATTTTGTATGAAAGGAAAGTAAAAGCAAAAAAAGCTTTTACTTTTTTGTTTTTAGATGTCATAATCTTTTTATGAAAGAGGTGTTATATGGATTGTCCTATATATAAAAAGTGTGGAAGTTGTCAATATATTCATATTGATTACTCTAAACAACTTTTAGAAAAAAGAGAATATTGTCAAAAGTTATTTCAATCATTTCAAGTGAATGTTCATCCAGTAAATGGTATGCAACATCCTTATCAATATAGAAATAAAGTTATCGTAGCATTTAATGCTCAATATCTTTATGGTATGTATGAAGAATCATCACATAATATTGTTCCAATGGAACAATGTTTATTACATGATGAAGTGACACATCAAGTACTTAATCAAATCCAATCATTATTAAAAAGATATAGAGTCTCAATATATGATGAAAAAAGAAACAAGGGTTTCTTAAAATATGTTTTAATTAGACGTGCTATAGTAACTAATCAAACGCTTGTCTGTTTAGTCACTACTGAAGATAATATGAAGGGATCTAAAAACTTTTGTCAGGAACTCATTAAGAAGTGTCCAACAGTACAAACTGTTTTAATGAATATTAATAAAAGAAAGACCAGTGTTGTTTTATCTTCACAAGAAAAAGTATTGTATGGAAAAGGTTTTATTGTTGATAAATTATGTGGATTATCATTTAAAATATCTGCACAATCTTTCTATCAAATTAACCATGAACAATGTACTCATCTATATAATAAGGTCATTGAATTGTTAAATCCTAAAGAAACAGATGTGGTCTTGGATACATATTGTGGAATTGGAACTATTGGATTAATAGTGGCGAAACATGTTAAACAAGTCATTGGAGTAGAATTGAATACACAAGCTTATCAAGATGCTATTTTAAATGCTAAGATGAACAAGATCCAAAATATTCAATTTAAAAATAAAGATGCTACTGAGTTTATGCGTGATATGGCATCTTCTAACATACATATCGATAGTGTAATTATGGATCCTCCTCGTGCAGGAAGTACAAGTGATTTTATTAATGCAATCAAGATATTAAATCCACTTAATGTTGTTTATGTCTCTTGTGATCCTTCAACACAAGCAAGGGATTTAAAGGATTTTGAAAGAATCGGATATAAGTTTGAAGATATATATTTATATGATATGTTTCCTCAAACTGAACATGTTGAGACGGTAGTTCTTTTGTCCCAACTAAAAGCAGATCATCATATAGAGGTGGATTTGAACTTGGATGAGCTGGATGCAACCAGTGCGGAGACGAAGGCTACCTATAATGAGATTCAGCAATATGTGCTAAAAGAAACAGGATTGATGGTATCAAATCTTTATATTGCACAAGTAAAAAAGAAATGTGGAATCGAAGTTGGAGAAAGTTTTAATAAGCCTAAATCAGAGAATGCAAAGCAGCCGAAGTGTCCGACGGAGAAAGAAAAGGCGATTAGGGATGCGCTGGTGCATTTTGGGATGATTTAGTAGAATTATTTAATAGAAAATGATAAAATAAGTTTAGACGAAAAACATAATCTAGAAGAAAAACTTCTAGGTTAGGTTTGGAGATTATTTATAAACTATTATAATGGAAAATGGATTTTACAAGCGAGGTTAAAAAAATGATTGGATTAATAGTAGCGCGTTCGAAAAATAATGTAATTGGTAAACAAGGAAAAATACCTTGGAAAATAAAAGGTGAACAGCAACAATTTCGTGAACTCACAATAGGAAATACCGTTATAATGGGACGAAAATCCTACGAGGAAATAGGTCATCCGCTTCCTAATCGTAAGAATATTGTCGTATCTAGAAAAAAGAATTTTATTGGAGAAAATTTGACTACAGCTACTTCGTTGAGTGAAGCATTAAATACAGCAAATAATGAAAATATTTATATAGCAGGAGGATATGGTCTATTTAAGGAAGCACTTCCCATGGTAGATATAATGTATATTACTGAAATTGATACAATTGTGGATATGGGAGATGTATTTTTTCCGGAGTTTGACCTAGATGATTTTGATATATACGTTGGTCAGACTGGTGGGGAAGATATGAAATTCACTCGGACCATATACAAAAGAAAGAAAAACAGGGTGAAAATTGGCTTCTAACCATGTCATTAGAGCAGAGCGAGAAATAAATTAATCCTATCAAATTTATGATATGCGAGTATTTGAGCAAACATTTTAGATTGTACGAGGTAGATATAGACTACAGTATTGAAATATTTGCTCGAAAGAAGAGATAATAGTAAGAAAGACAATAAATTTGTATTGATTTAGGAGGTGACCTTATATGAGATTAGATGGTATTGGTCTATTAGTAAATGATATGGGAACTATGATTCGTTTTTATAGAGATGTATTAGGCTTTGATATAAAAGAAAGCGAAAACACATCAAATGTGTATTTAGTTAAGGATGGCACATTGTTCTTACTCTATGGACGAACAGATTTTGAAAATATGACAAACAAGAAATACGAATATGTTAAAGGATTAAATGGACATTCGGAAATTGCACTTTATGTTGATACGTTTGAAGAAGTGGATATGGAATTTAGAAAGGCAATTATCAATGGTGCAACATCAGTGCTTGAACCTACAACAGAACCTTGGGGACAAAGGACCTGTTATATAGCTGACCCTGAGGGTAATTTAATTGAGATAGGTTCGTGGAATAAACCATTTGAAAGCAAAGATATATAAATTTTAATATAATAATATATTTAGAATTTAAGGAGGGAATTTATGGAGTGTACTATTCGTATGTGGAGAATTGAGGATGCCTCTGAACTTTCTATAGCTTTAAATAATAGAAAAATTCAAGATAATTTAAGAGATGGATTACCATATCCATATACAGAAAATGATGCTAAGGATTTTATTAATGCGATGCTAAACGAGGATGTTAATACTAAATATGCATTTGCTATAACAGTTGATAATAAGGTCGTTGGAAGCATAGGTGTATTTCGTATGGACAATATTCACTCTCGAACAGCAGAAATGGGGTACTATGTTGCAGAAGATTTTTGGGGACAAGGTATAGGGACTAGTGCCATTAAACAAGTAAGCAGTTTTATATTTAGTAATACTGATATTATTAGAATCTTTGCAGAGCCGTTTGCATATAATAACGCTTCATGCAGAATACTTGAAAAATGTGGGTTTTATTACGAGGGGACATTAAGAAGTAACGCAATAAAAAACGGTAAGGTTATTGACATGAAAATGTATTCGCTAGTAAAAGGTTAAAGGAAATTATTATTTCGGTATTTGAGCATACTCTTTATGAAAATTTAAAATGCATATTCTACAGGTTAATTAAATTTGCCTGAAAAAATTTATTCAAAAATCATTCAATTTACAATCAATGTGAATTGGGTGATTTTTTTGTACTCTAATATTGTATCAATAAGGTTGTGAAATAGCCATTAAAATATTCGGTATAAAGCGGGGCTTGGGGGCGCAGAACCCCAACAAGTTTTGCCCGTTGTGTGTACACAGGGCGAAACTTGCTCTTACTATTCTGAAATTTATCACAGCAGAGTTAGCCGCGACAGAATGGAAGCGTATTCACGAACGAAGAGAGTGTATCACGAGCACAGCGAGTTATTGTGAGCAGAGCGAACTATTTGTGATCGACCTTAGGGGAGAGAACGTAGACTGGAGGGAGGAGTGAAACGACGGCGAAAGTAATGTGCCGTATCCGGCACTTGAATTGTTGAAGTGAATGTTATATACAGAAGGAAGGTGAAAGATTGGGAATTAAGACAGATAAAACAGAAGATATTCATTTCAGGGTAACACCAGAGGAAAAGCTTCAGATGCAGACAAAGGCTGAGAAAGCAGGACTGTCATTGTCAGAGTATCTTATCAGACAGGGATTATCAAGAAAAGTTACAGTTGTCCCACCAGAATTATTTGCGGAGTATAGGTCAATGTGTGCAGAATTTGGAAGACTGGGGAATAACATGAACCAGATAGCAAGACATCTGAACAGTGGTGGCTCTGACAGCACAGTTATACGGTGGTTTGAAAATAATTGCAGGGAACTGGATGATATCGTTATGAAACTAAAGATGATGTATGAGAAGAAACTGGCGGCTTAGTGGTTCCTTTTCAGTAAATTGGTGTTGGAGGTGGTAAAGTGGCAATCTTAAAGCATATCGCAAGTAAGAATAAAATCTATTCTGGAGCAGAACAGTATCTTTGCTTTGAACATGATGCAAAGACTGGAAAACCGTTACTGGATGAACAGGGAAGAATGATACCAAGAGAAGGTATTCTAAAAGCTTCTATTAACTGTGAATTTGAAACCTTTGCTGCGGAGTGCATGGAAATAAATCATCAGTTTCATAAGAATCGTGGTCGGAGCGACATTAAGAGCCATGATTATATTATCAGCTTTGATCCAAAAGATGATATAACAGCAGAAGAAGCAATGGAGATGGCAAAAAGATTTGCAGATCGTTTTCTGGAAGGTCATCAGACAATCATTGTGGTGCATCCAGATGGACATAATGGCAGTGGTAATATTCATGCACATATCGTTGCAAATTCTGTTCGTAAGCATCAGGCGGTCAGACAGGAGTGGCATGAAAAAGCCTGTGAGTATAAGCAAGGTTGTAAGCATAAATGCACCAACGCAATGCTTCGTGCCGGAAAGCAATGGGTTATGGATGAATGTAGAAGCAGAGGTTTGAATCAGGTGGATTTATTTTCGTCTAAGGTTCGGGAAGATTATTGGGTACAGAAAAGAGGAACTGGTAAAGTAGCTGACTTTGTGTCAGATAAGGAATTTCTGAGATCCTTTATTGATATGGAGATAGAAACAGTTTCTTCTTTGGATGAATTAGGGAAAAAATTGGATGATATCTTTGGAATCGAAGTGAGAATCACGAATAAGACAATTTCCTTCAAAGAACCAAATCGCAAGCAGGCTATCAGGGGAAAGCGATTAGGTGACGATTATGATAAAAGGCGAATTGAGGAGCGAATTAAAGAAGCAATTCAAAGAAAAGGACAGCATAAGCAGGAAATGATGGAGAAGTATTCTGGAGTTATCACGGATAAACAGCAAGAACAAACGAAACCACAGGAACAGAATGCTGTTAGCCAGTTGGCGAATGCCATTAAGGAAATGAATAAAGCATTAGGTTCGTTAAATGACAAAATGGATGCAACAGCTTTGAGAGCGGAGAATCTTGTTGATTCTTATATTACAGAAGATTATCCTGTGGCTGCAATAGAAGCGGAACAAGAGGCAGAGGAAGAACTGAGATTATATCCACGACCAAAAGAATTGTCAGAGGCAATGAAGGAATTTTCAGCTTCGAATCCGGGAATGGAGCGAGATGATTTTCTGGAACAGTTCAATATCTGGTATGATGAACAATGGAGATTGTATGAAGAACAGACGGTACAGCGAGATATTAAAACGAAAAGCAGGTAATAAAAAAGGAGTTCACGCATGAACTCCTTAGGTTGTGTGTATTAAGCAGTTATTTTCATTGGTAATGCTGGTGCTGATAATAATACAGGCGTAGTAGTTGCCAACAGTTTATGCATCTGTTCCTTACAGAGCATAACATCTTCATGCTCAGACCCTAGCAGATTTTCCAATGCAATAATAGCTTTGTCATAATATATAAGTGCAGCTTTTGACTTATTGACGCTGGCAAGGATTGCAGCCAGATTCTGGGCAATATAGCCATAGGTCAAGCTGGTATCACCGAAGCAGACATTGATAATATCAAGGCAGTTTTGATAAATGCGAATGGTCTCATTTATCTGTCTATTTTCAAATAAGTACCGTGCATATTGAACCAGACTGGCAATGCCATTAGGTGAATACTGCATCTGTGTTTCCTGTAAAATGCCAGTTGATTTCTTTGTATAATCTAATGCCTTACCAAGATTTCCCTGTATATGATAATATCTTCCGATATCAAGGTACAAGGTGGAGAAATTCAGTACCTGTGAAGTTCCGTTTTTCCCTGCGATAGCAATTGCTTTTTCTTCAAATTGAATTGCTTTGTTCACATTTGTATGAATTTCAGCTACTTCGATTGCTTTGAAGTGAAACAGAAGATATTGGTCATCAGTAGCACAGATGCTGTGATCCAGGCAAAGGTACTCATATTCATTCAACAGATTAGAGTAGGAACGATATCGGTGTAGGCAATGGTTACTTTCCAAGGAAGTGCGTATGACAGATAGCCAAAGTTGCTTGTCATCTTTCAGTGCAAATCGTAATGCTGTATCTATTATCTGCAATGCTAAAGTGGCAGTACCGCTGTCCACATCCTGACATTCTGCAAGAAGATTTTTCCATAGCTCGTTGCAACTGCTGATGGCAAGATGTTTACCCGCATTCACCAATTTTCTGATATAAGGATTTAGGGTGGCTGAGTGGTGATTAAGTTCAAGCAGTCCAAGTTCTTCTAGTTCATCCACTTCATTCGTGCAATCGTGATGCCATTTGCTAAGATAGCGAAGAGGAAAGCCAGTTTCTGGTGCAAGTGCTATGATGGATAATGTCTGTTGCAGGGCAGGAGCAAGTGCACCATATTGGAGTAAGTCCTGCATAATATTTTGATATTCTGATTTTACAGTGACATTATCCTTGCTGATAGACAGCTTATTTTGATTGTCTGGTAATAGCACATTATCATGCAAATGCTTCGCTAAGTCAGCAGGGAGCATGTTCTTATAGGACAACAATCGCCCAATTAGTCCAGCAGACATGATGTGGTAGTTAATAGTTTCAAGCAGTAATTCAATTTCATTGCTGTAGGTGTGGATAATATCGAGAGCACTTGTCTTTACATTCTGTTGCAGAACCTGTAATGCTAATTCTTTACTGGATTCTATTGCATATTCTGTTCCTAATGCAAAATGATTTCTCGTTGTTATAAGAATGGTACATTTCAAGGAAGAAATCTGATTTAACAGAGATTCTTCTGTGGCTGTTGTATTGAAGTTGTCAATCACAATCAATGTGTCTGCTTTTAAAGTTTTTAAAAATCGGAAATGTTTTCGGAAGCGTTCCTTCTCACTCAATCCGTCTGTATCATCTACAAAGTCTAAATCAGCTATCATTTCATAGAAACTTCCGATATATTCCAAATATAAAATGTTCGTATAATACTTTTTCTGTGCTTTCATATAGGCTTTTGCAACTTCGCTTTTGCCGATACCTGGAATGCCAGTAAGAAAGACAAGGGGATTCGCTGACAACAGTTCTTCAATATCAGTCAATTCAGCTTCACGAGCTACAAAGGTTCGTGCAGGAGTAGGGAGATTGGTGGTAAGGATAATATCATCAATCAGTGGAGATGAATTTTTTGCACCATTACCAGCATTAACAAAGCACCGGGACATTCCGAAAATCAGTGTTTCTGCGATAAATGCAGCATAGCATTCACTTGTATCCGCTGAGAGAAAACCTAGTAATCGTTCTCGTTCAGTTTCAGAAATGGAAACATCAGCTATCAGCAATTCTTTAATTGCTAAAGTGACAGAAGCAGGATCACTGATAAAAGGAAAGACTTCATTTATCATATCATTGTACATCAATTGATGATGTGCTTTTGGAATATAGTAATTTATGATTTTGGGACTGACACGAACTTCGCCTTTGAGCCAGTGACAGACTAATCCATTGTCAAAATCAAAATTGGTGCTTTCATCATTCATAAAAGCGGCGAAAAGTTGATACATAAAATCTATTTGCGAAATATCTGTATTCTTTTGATTATCCATAAGAATGGTGGATACCGAGTGAAAATCTAATCTTATCATAGTGTCCTTTCTGACCATGTAGCGGTCTGTCAGCATTCGTAGCGAATATATAACTGAATTATAACACGAACATAAGTTCACAACAAGAAAATGCTCAAAATCAACTCAATTTACATTCAATGTGCTATGCGTGTAATTACCATAGAATTATAGTAACAGATTCTGTGGAATTAAGTAATGAGAAGGAAGGAGAGGATGCGGATGAATGCAGATTTTGTAAGGTGCTGTGATTTCTTAGCAAGGATGATTGAGAAGTATGGTGCTTCTGTCATGCAGGAGTATTATGCAGGGTTAAGGATTAAACTTGATAAGTGGAAGCCTGATACAAGAGCGAGTGAAGACAGAATATTTTCCTATGCAGAGAAGTTAGGAGATTATCAAGAAAAAGCAGCATAGTTATGGTGAGAAGTGCAGGAAATGGATATAGCAGGTGGCAGATATTGTTATCTGCTATAAAAATCCCATTGAAAACCCCAGATATTACTCGTTGACCAAACCGGAAAATAAAAGTATAATAAGTATATGCAATGCGTGAAAATACGGAGA
The DNA here is from genome assembly GCA_964637725.1 of uncultured Coprobacillus sp. GTDB lineage: Bacteria > Bacillota_I > Bacilli_A > Erysipelotrichales > Coprobacillaceae > CAZWXH01. The sequence continues at coordinate 2,838 of CAZWXH010000001.1, read as the reverse complement.
GGAGAAAATGGATGGAAGAGGAAAAGGATTTAAAAGATAAATTGATTGAACTACGAAAAAGTACAGGGATGAACCGAAGACAGTTCTGTGAATATTTTGAAATTCCATATATGACGGTGTCTGATTGGGAACATGGAAACAGAAGAGTGCCAGCTTATCTCTTTAGGCTATTGGAATATTATGTGAGAATGGAGCAAATGAAGAAGGAGGACGATTTTAGTGAAGAAAAATAATGTCATTACAGTTCAAAATACACCAATTACGGTAGCATTAAGCGATGAATCAGATTATATTTGTATTACCGATATGGCAGCTGCTAAATCAGATTCAGCGAGAGCAGCAGATGTGATACGAAATTGGTTAAGGAATAGATCTACGTTGGAGTTTCTTACAACATGGGAAGAAATTTATAATCCAGATTTTAAAGTGTTCGAATCTGAACACTTTAAAAAAGATGCCGGCTTATTAACATTTACTCCAAGCGTTTCAGAGTGGGTTGAGCAAACAGGTGCTATAGGAATATATGTGAAAAAAGGAAGATACGGTGGTACATATGCACACAAGGATATTGCTTTTGAATTTGCATCTGCTATAAGTCCTGTTTTTAAATTATATATGATTAAGGAGTTTCAAAGACTTAAGGAAGAGGAGAATAACCTTCAAAAGATTGAATGGGATGCGAAAAGATTTCTTTCAAAGAACAATTATTTGATTCAGACTGATGCTGTGAAAAATTATTTAATACCTAAATGTAACTTTAAAGAAAATCTGCATTGGCTTAAATATTCAGAAGAAGCTGATTTACTAAATGTTGCATTATTTGGTTTTACTGCAAAGGCTTGGAGAGATGCTAATCCAGAATTGGCAAAGAAAACTAATGTTCGCGATTATGCATCGATTTCAGAATTAACAGTGTTGTCTAATTTGGAGACACATAATGCACAGATGATTAGAGAGGGAAAGTCAAAAGAGGAAAGATTTGAAATTCTTAAAGAGATAGCTGATTATCAGATGAGCGTATTAGTTGAAGCAGAAAGAATCGAGATAGCTAGAAATGAAATTAGTTTAAATTGATATCCTTTAACAATGATATTTTTGGGTAAAAAGGCAAATTGATAATATAAAGAAAGGATTTTTTAAATGAAGAAAAAACAACTTAAATGCTACATCTACACTCGCGTATCCACTTCCATGCAGGTAGATGGCTACAGCTTGGATGCACAGAAAGATAAACTTCATAAATACGCAGATTTCCAAGAGGTGGTCATAGCAGGAGAATACTCTGATGAAGGTAAATCTGGTAAGAGCGTAGAGGGCAGACCAGAGTTCATGCAGATGCTACGTGATATTGAAGATGGGAAGGATAGTGTTGATTTTGTTCTGGTATTCAAACTTTCAAGATTTGGTCGTAATGCTGCAGATGTACTTAGTTCTTTACAGAGAATGCAGGATTTTGGTGTAAACCTTATCTGTGTAGAGGATGGTATTGACAGCTCTAAAGATGCTGGCAAGTTAATGATCTCTGTATTATCTGCGGTAGCTGAAATAGAACGTGAAAATATTCTTGTCCAGACAATGGAAGGACGTAAGCAAAAAGCAAGAGAGGGAAAGTGGAATGGTGGATTTGCTCCTTATGGTTACAAACTGGAGAATGGAGAACTTCATATTGCTGAGGATGAAGTTGATATTATCCGTCTGATTTATGATAAATATATTAATACAAATATGGGAATCAATGCAATAGCTTCCTATCTAAATCAGAATGGATATCGTAAGAAGAAAAGACAGAATAACACCTTAGATACATTTGCATCATCTTTTATTAAAGGTGTTCTGGATAATCCAATCTATTGTGGCAAACTGGCATTTGGCAGACGAAAGAATGAGAAAATTGCTGGTACACGAGCAGATTACCACGTAGTAAAGCAGGATGAATATATGCTTAGTGATGGTATTCATGAAGCAATCATTTCAGAAGAAGAATGGAAATTAGCTCAAAAGAAGAGAGAAGATACAGGTGTCAGCCATGAGAAAGTGCATAGTTTAGAGCATGAACATCTTCTATCAGGAATTATTAAGTGTCCAATCTGTGGAAGCGGTATGTATGGCAACGTAAATCGTAAAAAGAGAAAAGATGGAACACTGTATAAGGATTATTTTTATTATGCCTGCAAGCACAGAACCTATGTTGATGGACATCATTGTTCCTATCGCAAGCAGTGGGGAGAGGATAAAGTCAATGATGCAGTTGCAGAGGTTATTCGTAAGCTGGTAAAGAATCCAAAGTTTGAAGAAGAGATTAAGCGTAAAATTGGCAAGAGCATAGATACTGATGAACTGGAAAATGAACTTACCAATATGCGTAAGCAGATGAAACAGCTTGTAGGTTCTAAGAATAAGCTGGCAGATCAGATTGATGCTCTGGATATTATGGATAAACACTATGATAGAAAATATCAGGATATGCAGAATCGAATGGACAAATTCTATGATGAAATTAGTACACTAGAGGATTCAATATCAGAGGTGGAAGACAGAATGTTAAGTATCCGCCAGCAGAAAATATCTGGCGATAATGTCTATGAATTTCTTCTATTATTTGATAAACTATACGATAGATTCATAGACAAGGAAAAGAAGGAATTCCTAAACAGCTTTGTGGAACAGGTGGACTTATATGAGAAAGAACTGGAAGATGGCAGGTTCTTGAAGCACATAAAGTTCCGATTCCCGGTATTTTACGATGGAATTGAAACAGAGGAACTTTGTTGGGACAATGAAAGTACCGTTGAGTGCGTGGTATTGATGTCAAGGGTGGAAAATCAGGTGTGAAAAAAG